>JASHUG010000011.1 GCA_030040155.1 Streptosporangiaceae bacterium | reverse complement strand
GCCGGGCCGCTAGCCGAGGTTGCCGCGGGCCTGGCCCAGACCGCGGGCCTGCCCGAGACCGAGGGCACGGCCCAGACCGCGGGCCTGGCTCAGACCGCGGGCGTGGGCGGCGTTGCCGCCGGCCAGGGCGAGCAGGCGATGGCGGTGGCCGCCGACGCGGCCTCGGCGGACGACATGGCGCGGGTGGTCGCGGCCGTGCACGAGCGATTCGGCCCGGTCGACATCCTGGTCGCGAACGCCGGCGGGCACGGCCAGGGCACGGCCGCCGATGTTGCCGATGACGCCTGGGCCGCAAGCCTGCGGGCGAACCTGTCGACCTGCCTGGTCAGCGCCCGTGCTTGCCTGCCCGACCTGATCGCGAGCCGCGGCAGCGTCGTCGTCGTCTCGTCGATCGCGGGCCTGGCCGCCTCGCCGGAATCGGTCGGCTACGTCAGCGCGAAGCACGGCCTGATCGGGCTGGCCCGGTCGATGGCGCGAGACTTCGGGCCGCGCGGCGTGCGCGTGAACGTCGTCTGCCCTGGCTGGGTCCGTACCCCGATGGCCGACGAGGAGATGGACGAGCTGATGCGGCTGCACGGCCTGGCTAGCCGGGAGGACGCCTACGCGCTGGCGACGGCGCAGGTCCCGCTGCGCAGGCCGGCCGATCCCGAGGAGGTCGCGGCGGTGATCGCGTTCCTGGCCAGCGGTCAGGCATCGGCGATCACCGGCGCGATCATCGCGGTCGACTGCGGGGCCACGGCCGTCGACTTGCCGACAACGGCGTTCGACTGACCAAAGGCTCGACCCGTTGCGCTGGGGGCCGCGCCACGTACGATCAAGCCATGCCCGGTCGCCTGGCCGCCGGCAGCGCCAGCGACCTGGTGCGGGCCGAGCGCGATATCCGCAGCCGCATTGGCGAGCAGCACCTGGACTTTGCCGCGATGGCGGCCGTCTCGAACATCTACCGCGCCGCCAACGTGATCCGCAATCACATGGAGCGGAACGTCCTCGCGGACGAGGACCTGTCGTGGGCGGCGTTCACCGTTCTGTTTGTGCTGTGGATCTGGGGCGATCAGCAGACAAGGCATCTGGCGGCCGAGGCGGGCGTGACAAAGGGAACGCTGACGGGCGTGCTGAAGACACTCGAGAAGCGCGGGCTCACGCGGCGGCGCGCCCACGATGAGGACGGCCGTCTGGTTCTGGTCAGCCTCGAGCCGAAGGGCCTGGCCGTCATCGAGCGGCTGTTCCCCGCGTTCAACATGAGCGAGGCGCAGGTCAGCTCGGCACTCACCGAGCGGGAGAAGGGTCAGCTGGCGTCGCTGCTGCGCAAGATCATCCGGTCGGTTGAGGAGGACCAGGCCGACGGCACATAGTTTGGGAACGGGCTCAGCTCCGTGGCAGCCACGCTCTTCCGGCTCATCTCGTTTGGTGCCAAACTAAATGTCATGCCCGCCGTCGACCTGACCGACCTCGACCTGTGGGCCCGCGGCGTGCCGTACGCGGAGTTTGCGCGGCTGCGGACCGAGGCGCCAGTCGCGTGGTTTGACGAGGAGTCGCCAAACTCCGGCTTCTGGTCGGTACACCGCTACGCCGACATCGTCAGCGCCAGCCGGGACGTGGCGACGTTCTCCTCGGCGCGCGGGATCTCGTTCGAGGAGCCCACGGACGAGGACATGGCGGCCAGGCGCACGATCATCGACACCGATCCGCCAGCGCATACCAAGCTCCGCAAGATCATGACCGGCACCTTCTCGCAGCGGGCGGTCGCCGTCTACCGGCACTTCGTCGAGGGACTGACCGAGCAGGTGCTGGACGCGGGCCTCTCCGACGATCCCTTCGACTTTGTCGACGCCGTCGCGAAGGAAGTGCCGATCCGGGTACTGGCCAAGGTCATGGGGCTGCCCGAGGCGAACCTGGACCAGTTCATCGACCTCGGTGACCGGCTCATCGCCAACACCGATCCCGATCTCACCGACGTGGTGTGGGGCAGGGACGACACCGACGCCTTCCGCCGGTTCCCGTTCCGCAGCCCGTACGGCAAGCAGTTGTGGGACCTCGGCCGTGAGATCGTGCGCGAGCGGCTCAGGGAACCGGGCGACGACCTGCTCTCGAGGCTGCTGATGGCGCGCGTCGACGGCGAGGCGCTCAGCGAAGTCGACCTGGACAACCTGTTCTCGATCCTGGTCATCGCCGGGAACGAGACCACCAGGATCGCGATCGCGCAGGGCGTGCTCGCGTTCTGCCAGTACCCGCAGGAGTGGGACCGGCTGCGCGCAGACCCGGATCTGCTCGCCGCTGCGACCGAGGAGGTGCTGAGGTGGAGTTGCCCGACGCACTTCATGCGCCGGACCGCGACCGCCGGCGCCGAGCTGGGCGGCGCATCGATCCGCGCCGGGGACAAGGTCGTGCTGTGGTATGTCTCCGGCAACCGGGACGACGCCGAGTTCGCCGACGCGGATCGCTTCGACGTGGGTCGTTCCGATAACCGGCACCTCAGCTTTGGCCGCGGCGGTCCGCACCTGTGTCTGGGCGCTCACCTCGCCCGCCTGGAGGTTCAGGTGGTCCTCGCCGCGCTGACGCGCCGTGTCGCCAGGTTCGAGCTGGTGGGGGAGCCGCGCCGAATCCGGTCGAATTTCACCAATGGCCTCAAGGCCCTCCCGGTCCGCGCCATCCGGGCCTGACGCGAGGCCATTGTCCAGACCCTTGACACCGATCGTTTGCTTCCATACGATCCCGGCAGTGGCGACGCCCGCGACAGTTTCGAAAGTAGGCACTGTGCGGAAGATCGATGCCTTTGCTCACGTGCTCCCGCCGGCCTACACGCGGCGGCTGGAGTCGATTACGGCAGGCACGGACGTCAGCAAGCGCATTCTTGGTTACCGCCCGTGGATCCGCGAGGATCCGGCGCTCACCGATCTGGAGGCCCGGTGGCGGGTCATGGATCCGTTCGGCGACTACGCCCAGGTACTGACGCTGGCCGTGCCGCCGGTCGAGGAGCTCGGCGGGCCGCAGGTAGCGCGGGAGCTGGCCCGGCTTGTCAACGATGAAATGGCCGAGCTGGTGGGCAAGTACCCGGACCGGTTCGTCGGCTTCACCGCCGCGCTGCCGATGGGCGACCCCGAGGCGGCCGCGGCCGAACTCGATCGTGCGATGGTCGAGCTGGGCGCGCTCGGCGCGCAGCTGTACACCAACGTCAGCGGCGGACCGCTCGACGATGAGCGATTTGACCCCGTCTTCCAGATCGTGACCGACCGCCGCGGGACGTTGTGGATCCATCCCACGCGCAGCGAGATCTGGGCCGACTATCCGACCGAGAGCCGGTCCAAGTACGGCCTCTGGTGGTCGCTCGGCTGGCCGTACGAGACATCGGTCTGCATGGCCCGGCTGGTGTACTCGGGCTACTTCGAGCGGTACCCGGGCCTGCAGGTGATCGCTCACCACGCCGGGGCCATGATCCCGCACTTCTCCGGCCGGCTTGCCTCACCGCTGGAGGACCCCGACCGCGACCTGATCATGTCCGGGCTCAGCGCGGAGTCCCTGGACTACTTCCGCCGCTTCTACACCGACACCGCGCTGTTCGGCGCGAGCCACGCGGTGCGCTGCGCGGTGGAGTTCTTCGGCCCATCGCACGTCCTCTTCGGCACTGACATGCCCCTGGGCGGGCCGGCGGTAGTCGCGGACACCATCGCCGACATCGAGGCGCTCGGGCTGCCGGAGGCCGACACCGCCGCGATCTTCGCCGGCAATGCGCAGCGACTACTGAGGATCCCAGCCTAAGCCAGCACAGCCTAAGCCAGCCCAGCTAAACCAGCACACCCTGACCGACGACAGCCTGACCGGCCACCGGCCGCCGCAGTGTCGAGGAGATAGTGATGCCGAAGTCAGAAAGCTACGAGCGCCTCGGGGCCAAGGTCCTTTCGCTGCCCGACGTCATCGCTCAGTCCGTGGGGTTCATGGGCCCGGTCTTCTCCTCGGCGTTCGTGATCCCGCTCGTGGTCGGGGTCATCAGCGCCTCCGGCAAGGGCGGCGGCGTCGCCTCGCCGCTGTCGGTGATCATCGCTGGCGTCGGCGTGTTCGCGCTCGGCTGGATCGTCTCCAGCTACGCCAAGGAAGTGCACGCGGCCGGATCGCTGTACGACTACGTGACCCGCGGCCTCGGCAAACGGGTCGGGACCGCCGCCGGCTGGCTCTACTACGGCGGCGTCGTCGTGCTGCTCGTCGGCCTGCTGCTGCTGATCGGCGGTTACCTGCAGAGCACGATCGCCTCGGAGTTCAAGGTGAGCCCGCTGCCCTCCTGGGTCTGGACGGCCATCGTGATCGCGCTCATCGCCGCGATCCTTTACTTCGGCGTGCGGCTGTCGACCCGCACCCAGCTGGCCCTCGCGCTGGTCTCGATCGTGGTGCTGACCATCTTCTTCATCACGGTCATCGTGAAGCTCGGCTCGGCCAACAGCGTCAAGCCGTTCGAGCCGTCGTCGTCAGCCGACGGCTGGTCGGGGATCTTCTTCGGAGTGCTGTACGGAGTGCTGCTGTTCGTCGGCTTCGAGACTGCGGCGAACCTGGCCGAGGAGACGCCCAAGCCGCGGCGTGAGATCCCGATCGCGGTCATGACCACCGCGGGCATCGCCACCGCCATCTACCTGCTCGCGACGTACGTGGAGGTAGCCGGCTTCCACTACAGCCTCAAGGCGATCACGGCGGCGGCGTCGGCGCCGCTGTTCGCGCTCGGCGCGGCCAAGAGTGCCGGCGGGTACGGCGGCACCTGGATCGACCGGCTGCTCGAGCTTGTCGTCTTGTTCGACATGCTCGCGGTCGCCATCGGGTGTGCCGTGTCCGCGTCGCGCGGGATCTTCGCAATGGCCCGTGACCGCCGGATCCCGGCTCCCCTGGCAAGAACGTCCAAGCGCCATGGCTCGCCGCTCGGGGCCGGCGCCTTCGTGATCGGTGCCGCGATCGTGGTGTTGCTCATCAACCAGTTCTGGACGAGCTTGTTCGCGCTGCCGGCCACGCCGCACTACTTCGCGCTCTTCGCCTGGGGCTCCACGTTCGGCGGGTTCGCGCTGGTCGTGGTGTACCTGCTGATGTGCGTCGGCTCGCTGCGCAGCTTCGCCACGTCCCGGCGGAGGGTCTCGATCGTCGTGTCGGCCGTCGTGGGCATCGTGATCACCGGCGGCGCCATCTTCGGCTCGTTCTACAAGGTGACGAGTCCGACGATCGAGGCTCCTTACTACGCCCTCGCGCTGCTGTGTATCGGCTTTGCCTCGACCTATGTGCTGCGGGCCAGGGAGTCGGCCAGCACGCATCTGGCCGACCTCACCACGGAGGCGGCTCGGTAGGCCGCGGCGATGCGCCCGAGCGACTCGTCCTTACGCTGACGAACTCCGGTCGGCGCCGGCGAGTTTGGCCCGGACCTGGTCCGCGTCGGGGTGCTGGAGGTCCTCGAGGATGGCCAGCGCCTGCTGCCAGGCCTCCCGGGCTTCGGCCCGCTCGCCGGCGGCGAGGCGCGCGTCACCGAGGTGCGTGAGCGTCTCGGCTTGACGAAGGCGGTCTGCGGCATCTCGGTGCAGGATAAGCGCGCGCTCATAGCAGGCCACGGCTTCGGCGAGGCTGCCCAGGTGATGCTCGGCGTATCCAAGGCTGTCCCAGACAAACGCCTCTGCCCTGCGGTGGCCCGTTTCGGCGCACAAGGTGAGTGCCTGCCGGCAGAACTCACGAGCCTGCCTGTACTCGCCAAGAAGGTCGTAGTACCAGGCGACGTCATTGAGTGCTTCGGCCTCTGCCGTCTTGTCACCAATAGCCCGGAACAGGCGCAGCGCTCGCTGAGCGAGCCCGAGCGCATCGGCGTAGCGGCCCTGGCGCTCGGCCAGCCCGCCAAGACCCGTCTGGATTCTGGCCTCGCCGAGCCGGTCGCCGAGCTGCTGGTAGAGAGTGACGCTGTCGATGTAGTGGCGGCGAGCCTGATCATCGTCGCCTAGCCCGACGCAGGCCATCCCCAGGATGCGGCCGGACAGGGCCTGCGCGGCCGTGTCGCCCAAGCGGGTCGCGGCGGCCAGCGCGGTGCGCTGGTTCGCAGCCCACTCCTGCCAGCGCCCGCGACGTCGCATGAAGGGCGTCATGGCGTAGGGGAGCTGCCAGGCGTGGGTATCGAATCCGAGTTCTGCGGCAAGGTTCACGGCAGCGAGCAGGACCTGGTACTCAGTTTCGAACCAGCCCAGGGCCTGGGAGTAATCGGCGGGCTGCTCGGGCGCGGCACCGGGCCTCGGCGGGGCGAGGACGATTGGCTCAATCGGGTTCAGCAGGCCGACGGCTTCGGCAGCAGTGTGCAGGTAGTGGTCGAGGACGCGGCCGATGGCCTCGCGGCGGTCGGCGTCGCTGTCGAAATGGTGGGCTTGTTCTGCGGCGAAGGCGCGCAGCAGGTCGTGGAAGGCGTACCGGCCGGGGACGTGCTCGGCAATCAGATGCGCGCGGTCCAGTTCGCGCAGCAGACGGCGGACCTGGGGCTGATCGCAGTTGGCAAGGCTGGCCGCGGCGGCGACAGAAATATCGGGCCCTGGATGCAGCCCCAGCAGTCGGAACATCCGGGCTGGCTCAGCACCGAGCTTCCGGTAGGACCAGGACAACACGGCACGAACGCTGGTGGCCGGGTCGCCGGCATCTAGCGCGTCCAGACGACCGCCGATGTCGGCGAGCTCGGTGACCAGGGCGCCAAGCGCGAACCGGGGGCGGACGGCGCAGCGAGCCGCCGCGACGGCCAGCGCGAGCGGGAGGCACGCGCACATGCCGGCGATCTCGTCGACTGCAGCGGGCTCCGCGGCGGCGCGGTCACTGCCGAGTCGGGCGGTCAGCATCTGCACGGCCTCAGCGTGGCTCAGGACGTCGAGGGTCAGCAGCCTTGCCCCGTCGGCGGCGGCCAGCCCGGACAGCTGGCTGCGGCTCGTCACGATGACCAGGCTGCCAGGGCTGGCGGGCAGCAGCGGGCGGACCTGCTGCTCATCCCTGGCGTTATCGGCCACGATCAGCATCCGGCGGTCTGCTAGCAGGTTGCGATACAGGCCGGCCTGAGCCTCCGGGCTGGCCGGGATGCGTTCCGGCGGAACGCCGAGGGCGCTCAGGAAGCTGCGGATCGCGTCGGCGGCCGTTGCCGGCGTGCCGGAGGATTCATAGCCGCGCAGGTTCACATGCAGCTGTCCGTCCGGAAATCGGCGGGCGACCTGGTGGGCCCAGTGCACGGCTAGCGCGGTCTTGCCTACCCCAGCCGTCCCGCCAATAGCGGAAATCACCACCGTGCCCGGAGTACCGGCGCTGGCGTCGTCGAGGATCTCGGTCAGCGCCTGCAGTTCGGCGATCCGGCCGGTGAAATCAACCGTCGCCGGCAGCTGTCGCGGCACCGCTGCCTGGCCTTGCCGGCTGGCCGTCGAGCCGCCGACAACCAGTAATTCCTCGAGGCGATCAGCCGAGACGGCTAACGCCCGAGCCAGCTTGGGCCGCAGCCACGGCATTGGCTGGTTCTCGCCGCGTTCCCATCGCGCCACGGTGGTGCGCTCCACGCCGAGCTGCGCGGCCAGCTGTTCTTGGGTCAGGCCCATTGCCTTGCGTCGCTGGGCCAGACGGCCCATTGCCTTGCGGCGCCGGGCGGCAACCCCCACTGCCGTTTTTATTGGCGCGCCGTCCGCCATCGCCAGCATCCCCGACTTGAATTGGCCGTTAGTCCCCTTTTCGTAGCCTACGCCCGACTGGCTCCGCCGTCCCTCCGGAACTGAGTCACTGACAGTTCGCGCAGGCCAGTGAGCCCGGTGCGGCATTTCTGCGGCATTAACGCTCTGGTCATGCTTGACCGCTGCTGGTTCGATCCATGTCGGCTATGCCGGGCGCACTGCGGGAGAACGCGAGCCGCCTGATCCGGCCGGGAAGGAGAGCCATGACCCAGTCCGCCGCGCCGATGCTCACCAAGGTCACAACCCCGGCCGGAACGACGTACGCGAACCCGCCATACCCCCCGGACGCCCCGCTGGTCCGGATGAGCGCCTCCAGCCAGCCAGACCAGGTCACCGAGGCCATTGCCCGCCATATCACCGAGTCAGGCAGCGTCTTCCTCGAACTGCCTGACGGCCGGCTGACCGTCGTCCTGCACCTGGACGGCAAGACGTGGCTTCCACGGCCCGGTGACGAGGGCATCCGCGGTTAGCGCGAATGGCCAGCCAGGAGGGGATGCATGAAAACCACACTGCTCAACGCGCGGACACTCGTCATCGGCGTGGCCGCGGCGGCCGTGCTCGGAGCACTGGCGGTTCCGGCCGCCGGTGCTCGCGGCGCGACAACGGACCGGGCGTTCACGAGCGGCACGATCTCCATGGACGTGGAGTCGGCGGTCAGCAATCTCGCCGCGAAGTCGTACGCGGCCACCTACGGCGGCATGGCGGTGATCAACAAGCAGCGCCAGATCGCGGTCTACTTCACCGACCCGAGCCCGGCCGTCGAGCGGGCCTTCAACCGCATCGCCCCTCGGGGCACGCTGGTTTTCCGCAGGACGTCCCAGTCCATGCGGCAGCTCAACGCGATTCAGGCCAGCCTGCAGGCCAGGTGGCACTCCCTGGTCAAGTCGGGCATGGAGGTCGACGAGTTTGGCCCCAATCCGCTGATCGGCAGAGAAGAGGTCGGGGTTGTCAACCTGAAGGCCAGGCAGGCCGCCAAGCTGCGTCGCCTGTACGGGGCGCGGGCGATCCACGTCTTCAACGTCACGCCCAGGCAAGCCGATTCGAGGCAGCTGGACGCGAGCCGGGTCGCCGACACGCCGCCGTTCAACGGCGGAGACGCCATCGTGAACTCCGCGCACACGATCGGCTGCTCGACCGGGTTCGGGATCGTGATCGGCGGCGTTCTCCGCTTGCTGACCGCCGGGCACTGCTATCCGGTCGGCACCGCTATCGACAACGGCCGATGGCTTTACGGCACCACGATCACCGGCAGCAACGCCTCGATGGGGACAGTCACCGAGCGGGCCTTTTCTTCGGACCTCGACTCCGAGGTGATTTCGGGGCCTGGTTCCGACCTGATCTGGACCGGGCCGATCGGGAATCCGCAGCGGGCCACCGTCTCGGGAGTCGGCAGCTGGGCGATCGGCGACCAGGTCTGCACGAGCGGCGCCAACGGCGGCGAAATCTGCGGCCTGACCGTCGAGAACGTGAACTACTGCATGTTCATCAGCCTGAAGTACTTGTGCCACATCACGGAGGTCCACGGATCGAGGGAAACGATTGCCGGCGACAGCGGCGGCCCCGTCTTCCGCTTCTCCGGCAGCGCGCTGGAAGCCGTCGGCACGATCAGCGGCTCCGACTCGACTGACGACGGCAACTCCTACTTCACCGGGATCTACGCGATCCTCGGATATTGGGGCGCAAGCCTGCACACCGGCTGAGAGCATCCGCGGGTAGTTCCAGCCCGGCCGGCCGCGCTACCGGGGCCGTGACCGCCGGCCGCAGCGGCGGTGTTCGCGCGCGGCCGGATGGGGGAACGAGACGGTGAGCACGTGCCGTCTGGCACGTCGCAGCCGTGCGCGGTAACCGGGCTGGCCAGGATGCGGGCTGGCTCGGTGCGTTAGAACGTGGGGGAATCTCATGAGCGAACCGGCTCCTCGTATCGACTATGCGAACCTCCCGGCCCCGACCGAGGGATTCCTCGTCGCGCTGTTCATCACCGTCCGCAAGGTGGCGCGCTCGCGTGACTTCTATTCGCGCGTTCTCGGCGGCACGGTGGTCATCGAAGAGAACCCGTGCATGGTCAAGCTGTCCAATTCCTGGATCATCATGAATCCGGGCGGCCCGCCAACGCCTGACAAGCCCGGCATCACCGTCGCGGACTACGAGCCGGGCGATACCACCTCGATCTTCCTGAACCTCCGAGTCGCCGACATCCACGCCCGCTACGAGGAGTGGAAGGCCAAAGGCGCGGAATTCGTCACGCCGCCGATCGATCGCGGTGCGGAAGTCCGCTGCTATATCCGTGATCCGGACGGGTACCTGATCGAGGTCGGCCAGTCCACCGGATTGCTGCACGGCCAACTCGCAGCCAAGCGCGCCGAGGACCTGCCTGGCTGAATCTCATCCGAGTCGTGCAAGCACGGGCGACCACGCGGATGGTGAGTTTGCAGTGGCAGCGGCGAGGCCGAAAATAGGGCTGGCTAAACCACTATCACTGGCTTATCATTCTGATATCAGTTTTCTGTTCGGCGGCAGGCGCCGGACGAGTGAGGCCAGGAGGCGAGTCATGGAAACTGTTGCGAGCACAGGAGGCTCGACGGAGCAGGTTTCGGCCGATCAGCTGGAGAGCGTGATCAACTGGACCTGGCGCGACCGGATCGTGCATGTGTGGCACCAGCTGCGCGCCGCGATTGAGGAGATCAACTATGTGGCTCGGCGGAGTGTCGAGCTGCAGATGCGGCTCCCGAAGTGAGTGTTGCTTGCTGCACCGATGCCTCAACCCCAGGGCGTCCGCGAGGTCAGGTTGGCCCGCGGACGCCCGTTCCATCTGATCGGGTGCCCGCCTCCTGAACTACAGGTGATACGCATACTCGCCGAACTCCCAGTCGGTCACGTACCGCTCGAACCGCTCGATCTCGTTGCGCTTGTACGCAAGGAACGACGTGACGAAGTAGCGGCCGAGCACGTCGGCTAGCTCGGTGTCGGCCTCGAGCGCGTCGAGGGCGTCACTGAGGCGGGCCGGCAGCAGGTCCGCCTTCCGCGGGTCGTAGCCGTAGCCCTCGAACTTGTCTCGGGGCTCGGTCTTGTCCTGGATGCCGAGGTAGACCGCGGCGCCGATGGCCGCCATCGCGAGGTGCGGATTGGCTGCGGCGTCGCCGAGCCTGACCTCCATTCTGGCCGACGCGCCGCGCTCATGCGGGATGCGGACCATGGCGCTGCGGTTGTCCAGGGCCCAGTCGACGAGCCATGGTGCGAGCGTGTCAGGGCCGAACCGCTTGTAGGAGTTGATCGTCGGGTTCAGTACCGCGCTCAGTGCTGGGGCGTGCCTGAGCACGCCGCCGATCGCGTGCCGGCCGGCGGAGGAGAGGCCGTCCTGGCCGCCTGGATCGCCGAATACGTTGGCGCCGGACTCGTCGCCCAGCGAGAGGTGCACGTGAAAACCCGACCCGCCCTCGTCGTTGAACGGCTTGGCCATGAAGGTCGCGAGCAGCCCGCGCAGCCTGGCGATCTCCTGGACGGCGGACTTGAGGCGGAACGCGCGGTCGGCGGCATCGACGAGGCCCGAGTGGCTCAGGTTGATCTCGAACTGTCCTGGCGAGAACTCGTGATTGGCCGCGGTGACCCCGAGCTGGGCATCGCGAAGCTGGCGCAGCATGTGCACCAGCAGCGCCTGCGGGTCGCCCTTCGCCCCGACGACGTAGACGTTCCCGAGTTCGTTCCCGTAGCGCTGCCAGTTACCGCTGGCGTCCTGCTCGCAGACGAAGAACTCAAGCTCGGGCCCGCAAATGGGGGTGTAGCCCTCGCGCTCGAGCAGGCGGGTGACGTTGCGGGCGACCGTGCGCGGCGCCTCTGGCGCGGGCCCGCCCTCGGTGGTCATCGCGTCGCCCAGGCACCACGCGACGCCGGTCTCCCAGGGCAGGGCGGTGACGGTCGTCAAGTCCGGGTAGACGCAGATGTCGGGCAGGCCCTG
>JASHUG010000010.1 GCA_030040155.1 Streptosporangiaceae bacterium | reverse complement strand
CCCAGTGCGCAAGCTTCGCGTCCTGGCTGATGCCGAGTTCGCTCGGGCCCTGCATCGAAACGTAGATCTGCTGGTTCATGTGGCCGAAGCCGCGCTGCACCGGATCGGGCCAGTCCGCGGGCGGCATCCGGAGCACGTGGTGGACGTAGTGCTGGTCGATCAGCAGTTCCATGTACCTAGGGTTGTCGGTATCGCCTGCGGCCTCGAGCGCTTTGATCTCGGCCAGGGCGGCCTGGTCCATCTCGGGCATCAGCACCTGTTCGGCGTAGGCGTTGTAGGCCGGGACACTCGACATCATGTTGGAGATCACCAGGCCGCGCAGGTGCTGCTGGTGCGCCAGCGCGTACTGCATCGCCAGGATGCCGCCCCACGACTGCCCGTACAGGATGAAGCTGTCCCGGCCCAAGTCCAGCGCGGTGCGCACCTGCTCGACCTCGTCGACGAACCGGTCGAGCTCCCACAGCGACGGGTCCTCAGGGTGATCGCTGAAGCCCGAGCCGAGCTGGTCATAGTAGTAGTACTCGATCCCGGCAGCGGGCAGGTAGCTGTCGCAGGCCTCCAGGTACTCATGGGTCGAGCCGGGCCCGCCGTGCAGCAGCAGCACCTTCAGGTTCGGGTTGTTGCCGGTGCGCTTCACCCACACACGTTGCTGACCTGCGGGCGTGCTGATCGGGATCATTCGCGAGCCGCCGCTCAGCACATCGTCACGGCCGGAATAGTCGAGGTAGCCCTCAGGCACCGCCATGCGCTCCGCCTTCCGAAGTCCGCCTTTGCGGGCAACAGCCTAGGTCCCGCAGGGTCGCTGACGTAACGTCTGACCCACGACCGGGCGGACGAGCCGGCACCTGGGGTTGCGCGGGTTGGGCTAGTGATCGCGAACGGCTAGATTCGGGGCGTGACCGTCCGCCAGCTTGCCTACCGCCTGTACACGGCGCGGCTGCGCCGGCGGCTGCAGGACGCCGCGCTCCCCAGGCACATCGGCCTGATCATCGACGGGAACCGGCGCTGGGCCCGGCAGGAGGGGCTGGCCAGCCCGAGCGATGGCCACCGGCACGGCGCCGCCCACATCTGGGACGCGCTGTCGTGGTGCCAGAGCGCCGGCATCAAGCACGTTACCGTGTTCGTCTGCTCGGCCGAGAACCTCGCCCGCCGCGACGACACCGAGGTGACCGCGCTGATGGAGATCATCGAGCAGGTCGTGGTGGCCAAGATTGCCACTCCCGACCCGGCCTGGCAGGTACACGTGGCCGGCCTGGTCGACATGCTGCCGGGCAGCACCGCGCTGGCGCTGAAGGATGCGGCTGAGGCGACCAGCCACTGCCCAACCGGCGCGCACGTGACCCTGTGCGTCGGATACGGCGGCCGCCAGGAGATCGTCGAAGCCGTGCGAGCCCTGCTCGAAGAGCGCGCGGAGGCGGGCGCGAGCCTGGCCGACGTCGCCCGGACCATCCGGCCGGAGGACATTGCCCGCCGCCTGGCCGGCGCCGGGCAACCCGAGCCCGACCTCATCATCAGGACCAGCGGCGAACAGCGGCTCTCGAACTTCCTGCTCTGGCAGGGCACGGACGCTTACCTGCACTTCTGCGACTGCCACTGGCCGGCCTTCCGGGAGATCGACTTCTTGCGCGCCCTGCGCGACTTCGCCGCCCGGCAGCGCCGACAGCCGGGTTAGCGATGCGGATTGCTGTCTACCTGGGTAGCTCTCCCGGCCGGCGGGCGGAATATGCCGCCGCGGCCGTGCAGACGGGCAGGCTCATGGCGGAGGCGGGCCTCGGCATCGTCTACGGCGGGTCGAGCATCGGCCTGATGGGTGCCCTGGCCGACGCCGCACTGGCGGCTGGCGGGGAGGTGACCGGCGTGATCCCGGACGGCCTCTTCGACGTCGAAGTTGCACACCGGGGCCTGACCAGGCTCGAGGTGGTGCGCTCGATGCATGAGCGCAAGGCAAGGATGGCGGAGCTTGCGGACGGGTTCGCGGCCCTGCCCGGCGGGCTGGGCACCATGGAGGAGTTGCTGGAAATCGTCACCTGGCAGCAGCTGCGCCTGCACAAGAAACCGATCGCGCTGCTGGACGTCGGCGGCTTCTGGCAGGGCCTGCTCGGGCTCGTGGACGACCTGGTCGCAGACGGCTTCGTTCCCGTGGCCAGCCGCGACTACCTGATGCTCGCCGCCACGCCTGCAGATCTGGTCAGCAAGTTGTGTTTTTGCCTGAGCTAGGGCAACCTTTCGCGACGGCCACCTGGTTGTGCAGGCAGGAGCGGTGCTGACGATCCGGTCCGGGGCAGGAGCGGAGATGTTCGAGGAATTCGTCGCCGGGCGCGGGCAGGCCCTGCAGCGCTTCGGATACGCGCTGACCGGGGACTGGGCGCTGGCCGAGGACCTACTGCAGACCGCTCTGGCGAGGGCCTACCCGCGATGGTCGCGAGCTGAGCGAGACAACCCAGAGGCGTACGTCCGCAAGATCATGCTCAATACCTGGTCTTCATGGTGGCGGCGCCGGTGGCGGGGAGAGCTGCCGACCGAGCGGCTGCCCGAAGTGACCGGGCCAGATCGGTTCGTGCAAGTCGACAGCCGCCAGGCGCTCCGGTCCGCGCTGGCCAAGCTGCCGCCGCGCCAGCGGGCCGTCGTCGTGCTCCGCTATCACCAGGACCTGTCCGAGACACAGGTGGCCGAAGTCCTCGGGATCTCGGTCGGCACGGTAAAGAGCCAGGCCGCTAAGGCGCTCGCCAGCCTGCGAGAGCAGTCGGTCCTGTCGCCGTACCGGGCGCAGGGTGCGACCAACGGCAGCCACGCGACCGCGGGAGGCGAGTGACATGGCCCAGATCGATGACGAACTCGCGATCCGCCGGGTGCTGGCCGACATGACCGACGACCAGCCGCCCGCGCCGCCGAGCCGGTACGCGGCCATCCGCCGCCGGGCCACCGAGCACCGGCGCCGTCAGCTGGCCGGGGCGGCCGCGGCCGTGGCAATCCTGGTCGCCGCGGCGATCGCGATCCCGCTCGGGCTGCGCCACTTCGGACCGCAGCCGCCCTCAGCACCGTCACGGCACTACCACGTGTCCGAATACCCGCCCGGTCCGCACTCGCCTCAGCACCTGATCGGCTACGGCGTGGTGAACCACTTGCGGTGGAACATGTTCGTGTACCGCCAGGCTTCGAATTTCTGCTGGGGCGCGACCTTCCCGCCCGTGCCGGGAATGAGCGGAGGTTGCAACAACTGGCCGCCGCCGCCAGCCAGCAACGACGGTAATCCGGCCTCCGACGTGACCGCGGTGGGCACGACCGAGCAGGTCGACGTCGGCAGCACCCGCAGCGATGTCAGCTACCTGCGGATCTTCTACAACAACGGCCAGGTGCTGACCGTCCATCCGGTCGCTGTCTTCGGTCGCCGGTACGCCGGGTTCTTCGCGTTCCCGGCGCCCTACAGCGCGGCCATGACCGAGGTTGCCGCGTACTCCAGAACGGGGGAGCTGGCGTACGCGATCCCGTTCAACGGCGACGGGAACATCTCACTGGTGCGCTGGATACCGTCCGGTCAGCCCGCGCTGCCGCGGCCCGCGACCGCCGTGATCGGATCAGGCGTCGCGTCCGGCGGCCGCTGGCGCCTGCTCGCGTCCGTCGGACCGTGGGGCACGTGCTTCTCCGGCCGCCCGGCCGGTGCGACCTCGTGCTACGACCAGGTCGGCTGGACGCTCGGCCGGAAGGCGACCGCCAGCGTGACCGGCACGATGTACGTGGAAAGCAAGATCGGTTACTCGTACGGCCACGCCCGGCCCGACGTCGCGTACCTGGTCTTCACCACTGCCCGCGGTCTCACCACCCGGGCTAACACGGTCACCGTCAACGGGACGAGGTTCTTCGCCTTCGCCAGCTTGCAGCAAGACCCGGTCGTGCGCTGGGCCGCCTACGACGCAAGCGGCCATCAGCTCGCCGCCGGCCGCGGCACCGGTCCCTGAGCCTGACCCCGCCTAGCGCTGCTCCTGCAACGGACCGCCGCCGGCCGCGGCGATGCAGTGCAGCACGCGCTCCGGGGTGATCGGGAGCCGGGTTGGCCTGACTCCGAGGGCATCCTCGATGGCGCTGGCGACCGCGGCCGGCGGCGGGCCGATCGGCGGCTCGCCGATGCCGCGGGCGCCGAAGGGCCCCATGCCCTCACCGGACTCGAGGATCAACGCATCGATGTCAGGGATGTCGGTCGCGGTCGGGATCAGGTACTGGAAGAAGCCGGCGGTGAGGTTCACGCCCTCCTCGACGACCACCTCTTCCAGCAGCGCCATGCCCAGTCCCTGGGCGACGGCACCGGCGATCTGGCCGTGTACGGATCGGGGGTTGATGGCCCGGCCGACGTCATGGGCGGCCACGTAGGCGAGCAGTTCCACCCCTCCGGTGTCGAGGTCGACCTCGAGGTCACAGACATGAGCGCCGAAGGTGAAGTCGGGGAAAACCCTGTCTGCCTGCAGGTTCTTCACGACCGGCGTGCCCTTGGGGCCAAAGAAGGTGCCGAGCGCCTCGATCGGCACGTTGAGGCGGCGGCACAGAACGATCGCCTCGGTCAGCGCCATGGCGACGCCCGGCCCCGTTATCAGGCCCTCGTCCAGCGCAAGGCCGTCGGCAGGCACGCCCGTGGTCCTCGCGACGGCACGCAGCACGTTCGCGCGCAGCGCGGAACTGGCCTCGTACACGGCATTGCCCGACATCAGCAGCTGCCGTGTGGCCGTGGTCGTCCCCGCCAGCGGGTTCAGCGCGGAGTCGCCGAAATGCACCGTGATGAGGTCCATCGGCACGCGCAGCACCTCCGCGGCGATCTGCGCCAGCGAGGAGGCCTGGCCGCCGCCGACATCCGGCACCGCACAGCGCACGGACAGGCTGCCGTCGAGCTGGAAGCCGACCCACGCCGCGGCCGAGTCGTTCAGCCAGACGCAGCGGCCGTACGACTGAAGGTTGCACGCCACGCCGCGGCCGACCACCTTGCCTTCTCCCGACGGCAAGGGCTTGTCGCCGGCCCGCTCCAGTGCCGCGTCAATGGCCTGCGCGAGCAAAACCTCGGTCTCGATGACCTGCCCGACGGGCAGCCGGTCGCCACGGACAATCGCGTTCCTCTTGCGGATCTCTGCCCGCGACAGCCCGAGCGCGCCCGCAAGCAGATCCATCTGGGCCTCGTAGCCGAACACGACCTGCATACCGCCAAACCCGCGGAACGCCGAAGTCGGCGGGTTGTTCGTGTAGGCGCACCTGGCCCGGAGCCTGACGTTGCCGACCCGGTAAGGGCCGCAGGCGTGCACTGACGAATAGAGCAGCACCAGCGCGGACAGGTAGGCATAGGCACCCGAGTCGGCCGTGATGTCGATGTCCTGGCCGATGACCTGGCCGTTCCGGGTCGCGGCGGTCCGGTACCGCAGTTGCATCCGGTGTCGCTTGGGCCGGGCGAGCAGCGACTCCTGCCTGGTCCATTGCATGCGCACCGGCCGCTTGGTCCGCCACGCGGCCAGGCCCAGGTAAGGCTCGACCGTCATGTCCTCCTTGCCGCCGAACCCGCCGCCGAGGTAGGGGGCGATCACGCGGACCCGGGCCTCGGGTATGCCCAGGATCCTGGCCACGTCCCTGTAGTGCTCCACGACCTGCGTCGCGACCCGCAGGTTGAGCACGCCCTCGTCGTCGAGCCAGCCGACGCCGGCCTCGGGCTCCAGGTAGGCATGATCGACCGGCTGGGTCTGGTAGCTGCCCTCGACGACAACGTCGGCCGATGCGAATGCCGCGTCGACATCGCCGCGATCGATGACCCACTCGCTGAGCAGGTTGCCGGTCTCATGCACGCGCGGCGCGCCCGCCGCCAGCGCCTGGTCCGGCTCGAAGACCGCCGGCAGTTCCTCGTAGTCGACGACTACCTGCTCGCACGCCTGGGCGAGCGCGTCCTCGGTCTCGGCTACCACCAGCGCGACCGGCTCGCCGTGGAAGCGCACCCGGTCGGTTGTCAGCACCTCCATGCTGGCCTTCAGCGCCGCGACCTCGACGGTCTGGCCGGGCACGTCGACCCAGATCAGGTTGTGCGGCACGTCCTCGCCGAACAGCACCGCGACCACGCCGGGCACCGCCAGCGCGGCGCTGGCGTCCCGCGCGGTGATCCGCGCCGACGGCATGGGGGAGCGGACGAGGCGAGCGTGCAGCATGCTCGCGAAGGCGAAGTCGCCGGCGTACCTGGTGCTGCCCGCGATCTTCTCGGCCTGATCGTGGCGCGGCAGCGGCTGCCGCACCACATGCAGCTCATCCGGCTTGGACGTGCGGATCCCGCTCGGCGCCTGGTCATTTCCCACGGTCATCGGCCGCCTCGTCCTGGGCGAGTTCGATTGCGTCCACGATCGGGCCGTAGCCCGTGCACCGGCACAGGTTGCCGTGCAGCCTCGCGCGGATCTCCTGGCGGCTGAGACGCTGACTGCCGGCGAGAGCGGCCGCAGCCGCCATCAGCATGCCGGGCGTGCAGTATCCGCACTGCGCTGCGTGCGTGACGTGGAACGCGCGCTGCAGGCGGCCGAGTGATCCGTCGGGCTCGAGCAGCCCGGAAGCCGTGGTGATGGCCGCGCCGTCCGCCTGCGCCGCCAGGACCAGGCAGCTCGACACCGGCTCGCCGTCCAGCAGCACCGTGCACGATCCGCAGATTCCTTCCCCGCATCCGTACTTGGGATCTGTCACGCCTGCTACGTCACGCAGCCAGCGCAGCAGGCTCAGGTGAGCCGGCGCCGCCTTGCAAATCTGCCGGCCGTTGACGGTGAGCGTCGTCGTGATCGTTGCGGTCACGCCGCCTCCAGTGACCGGGCGCTGGCCTGCGCGATCGCCCGGGTGACGAGCACGCGGCACAGGTGCGCGCGGTAATCGGCACTCGCGCCTGCGTCGCCGACCGGGCGGATGCCGCGCAGCGGACCGACCCTCGCGGCCGCGTCCGCCGGCGCCGCGCCGCTCAGCGAGATCTCGACATCGGCCAGCCGGACGGGGCGGTCACCGACGGCGCCGACTGCCACCCGGCTCTCCACGATGATGCCGTCCGCGATCCGCACCAGCACGGCCGCGGCGGCAAGCGCGAAATCGCCGTCGCGCCGGGAGAATTCCTCAAATCCCCAGCCCCAGCCGGGACCGAGGACGGGCACGCTGACCGCGGTGATGAGTTCGTCGTCGGCGAGCTGCGTGGTCAGGAAGCCGAGATGGAACTCTTCGGCTCTGGCCACGCGGGTCTGCCGACCGTCGGTCAGCTCGTAGCTGGCGCCGAGCGCGACCATGACCAGCGGTAGCTCCGCCGCCGGATCACTGTGCGCGAGCGACCCGCCGAGCGTGCCGCGGCTGCGGACCCTGGCGTTTCCGATCTGGCCGGCCGCCGCTCCGAGCAGCGGCTGGCAGCGGGCCGCAACCGGATCGGAGGCAAGCCGAGCGTGCGTGGTGAGGGCGCCGACCGTCAGGTAGCCGTCGGCGGCGACGCAATCGCGGTAGCCCGCCGCGCGGGAGATGTCGATCACGACCTCGGGCTGCGCGAGGCCCAGGTTCACCAGCGCCATCAGGCTCTGGCCGCCCGCAATGACCTTCGCCGCCTCGCCATGCGCCCGGAGCAAGTCGCACGCATCGGCCAGATGCTCGGCGCGCTCGTAGTCGAACGGGCGGATGAACATCGCGTCGCCGCGGCGTCAGGCCTTGCTGGCAGGCGCCTGGCCCGTCAGCGCCGTCCAGGCTGGCCCGGCCGCGGCACCCGACTCAGCTCCGGACGTCTGCCGGGGTGCGGGTACCGATCCGGCCGCGGTCTGCTGCGTCGCGGGCGGCGTCCAGCCTGGGTCGAGCCCGAGCAGCAGCGCGGGCGTCTGCTTGGCCATCTTCTCCAGATATTCCTGCGGCACGCCGACCTCGAGCAGGGCGGCCAGCAGCATCCGCAGTCCCTCCGGATGCGGCGGGCCGGCGAACTGGCCGAGGTCGGAGCCGAGCACGATATTCTCGCCGCGCAGCGCGACGATCCAGTCGGCGAGCTCACCCGGCTGCTGTTCCCAGAAGATCGGCGAGACGCAAGAGCAGGCCACGTACTCCATGGTGGCTCCCTTGGCGATGAGCTCGCGCTGCACGTCGAGGTCCAGCTTGCACAGCGACCAGTTCGCGTGCGTCACGATGAACCGGCTCACGCCGGCCTCGATGGCCGCGTCCTGCAGCGCCCGGATCTCGGGCAGCGACAGGTGCCCGGTCGCGAGCGCCACGTCGTTCTCGGCCACGACTTCGCAGATGGTCCTGGCCTCCTTGGTCAGCGTAACGCCGTCCTCCTCGAAGACCGTCACGCCCTCGCCTGGCAGTTGCCTGCGGGGCCGGCCGAACTGGGGGTAGTCGGGGGTGTTGAAGAACTCGGCGTGGTACTTCGAGTGATTTGACGGCATCCAGACGATCTTGGCGCCGTAGTGGATCGCCGCCTGCGCCACGTACGGGTTCAGTCCGCCGACCGAGCGGTTCAGCACCACCGAGCCAAACGACTCGACCTCGGGGTACATGCGGTTCACGTAGTAGGCCCGGCCCGTCGTCGACGCGTCGTGGTCCTTCAGCACGAAGCCGCGCATCCCGTACTGGATGGCGAACTCGGCCAGGCCGGCATCGTCGAGGTTCCGCTTGAACAAGGCGGGCGCCGTGTGAGCATGCATGTCAATCGCGCCCCTGAGCAGTTCGAGGTCGGGTCGGTCCACGCCTATCACCTCGCCGTTCTCGCTGAATGAGATGGCATTTCAGCAGCCGATATCGCGATGTTAACATGACAGTCGGTAAAACCGATCTGCCGAAGGACAGCGCCGTTGCCCCGCCTGACAGCCGACACCGACCCGAGGCCTGGCTTCCAGGTCCTGGAACGCACGTTCGGCATTCTGGAGGTCTTCACCCAGGCGCGGCCCGAATGGAGCGCCACCGAGGTAGCCCGCGAGCTTGACCTGCCAGTCCCGACCGTGCACCGCATCCTCGCCGCGCTCAAGGGGCTCGGTTACGTGAGCCAGCACCAGGAGAGCAAGCGATTTCGTCTCGGCCTGGCCGCGCTTAGCCTGGGCGAACGCGCTCGCGCGCTCGCCGACCTGCGGCCGGTCGCGATCGGCCCGCTGCGGCAATTGAGCGAGCAGACCGGCGAGACGGCGCTGCTCACCGTGCTCAGCCCGGCGAGGGACCGCAGCGTCTGCCTCGAGCGGGTGGAGACCTCCCAGCCGCTGCGCCTGTCCGTCGAGCCGGGCCGGCAGCTGCCACTGCACGCGGGCGCCTCGCAGAAGGCCCTGCTCGCGTTCATGCCCGGTGACGAGATCGACGCGCTCATCGCCCGGCCGCTCGAGCGCTGCTGCAGCGCAACGATCACGGGCCGGACGGCACTGCTGGCCGACCTTGCGGCGATCCGGGCGCGCGGCTGGGCCAGCAGCTTCGAGGAAACAAACGTCGGCGTGTGGGGGATCGCGGTTCCGGTTCTGTCGGCAACCGACGTGGTCTGCGCCGTGGGCATCGCCGGGCCGAGTCCGCGGCTGACCGCAGACCGGGTCCGCCGCGATGTCCGCCTCACCCATGAGGCCGCGCTCAGCATCGGCCGGGCGCTCGGCCTCAGCTGTCCGCCCGTGACGGCCACCGAGGCGCGCATCTGGCAAGCCGCCGAGGCCGCTCCCGCACCGGACCGGAGCCAGGCGTGAACGCCGCGCCGCCGTTGTCGGGCAAGGTCGCCATCGTCACGGGGGCGGCGCGGGGGATCGGCTTGGCCGCCTGTCTGTACCTGGCGCAGGACGGTGCTGACCTGGCGCTAGTCGGGCGCAGCGAGGAAGCTCTCGCTGCGAGGGCGGCGGAACTCGACGCGACCTGCACGGGCCGGGCGAGCATCGCGGTGCGATGCAACGTCACCGACGAAGACGACGTGCGAGCCATGACCGCCGCGGTGGTGGACCGCTTCGGCGGCCTGGACATCCTCGTTAACAACGCGGGCGGCACCGGCCCGATCGAGACGCCGGCGCAGGACTATCCGGTCGACGCGTTCCGCCAGGTCCTCGACCTGAACGTGATCGGTACGTTCCTGCCGTGCAAGTACGCGATCCCGCACCTGATCGCGCGCGGCGGTGGCCGGATCGTGAATATCTCCGGCACCTCGGGGCTGCGCGGATACCGGAACCGAAGCGGCTACTCGGCGTCCAAGTGGGCGGTCCGAGGCCTGACCAGGACGCTGGCGCTGGAACTAGGGCGGTACGACATCACCGTCAACGACGTCTGCCCGAACGTCACCCACGGCGAGCGGATGGACCGGATCGTCGCCGAGAAGGCGAAGGTAACGGGCAAGCCGCCGGATGCGGTCTATGCCGACTTCGTCGCGCAGACCGCGCTCGGCAGGTTCGTGGAGGAATCCGATGTGGCCGCGGCGATCAGGTTCCTCGTGTCGCCGGGTGCCGGCAACATCACCGGCCACGACCTTCCCGTCGACGCGGGCTGGGACGTATGACATTCCGCCAGCGCAGATGCGCTTGCCCGGCGGAAATACCCCTACTTACGCTGGACTTCAGCGCTGCCGCAGGCTGCCCGATCTAATGCGAGGTTCGCGATGCCCTACATCGAAGTGAAGGCCACTGACCGCCGCTTCAGTGACCCTGCCGTCGCCGAGCGACTCATCGCCGCGCTTACCGATGCGGCGTGCGAGGTATTCGGCGAGGACGCGCGGCCCAGCATGTGGGTCGTGGTGCAGGGCATCCCCGCGCAGCAGTGGGGCGTGGGCGGCAAGCCGCTGTCATGAGCTCGGGCAGCCTCCTGTCGACCAGCCTGACGGCGGGTGAGTCGGCGAGCCCGCGCATAGTCGGCGGGCACGGTGCGTGGTTTCGGCTCGCTGACGGGCGGGAGGTGATCGACGCCAGCAACACCGCCGCGCCGCTCGGCCATTGCCATCCGGAAATCATCGAGGCGGTCCGGCAGGCCGCGGACGCGCCGGTGATCAACGAGGGCTGGCACTGGGCCGAGCGCGACGAGGCGGCCGACGACCTGCTGGGAATCGCGTTCGATGGCGAGGACTGGGCTGGGGCCGTGCGGTTCTTCATCAGCGCGAGCGAAGCCAATGACGCCGCGCTGGCGCTGTGCCAGGCGCTGACCGGCAGGCGCGACCTAGCCACAAGGGAACGGGCCTACCACGGCGGCGCCGGCCTGGCCAGGGAACTAACGGTGCAGCCCCAGTGGCACGGCGGCCTGGCCGGCGCCGGCAGCAGCGCGGCCCCGCCCCGGCTGGCAACCGTGCATGAGCTGCCCGCGCCCGGTGGCGCGCGGGTCACCGGACAGCCGGATCCGACGGCCGGTTCTGACTGGCTGCCGGCGGCCAGAGAGCAGCTCGCCTCTAGCGCCGCCGTGCTGCTCGACTACAGCCAGGGCGGCATCTACCACTCGCCGCACTACCAGGACCGCGTGGCCGCGCTGGCCGCGGCCGAGGGGACGTACTGGATCGCGGACGAGACCGTGACTGGCTTCGGCCGCGTGGGAGGCTGGTTCCAGTTCCAGCACGGCCAGGCCAGGCCCGACCTGGTGACGATGGGCAAGTGCCTCAGTGCCGGGGGCGCGGCAGCGGGTGCCGTCGTGCTGTCCAGGAAGCTGCTGGACCGGCTGGATGGCACGACGTGGCAGAGCTACTCCACCTATCGCGCCCATCCGGTCGCGATGGCCGCGATCCGGGCCCACTTGCGGGTATCCAGCCGTGACGGCCTCTACCAGCGGGCAGCCGAGCTGGACGAGGTCATGCACAAGCGGCTAGCCGAGGTGGCGGCACAGCATCCGAGCGTGGAGCGGATTGACGGGCGCGGACTGCACTGGACGATCGAGCTGCGTGGGCCCGACTGGCGCAACTGGCGCGGGGAGGACGCGAACCCGCTGGCCAGCCGCGTAGTGGAGCGCGCGCTTGAGGCCGGGGCACTGATCGCGACCAGCGGCGAGCAGACGTCACTGTTCCTGGCGCCCCCGCTGGTGATCACCGATGCGGAGCTCGCGGTGATATTCGACTCCGTGCACCGCGGGCTCGAGCTGGCCGACGCCGAGCTGGCTGCGAGCATCGCCTGAAGCCGGGGGACGCCGCTGTCGGCTCTTCTCGGTTCACTGGCAGCGGTCGGCTAGGCGGGCGTGTCGAGCCGGCGAGCAGAGCCTGCCCGCGTGAGGACGGCGAGCATCGCTACACCGGTCAGGAGGCAACCCCCGATCTCACCGAGCCAGATCCAGGCGACAATAGCCGCGCCCTGATAGTTGGGGGCAAGGAACGGCACGTCGTAGCCGGTCAGCACCATGAGTTCGATCACGAAGGCGACAGCTACCAGAACGGCCCAGCAGAGCTGCCACCACCACCTGGCCCGCCCTCGCCAGTGCATTTGGATGAGGCCGACGATCAGCAAGACACCGGGAACGGCAAGCCAGGGCAAGCCCAGCAAGAGAGTTGCAGTGACGGCGACTGCCCCAACCCATGCGGGACCCCACTCGGGCGGATCGCCCAGGGTCGTAATAGGGATCGTGGAGGAGAGGAAGAAGTACCCGAGCCCGACCGTGCCTACTGCCGCCCAGCAGATCGCGAATGCACGGCACGTCTTGTACCGCGAGCAGCGCGACATTGTGACATGTTACCTAGGCGAAGAGCCTTCCGCTGGTGGCCAGGCGCAGAGTCTCGCGGCCGCACCGAGTCCGCGGGAACACCCCTCGTTCCCCCGTCCGGCAGGATCGTCCAGAACGCGCTGCGCCTAGGCGCTCGGCGCGTCCGACGGTCCTGGCACAAGGACCGGCGCCCCGCTGCCGCGAGTGGATGCCGACATCCGGTACCGCGCCGCCAGGTAGTAGGCGACCGCCGCGAAGACGAAGCCGATGATCCAGGCGATATCGGCGCCGCCGAGGTCGTTCGCGATCGGGCCGACGTAGACGGCCGGGTCGTTCATGAACGGGAACTGGATCCCGACGGCCAGGGCGTAGATGACCAGCGCGTACCAGTTGACCCGCCCGTAAATCCCATTCTCCTTGAACAGCTCGGGAATGTCGTAGCGACCGCGGCGGATGAGGTAGAAGTCCGTGAGGTTGATCGCCGTCCACGGCACCAGCAGGTACAGCGTGAACACCAGGAAATTCGACAGGTCGGTCATGAAGTTGCTGCTTGCCTTGATGGCGATGAACGTCCCGATGACCGCGAGCACGGTGGTGGTCACGAGCCGGGCGATCCGGCCGGTGGTCTTGGACGCCAGCTGGCCCGACGGCGAGATGACGGCGAACAGCGTGAGGAACGGGCCGTAGAGGTTCCCGAAGTTACCCGATCCCACGCCGAAGATGATGATGATCAGGAAGAGCCACTTCGCGCTGAGCAGGCCGCTGAGGTAGGAGGGAGCGTTCACGCTGACGGCCGAGACCGCGACGATGCCGGCGATCGCGCCGAGGATCATGACCAGCGACGCGCCGACGACCGATCCGATGTAGGTGTAGCTGAAGGTCTTCCAGGCCGAGGTGTTCTCCGGCAGGTACCGCGAATAGTCAGACACGTATGGTGCCCACGTGACCTGCCACGAGACAAAGACCGAGATGGCGAGCAGCACGGTACCGGCCGTGTTGTGGCCGGCAGGCAGGTGGCTCGGCAGCATCGTGATCAGCTTGATCAGGATCGTGAGGAAGATCGCAGCCGACAGGTACGTCACGATCTTGTTGTAGGCGTGGAACAGGTCGTACCCGAACCACACCACCAGCAACACGAAGACGTTGATGATGATGATGCCCTCGGTCGTCGTGATGTGGAACAGGCTCGCGACGGCCAGCCCGCCGAGCACCGCGCTGGAAACGAAGTAGCCGATGTACATCAGGATCACGATGACGTTCGGCAGTGCCGCCCCGTACATGCCGAACTGCGCCCGCGACTGCATCATCTGGGGCAGGCCAAGCCGGGGTCCCTGCACGGAGTGCAGCGCCATGTAAAGTCCGCCGAGCGCGTTCCCGACGATGATCGAGAAGATCGCCCACGGCAGGCTCAGGCCGAACGTGATGGCCAGGACGCCAACGGAGATCGCGAGGATCTGGACGTTGCTCGCCGCCCAGAAGGTGAACAGCGTGTAGGGCTTACCGTGCCGGTCCTCCGGCGGGATGTAGTCGATTCCGTGCCGCTCAAGGGACGCCGGCGCGTCGTGCGCAGTAACCGTGGTCATGGCACCTCCCCTTACCGCTCACCCGTGCACAGATACAGGGCTGGCATTATCACTATCTCCGTTTGCGGCGCGTGAGCGATATGGCACCTGCTGCCGAAGAATGGCGCGAGTTGCTGTCAGCTGCAGCCAATGATGCAGGCAATGTTGCGTGCTTACTATCGGCTCGAAGCCGCGCAGCCGGGCCCGCCCGGCCGCGCACCGCAGACCGTGGCCGCGCCCCGCTGGAGGCCAAGCATGACCGTTGAGTTCGGCCTCGCACTCGAGAACTTCACCCCGGAGCGCAAGCCGCCGGATATGGCCGCCGTCGTCGACTACTCGGTCACCGCCGAACGGCTCGGCTTCGACTCGGTCTGGGCCTGGGATCACCTGTTCCTCGGGGCCAGGCGCCCGTTCCCGTTCCTCGAGGCGCTGACCACGCTGACGATGGTCGCGGCGAGGACCAGCCAGATCAGGCTCGGGACGGGCATCCTCGTGCTGCCCATCCGCGAGCCTGCGATCCTCGCGAAGACCGCCGCGACGCTTCACCTCGCCAGCGGCGGCCGCCTCATGCTCGGGGTGGCGGCGGGCTGGTATGAGCGGGAATTCGACGCCACGGCGACTCCGTTCCGCGAGCGCGGCAAGATCTTCGAGCGCAACCTGGACATCCTGTACCGGCTCTGGGAGTCCGATGACGTAACCGGCGAGTGGGACGGCCGGGTGCTGACGCACGTGCGGATGCTGCCGTTGCCGCAGCCGCGCCCGCGGGTCCTCATCGGCGGTTACGTCGACCGGGTGCTGCGCCGGGTTGCCACCCGCAGCGACGGGTGGGTGACCTACTTCTACACGGCCGAGTCGATCGCGGG
>JASHUG010000093.1 GCA_030040155.1 Streptosporangiaceae bacterium | reverse complement strand
GAGCCCGCGCCGGCGCCAGCCTTCTCGTCGGCAGATCCTGCGTCGGCCGGGCCTGCATCCGCCCGGCCTGCATCGGCACAGCCAGGGTCGGCCGTGCCTGTCCTGGCAAATCCGGCGTTGGAGTCGGGGTTCGAGGCAATTCCCGTGGCCCTGTGCAGTTGCTCGCCGGTAGTTAGCTCGTCCGACCACTGGGCGGTACTGTCGGCCCGCCGATGACAACCGCAGGTCCCGCGAACCGGGGCCGGTTCCTTTCGGGCTATTCTCCCTGAGTGAACACTGCTACCCCGCGCTCCAGCGACCTGCGCCTCGTGGTTGGTTATGACGGATCGCCGCCCGCCAACCGGGCGCTGCGCGTCGCAGTCAACATGTTGCAGGGCCGCTCAGGTGCCATCGACGTCGTATACGTGGCTCATATCCCGAGCATGGCCTCGCTGTCGGCGGGTGCCGTGACCGAGCTGGAGTCCGGCTTCGACGAGATCGAGCAGGAGCTGCGCACCACGGTCGGCGAGGAACTGCGCGGTTCGGTGGAGCGCTGGGAGTTCGAGCGGCGCGAGGGCCCGATTGCCGAGGAGCTGGTGGCGGCGGCCAAGGACAGCCATGCGGCTCATCCCGAAGCGACCGTGGTGATCGTGGTCGGAAGTTCCGAAACGGCCGCGCATCGCGTGATCGGCTCGGTTGCCGTCCACCTGGCCCGCCATTCGCCGGTGCCGCTGGTGATCGTTCCGTGACCTAACGGCCGAGGTTTACTGGTCGGCGT
Organism: Streptosporangiaceae bacterium; assembly: GCA_030040155.1. Lineage (GTDB taxonomy): Bacteria > Actinomycetota > Actinomycetes > Streptosporangiales > Streptosporangiaceae > JAJYUU01. The sequence goes on along the minus strand of JASHUG010000093.1, from coordinate 4,861 downwards.
GCCAGGCGAGGCGGTAGCCGACGGACGGGTCGCTTTGCAGGAAGTCGCCCCGCTCATCACCGAGCTTCCGCCTGATCCGGTAGGCGTAGACCTTCAGGTAGTTCAGCTCGTGCTCGTACCCGCGGCCCCACACGTTCTCCAGGATCATCCGCCTGGTGCAGACCTTGCCGGCGTGCCGGGCGAGGAACGCGAGAAATTCGAACTCCCGCGGGGTCAGTTCCAGTTTCCGGCCGGCGTAGATGGCCTCGTAGTGGACAAGGTCGAGGTGCAACTGACCAACCTCTAGCTCTGTCGGCCCGCGGTTGGCCTCCATTGCACCGTGATGCCGAAGGGCCACTCGCAGCCTGGCGTTGAGCTCGCGCATGCCGAAGGGCTTGGTGACGTAGTCGTCCGCACCGGCTTCCAGCGCCTCGACCTTCCGGTCCTCGGTGCCGTCGGCCGAAAGCACGACGATCGGTGCGCTGGTCCACGTCCTGATCCGCCGGCATACGTCGACGCCGTCCAGGTCGGGCAGGCCGAGGTCAAGGACGATCACGTCGGGATTGCCGATGGCAGTCTCGCTCAGCCCTTCGCCGCCTGTTTCCGCGGTCCGCACAACGTGTCCAAGCGCTTGCAGCCCCACCCGGCAGACGTTCAGCAGGTCAGGATCGTCGTCAACGATGAGCAACTGCGCCAAGCTTTGTCTCCTCGGCGATGAGTTGTGCGACCGGCAAGGTGAAGCAGAACTTCGCTCCGCCTCCCGGCGCATCATCCACCCAGATGCTCTGACCGTGCGCCTCCACGAACGTCTTGGCAATAGACAGGCCGAGGCCGGCCCCGGCGTCGCTGTCGCGCCTGGTGAGCAGCCCGAAGACTTCGTCACGCCGATCGGGGCTGACCCCAGGGCCACGGTCAGAAACGAACACGACGACCGCGTCGGTTGCTGTCGGCCGCGCGCCGATCGTAATCGAGGTGCCCCTCGGGGCATGACGGACGGCATTTTCCAGCAGGTTCGTCAGCACTCTGGAGATCAGGGTCACGTCCACGTCCACCGGCGGCAGCGAGTCCGCCACGTCCAGCTCAACCTGATGCCCCCGGAGTCCCTGCGTCAAGTCAGCGACGACGCCGGAGACAATCTCCGCGAGCGCGGTGACGGTCCGTCGGGGCTGCAGGACGCCGGCTTGGATCCGGCTCATGTCGAGCAGGTTCTGCACGAGGTCGGCCAGCCGGTCGGCTTGCTTGTCGATCAGCGCCGCCAGGCTCTGCCTGGCCCCGGCGTCGAGTTCCATCTCCGTGTCAGCGAGCGTGGACGACGAGGCCTTGATCCGCGCCAGCGGGGTCCGCAGGTCATGCGAGACGGCTGCGACCAGGGTCTTCGCGAGCCGCTCCACTTCCTCGGTTAGCCGGGAGCGTAGTGCCTGCTCTCGAAGCTGCGCGCGTTCGACCGCGAGCGCTATCTGGTTAGCGAACAGGGTGAGCGGCTCAAGTTCCGGCCCGGCAGCCGACTCGGCGGAGAGCACGAGGAGCCCCACCGGGCGCCCCGCGGCAGTCAGGGCGTGGACGAGGACGTCTCCGCGGACGTCTGGTTGAGCCCGAAGGCGCGTGAGCTCCCCTGGCGACGGCAGGACCCGGTGAACCTGCTCCGCACTCAGAGGCTCGCCCGCAGCGGCGGCGAGCTCCAGCTTGCTGTTCCGCGGCAGGAACACCGCGACCTGCGGAGAACCGAATACCTCGGCCACAGTCGTGACGACGGCCGTGAGCAACTCGTCGAGCGGCTTGTCCTCCACGAGCAGGCCAGACAGCTGGAACAGCTCGCGGAGTTCCGTGCCCTGCCGGCGTTCCCTTGCCCGCGCGCCATCCAGCACGGCCACCGTCCTGGCCACCGGCAGCATGACCGCCACATAGACGCCGAGCGCCGCCCAGTTCTCGGTACGCCCGACCCACAGGGTCAGGTACGGCGGGATGAAGAAGAAATCATAGACAAGGAAGCCGAAGGCCACGCTGATCACGCCGGCCACGAAGCCGCCGAGTACAACCCCGATGACGACCGGAACCACCAGCACGAGCGCCGTGGTGGCGATGGACAGGCTAGCGCGCAGCGGCAGCATGGCGGCCGTCAGGGCCGCCATGCTAGCCAGGGCGGCCAGCGTGCCGATGGCGCTGCGCTTCATTTCGCTATCTGAGGCTATCCCTTATCTGGCCTGCCAATGCCGGAGAGCGGCTGACCGCCAGGATCCGCCTTTTGGTCCTGTCGCCATCGACGACGGGAGCGCTGCACGCCCGGTCGGCGGGCTCGATCCGGTACCTGGGATTCCAGATCACGTGGCGGTCGTCACGGATCGCAACCATCCCCTCCGCCCGGCACCGGCATCCGTTCTCCAGCCCGGGTACCTGGATCCGGCCGAGAAACAGCAGGTCGAGCTGGCCAGTCCCATCGGCCAGTGTGTAGCTGCAGGCGGGCGCGCCACCGATGCCCAGCACGCGGACCGAGCAGATCATGCCGCTCACATCGACGCGTACTTGCGGGCTGGCCTCGCCGATCGACATCACAACGAACCGGGGCCGGTCCGCACTCGAGCCCGGACTGGCGGCATCGGTCATCGCAACCCCGCAAGGGCCAGGTTGAGCTGAAGGACGTTGATGTAGGCGGCGCCGAGGAACCCGAGCTGCGGCTGGACGATGTGCTCGGCCACCAGGCGGCGCACGGCGGCCGAAGACAGGCCCCTGGCCCTGGCTACCGCGTTGACCTGGGCGTAGGCGTCGGCGGGAGAGATGTCCGGGTCGACCCCGCTGCCCGAGGTGGTGACCAGGTCCGATGTCGGCGTTATGCCCTCCTTGCGCAGCAGTGCGATCTGCTTGCGCACGTCCTGCACGAGGACCTTGGATCGCGGCCCGAGGTTGGTTCCTCCGGTGGCCATCGGGTCGTCCGCATCCGGCCGGCCTTGGAACCACCGGGGACCGGTCCAGGTCTGGCCGACCAGGGCGGAGCCGTTGCTCATCAGGGAGCCGTTGGCCTGATGGGAGAAGAACGCCTGCGCGATACCCGTCTCGGCGAGCGGATAAGCCAGGCCGACAATGACCAGCATGATGAGCGAGACCAGGATCGCTGGTCGCAGGGCGCGGAGCATCAGTAGGCTCCCGTCGCGGTGAGGATGAGGTCGATGATCTTGATGAAGATAAAGGGCATGATGATCCCTCCGACGCCGTAGATCCAGACGTTGCGGCGCAGAATCGACGCCGCCCCTGTCGCGCGGAACTTCACTCCGCGCAAGGCGAGCGGGATGAGAGCCACGATGATGAGCGCGTTGAAGATCACCGCGGACAGGACAGCCGACTGCGGGCTGTGCAGCTTCATGATGTTGAGGGCATTGAGCTGCGGGTAGGTCGCGGCGAATAGCGCCGGGATGATGGCGAAGTACTTGGCCACGTCGTTGGCGATAGAGAACGTGGTCAGCGCGCCCCGGGTGATCAGCAACTGCTTGCCGATCTCGACGATGTCCATGAGCTTGGTGGGGTTGGAGTCGAGGTCGACCATGTTGCCTGCCTCCTTGGCCGCGGTCGTCCCCGTGTTCATGGCGACTCCCACGTCTGCCTGCGCCAGGGCGGGGGCGTCGTTGGTGCCGTCGCCGGTCATCGCGACGAGCTTGCCGTCGCGCTGCTCGGCCTTGATCAGGTCCATCTTCGCGTCGGGAGTCGCCTCGGCCAGGAAGTCATCGACTCCGGCCTCCTGGGCGATGGCCGCGGCGGTGAGCGGATTGTCGCCGGTGATCATCACGGTCCGGATTCCGACCGCGCGCATCTGCGCGAAGCGTTCCCGGATGCCCTCTTTGACGATGTCCTTCAGCTCGATGACTCCCAGCAGCTGGGAGCCGTCGGCGACGGCCAGCGGGGTAGAGCCCGACCGAGCCACCCGCTCCACGATGCGGTCGAGCTCCGCCGACGGTGAGCCACCCTGCTGCGTGACCCACCGTCGGACCGACTCGGCGGCGCCCTTGCGGATCTGGCGGCCGTCCACGTCAAGCCCGGACATCCGCGTCTGCGCGGTGAACGGGACGAACTCGTGCTCCTCGCCCAGCTCCCGGGCGCGCAGCCCGAAGCGTTCCTTAGCCAGCACCACGATGGAGCGGCCCTCGGGAGTCTCGTCGGCCAGCGAAGCGAGTTGCGCAGCCTCCGCGAGGTCGAGCTCCGTGCGTCCGTCAACGGGGTAGAAGGCCGAAGCCATACGGCTGCCCAGGGTGATCGTGCCGGTCTTGTCCAGCAGCAGTGTCTGCACGTCGCCTGCCGCCTCTACCGCCCGTCCGGACATCGCCAGCACGTTGCGCTGCACTAGGCGGTCCATGCCGGCGATGCCGATGGCAGACAACAGCGCGCCGACGGTCGTCGGGATCAGGCAGACCAGCAGCGCCACCAGGATGACCACCGACACCGTGCCGCCTGAGTAGGTCCCGAAGGGCTGGAGTACCACCACCACCGGCACGAAGATGATCGTCAGGGCGGCGAGCAGGATCGTCAGGGCGATCTCATTCGGCGTCTTGCGCCGGTGTGCCCCCTCGACCAGGGTGATCATGCGGTCCAGGAACGTGTGGCCGCGCTCGGCGGTGATGCGCACTACGATCCGGTCCGAGAGCACCGTGGTACCGCCGGTCACCCCCGAACGGTCTCCGCCTGCCTCGCGGATGACCGGGGCGGATTCACCGGTGATCGCCGACTCATCGACCGACGCGACTCCCTCGATGATCTCTCCGTCGGAGGGGATCACATCGCCGGCCTCGGCGATGATCAAGTCTCCTTTGGCCAGTCGCGTCGCGGCGACCCTCTCCTCGACGCCGTCGGGACGCAGACGGCGGCCGTCGGTCTCGGTCTGCATCCTGCGCAGGGCGTT
>JASHUG010000092.1 GCA_030040155.1 Streptosporangiaceae bacterium | reverse complement strand
ATCGTGCTCATGGCGCGAGGTCAGATCGTCGCCGACGGCCCAGCCACCGAGATCAAGGCCAGGGCAGGTTCACGCACGATCCGGGCGACGCTGGGAGGTGCCGACCTCGTGACAATCCGGGGCCTGCCGGGCGTGATCAGCGTCGACCGGCACGGGGACACCGTGATCCTGTCCTGCTCGGACGCCGATGCTGCGCTGTACGCCCTCCTCGGCGCGTTCCCCGGCGCGCGCGACATTGAGGTCGGCGGGGGGAGCCTTGAGGACGCATTCATCGAGCTGACCGCTGACGACATCGGCGCGAGCCAAGGTAGCGAGGAGATAGTCCGATGAGCAGTGCCACGCATTTCCGCTACGAAATCCTCCGTACCGTCCGCAACCGGAGGTTCTTTGCCGTAACCCTGGCGCTCCCGCTCGTGATCTTTTACGCAATCGCCTCGGCGAACAGGCATGTGATGACAGAAGGTATCGCGTTTCCGCTCTACTTCATGACGGGCATGGCCGCATACGGCTCGATGTTCGCCGTCGTGTCGCCGGGAGCGCGGGTAGCGGCCGACCGGTCGAGAGGCTGGACGCGGCAGCTTCGGATCACGCCGCTGCGGGCCTCGACCGACCTTACAGCCAAGGTAGCAACCGCCTATCTGATAGCGCTGCCCACGCTGGTGCTGCTGTTCCTGGCCGGGGCGACGCTCGGGGTGCGCCTGGACGCCAGTCAGTGGCTGGAGATGACCGGGCTGCTCCTGATCGGGCTGGCTCCCTTCGTCGCGATGGGCTTTATCCTGGGGAACGCGGTGCCGGTCGATACCATGCCGGCGGCGCTGGGCGGTGTCGTACTCCTGTTTGCCCTGTTCGGCGGCGTCTTTGGGCGGCTATTCAACGGCGGGACGATGCTGGACGTCGAGAAGCTCCTGCCCTCGTATTGGCTGGTCCAGGCTGGAAAGACCGCGCTGCATGGCGGCGGCTGGCCCGCCGAGGCCTGGATCGTGATCGCTGTCTGGACTGCCGTGCTCGTACCTGTTGGCATGCTTACCTACAGGCGCTCCACCAGCCGGGCCTGACCTGGCAGAACTTAGTGAGGTCACAACAGTGAGTGCATACGCGGAGTCGGCCAGTACGGTGCAGGCACAGCTGGCGCTGCGTCAGAGGTGGCTGGAAGGGTGGCGACGCCCGGCGGTCGGCGCGATCATCCTCGTCTACCTGCTGTATGTCGCCGACGCCATAACGAACTACTCGCATGGCTCGGACGCGGTCATCGGGGAAGCCGTTCTGGCCGCCTTCGCGGCCTGCTGGGTTGGTGTCCTCGCCTTGAGCCGGCAGGCGATCTCGGCGCGGTTCTGGGTCCTGTACTGCGTTCTTGTCGGGCTGTTCCTAGCCGAGCTGCCGTTCGCGCACGCCCAGGCTTTCGTCATGGGAGTGTTCATCGCGCTCGTGGCGGTGCCGGTCCTCGGTCGTTGGTCGGCTCCGCTTGTCGCCGCGCTGGCGCTGGGAGCGCTCCTCCTGCCGCCCGCAATCCCGTCTTGGCACGTCAGCTTCGATGGAGCGCTGGATGACGTTACCCCGGTAGCCATTCCGATCGCTGCGCTGATGGCTTACACGGCGACCCAGGTCATCCGCTCCTCCGAGGCACTTGCCAAGGCACGGGCCGAGCTCGCGCTTCTGGCTGCGGAAAACGAGCGCATCCGCATCGCCCGCGACCTGCACGACCTGCTCGGCCACTCGCTGACCACGATCACGGTCAAGGCCGGGCTGGCCTGCCGGCTCGGGGCTACCGATCCCGTGCTCGGGCTCCGCGAGATGGCCGAGGTAGAGACGCTCGCCCGGCAGACGCTCACCGACGTCAGGGCCGCCGTCGGCAACTACCGCGACGTCACGCTCACCGGCGAGCTCGCGGCCGGGCGCGAACTGCTGCGGGCCGCGGGCATTGCTGCCGACCTGCCGCACGCTGTTGACGTCGTCGACCCAGCTCACCGGGAGCTGTTCGGCTGGGTCGTGCGTGAAGGGCTCACGAACGTCGTCCGGCACGCGCACGCGAGCACGTGCGCGGTCCGGCTCTCTGCATCCTCGGTCGAGATCGTGGATGACGGCGTCGGCGGGACCGCAGCGCCCGGCAATGGGCTCTACGGCCTGCGGGAGCGGGTGGCGGCCGCAGGCGGCGTAGTCGACAGCGGCCCGCTAGAGCCGCACGGGTGGCGGCTTCTAGTCAGCCTCGCCACGTGCGCGGCCGCGTGATGGTGCGCCTGCTGCTTGCAGATGACCAGGCGCTCATCCGCCGCGCGCTTGCGGTGATGCTCGAACTGGAGGAGGACTTTCAGGTGGTCGCGAGCGTAGCCCGCGGCGACGAGGTAGTGGCCGCCGCCCTGGCTCACCATCCCGACATCGCGCTGCTCGATATCGATATGCCGGGGATAGACGGCCTGGCCGCCGCAGCCGTGCTCGCCCAGGAAGTCCCCGAATGCCGCTCATTGATACTCACCACCTTCGGGCGTCCTGGGTACCTGCGGCGGGCCATGGAATCGGGAGCCTACGGATTCGTGGTCAAGGATGCGCCGCCCGAACAACTCGCTGAAGCCATCCGGCGGGTCGTCTCCGGCGAGCGCGTCGTCGACCCGGCGCTCGCGGCCGCAACGCTGGCCAGTGGCGTATCCCCCCTCACCGGCCGCGAGCGAGACGTGCTGGTTGCGGCTCGCGCCGGGGCGACCGTGGCCGACATCGCGGCCAGGCTGTTCCTCTCCGAGGGGACGGTCCGCAATTACCTCTCGTCGGCCATTGCCAAGACTGGCACCCGCAACCGGGCCGAGGCCGTAAGGACCGCGGACGAGCGCGGCTGGCTCTAACTTCCCGAGTTCCGGTGATGGCCCGCAGTCGCACAACCTTCCGTCCGCGGCGGTTGTCTATAGCGTGTGCCGGTTCCGGAAGGCTCAGGGATGGATCCCGTCGTGGCGGGTGACTCCGCGCTCCGGAGCGCGGAGGACTCAGCCGTCTCAGACGGTCGCGGCGTAACGGTTCGCCGAGAGGTCCAGATCGAGGCGCTGTACGTCGTTCACTATCAGCCGATGCTCCGGACGGCCATGCTGCTGATGGGCGGTGACTCCGCGGCCGAGGACGTGGTTCAGGAGGCATTCATCCGGGTGTACGGATCTCGTTCGAACATCCGTGATCCGGATCGCGCGGCCGCCTACCTCCGGGTAACGACGATAAACCTCGCGCGCAACGCTCTCCGGCGACGGCTGCTTGCTGCTCGCCATCCGCCCGGTCCGCCGGCCATTGCGGCCACCCCGGAGGAGCGGGCGATGGCGGAGGTTCGCGGCGTCCTGGTGGTGCGCGCGCTCAGGCAGTTGCCGCAGCGACAGCGAGAGGTCGTCGTGCTGCGTTATTACGCCGACCTGTCGGTGGCTCAGACCGCACGGGCACTGCAGATCAGCGAGGGCGCCGTCAAGTCCTACGGGTCGCGCGGGCTCGCCCGGCTGGCGGTGTTGCTTAAGGAGTTGAGATGACTGGCCGGCCGCTCAGTCCCGAAGACGTGCGCAGGCTGCTGCACGATGCGGTCGAGGGCGTGCAGTCGGCTCCGGATGCCGTCAGGCGCATCCACGACGGCTACCGTCGGCGCACGAAAGCACGCAGGATCCGCAGTGCCGCTATTGGCGTTGCGGCGGTCGCCTGCGCCGTCGCCGCTGCAGTCGTGGCCCAGCAGATAGGGAAGCCGACCGGGCCGCCTCGGCGCGCAGTGACGCCGGCCAGCCAGGCAGCACCCTCAGCCGCTGCGCTGGCCGCCGCGATCCGGGCCGGGCAGCGGGCGGAACGCGACGAATCGGGTGCCCCGGTCGGCCAATTCGGCGTCCTCGGGCCTCAGGCGGCGTGGGTGCTCGACGGGAACGGGCTGTTCACGACGGCCGATGCCGGCGCGCGGTGGGACGAGATCACGCCGCCGGTCAGTGACCCGCTCGCCAACATCCTCTGCGTGAACTTCAGCGGGCTGCGGGATGCCTGGGCGATCGTCCTTCATCCCGAGTCGGCCACGGTGGTCAGCATTGACCGCACCACCGACGGGGGACTCTCCTGGAGCGATGTGTCGCTGCCAGCAGCCGGGAATTCCATCGGCATCGCAAGCATCAGCTTCGCTAACGCGGCGGATGGTTTCGCCGCATTCAGCGAGTACCGGGAGCCCCGTGCGCTGGTGTTCGCAACCAACGACGGCGGCGCGCAGTGGCACCAGGTCTCCGCGGCTGCCCCCGCCGTCGGCGCTGGGATCGAGTTCACCAGCACGGCCGATGGCTGGGGAGTCACCGACTCGGGACGGCTGTACCGGACCACGGACGGCGGGCTGCACTGGTCACAGCCGCAGCTTCCCGGTTTCGGGCAGCAGGACTCAGGGGGGACCCCGAGCGCGAGCCTGCCGGCCCTCTTCGGCCAGCATGGCGTGCTGCTCGAGCGCGGCCCCGGCGGGGCCCTCGCGGAGGGTCTGGCACAGGTCGACACAACCGACGACGGCGGGCGGAGCTGGCAGTCCCACTCACTGCCTTTCGACGCCGAGGCCCAGCTCTACCAGTCCGCCGCGCAGATGCCGTTCGCCGTTCCCGGCGCGGGCGCCTGGCTCTACTTCGGAAGCAGCCAGATCGGTACCACGACTTACGCCAGGGTGACCTTCCTTCGCGCGACCACCGACGGCGGCCGGGCCTGGACGACGATCCTGCCCAATCTCGGCGTCACCGGCATCCAGTCGCTATCGTTCGCGACCAAGTCCGATGGCTGGGCGGTCGCGCGCGGCTGCGCGGGCGTTGGCTGCGAGAATGCGGGCGCGCTTTTGCTATATACGAGCGACGGCGGTCGTCACTTCACCCCGGTGCGGCCGCCCGCCTGATTCCCGGCGCGCTGACTCTGAGCCGCCTGCGTAAGGTGTGAAGCGGGACCGGTTCGGCGAGCGGGGGTACTGGGACATGAGACGGACCGGGCCAGTCGGATTCGACCTCGACATGACGCTCATCGACTCCAGGCCCGCCATCATGGCAGCGTGGCGGGCAGTCGCCGAGGAGACCGGGGCGCACATCGACCTGGCTGAGGTTGATCTGCGGATGGGGATCAAGCTGGAGGACGAGGTCACCTACTGGTTCCCGGCCGCGGAGCGCGAACGGGCAGCGGACTGTTACCGGCGGCATTACATCGCGCTGGCCCCGGCGCTGACGACACTGCTTGCGGGCGCGGCTGAGGCGCTCGCGGCCGTCAGGCAGGCGGGGGAGGAGGCGGTGATCGTGACCGCGAAGCACGCCGTCTCGGTCGGCCCAAGCCTTGGTGCCGTCGGCCTGACGCCAGACAGGCTGTTCACGCACGTGCACGGCGCGGAGAAGGCCGAGGTTCTGGCGCGGCTGGGTGCGGCCGCGTATGTCGGCGACACGCCGTCGGATATGGACGCGGCGGCGCGGGCGGCGGTCCTCGCGGTCGGCGTGCCGACCGGATCGTTCGATGCCAGCCAGCTGGCCCGCGCCGGCGCCGACATCGTCTTGAGCTCGCTGCTGGAATTCCCGTCCTGGTATGCCGGGCTTCGCGCCGGCCCGCAGGCGCTCGGCGGGGCGGGAGCCTAGCGAGCCAGCCCGGCGCGAGAGGATGGGCCGGGGCAACGATGACGGAGGGGACCTGCACCGATGGCGACTGACATTCTTGCGCTGGCCGACCGGCTCTGGCGGGGGGAAGAGTCGATCAGCGAGCACCATCCGGTCAGGCATATGGGCGGGCTAGCGGAGATCGGCGATGACATCGCGTTCGTCCCTGCTTTGGGCAACGTCACCGCCATCCGGACGAGCGACGGGCTGGTGCTGGTCGACAGCGGCAGTGCGCTCTCGGCGCAGGCCGTCCACGAGGAAATCCGCCGCTGGACCGAGCAGCGGCTGCACACCGTGATCTACTCGCATGGCCACATTGACCACGTGTCGGGCGTGCCGGTCTGGGAGCGCGAGGCGCAGGACAAGGCCTGGCCCGCGCCGGTCGTGATAGCGCACGAGGCGCTGCCCAGGCGTTTCGACCGCTACCTGATGACGCTGGGGTACAACGAGATCATCAACCAGCGCCAGTTCAGCGCGCCAGGATTGCGCTGGCCGACCCACTATCGCTACCCCGACCGGACCTACCGCGAGGAGATGAGTCTCGTGGCAGGCGGCACGACATTCGCCCTGCGACACGAGAAGGGCGAGACCGACGACCACACCGTGACCTGGCTGGCCGACCAGAAGGCGCTGTGCTGCGGCGACCTGTTCATCTGGGCCTCGCCCAACGCGGGCAATCCGCAGAAGGTGCAGCGCTACCCGCTGGAATGGGCGCAAGCGCTGCGCCGGATGGAGGCGCTCGGGCCCGAATACCTGCTGCCGGGCCACGGGCTGCCGGTAATAGGGGCGGAACGGGCCGCGACCGCGCTGACCGACACCGCCGAGCTGCTGGAGTCCCTGGTCAGCCAGACGCTCGAGATCATGAACGGCGGTGGCCGCCTCGATGAGGCGATCCACACGGTGAAGGTTCCCGCCCGCCTCGCCGACCGGCCGTTCCTCCAGCCGGTCTACGACGAGCCGGAGTTTGTCGTCAGGACCGTGTGGCGGCTGTACGGGGGCTGGTGGGATGGCAACCCGGCCACGCTCAAGCCGGCCAGGGAGCGCGTCGTCGCGGCGGAGATCGCGAGCATGGCCGGCGGTGCCGAAGCCCTGTCCGTGCGCGCGACCGAGCTCGCGGAGGCAGCCCTGACCGGCCCTGAGGAAGACGCCGATGAGGGCCTGCGGCTTGCCGGTCATCTGGTCGAGCTGGCCTGGCTTGCGGCCCCCGATGATCCGGCCGTGGCCACGGCCCGCCATCACGTGTTCAGCACGCGGGCGGACCGGGCAACGTCCACGATGGCCAGGGGCGTGTTCCGGTGGGTTGCCAGCGAGTCGCTTCCGGAGCCCGTCCGGCCCGCCGACCCGGCCTGACTGCAGTCAGGCACCCGCGGACGGGGCATACCGTGGTGGACAGAGAGCGTACGTACACCTGGAGAGCGACTATGACGGAAATGCCCGGCATAGACCCGGTCGTCCCGCCGAGCGGGACGGGCTGCGTCGAGTGTGAAGAAGCGGGCGGGTGGTGGCTGCACCTGCGCCGGTGCGCGCAGTGCGGGCACATCGGATGCTGCGACACTTCTCCGATGCAGCACGCGTCGGGCCACGCCGCGGATTCCCGGCACCCGGTCATTCGCAGCTTCGAGCCGGGCGAGGAATGGTTCTGGAATTACGAGACCGAAGAGTTCTACGAGGGCGGTCCCGCCCTGGCTTCACCGCAGCATCATCCGTCCGACCAGCCGGTGCCCGGTCCGGCCGGCCGGGTGCCGCGCGACTGGCGAGCGCACCTGCACTAGCTGCCAGGAAGTCAGCCTGGCCGGGCCGCAGCCGGCCCGGCCAGGCTGCACCTAGTCGACTGGCTGAGCGGCGATCTGGTCCAGGTCGCCGCCACTGCCATCGCCCGCCGCCACGGTCGCAGGAACCGGGTGGGACCAGCCGTACCCGCGCTCGCCGTGCTCGGCGACGTCCAGGCCGACTTCCTCATCGGCGTCGGTGACCTTCAGCCCGACTAGCTTGTCGGTGACCAGCAGGATGAGCCAGGTCATGACGAACGGGTAGACCACGCCGGCCACCGCAAGCACGGCCTGGCGGCCAAGCTGAACCAGGCCGCCAGCCTCGCCGGCAGCGTTGACCGCGAGGCTGGCGAACACGCCGGTCAGGAGCACGCCGATCATGCCGCCAACCATGTGCACGCCGACCACGTCCAGCGAGTCGTCGTAGTGCAGCACTTCCTTGAGGTTCACTGCGAAGTAGCACAGGGAGCCGGCTGCCACGCCGATGATGATCGCCGCCCACGGCGGAACGTAACCGGACGCGGGCGTGATAGCCGCCAGGCCCGCGACGGCGCCGGCTGCGATGCCGACCCCAGACGGCTTCTTCTTCCGCCACCACTCAAAGCCCATCCACGAGAGCATCGCGGCAGAGGCGCCGAGCTGCGTGTTCACCAGGGCGTACGCGGCCACGCCCCCAGCCGAGGTGGCGCTTCCGGCGTTGAAGCCGAACCAGCCGAACCAGAGGATCCCGGCGCCGAGCAGCACCAGCGGTACGTTGTGCGGCGCGTCGAGCTGCTTGGTCCGCTTCAGGTAGAACGCGGTGGCCAGGGCGGCGGCTCCGGCCAGCTCGTGCACGACCGAGCCGCCCGCGAAGTCGATCGCATGCAGGCCCCCGGTTCCCAGAATGCCGCCGCCCCACTCCGCGTGCGCGAACGGGCAGTAGACGATGAGCGACCACAACCCGATGAAGACGAGGTAGCCGCGGAAGCGCATTCGCTCGCAGAATGCGCCGGCAATCAGCGCCGGCGTAATGACCGCGAACTTCATCTGGAACGCCATGTAGACAAGAGCCGGGATCGTGGGCGCAAAGTGCGTCGGGCTAACCCCGACGCCGCGCAGCATCACGTTGGACAGGCTCCCGATTACGCCGCCATGATCCTTGCCGAACGCCAGGGAGTAGCCGACGATGACCCACAGCAGGCTGATCAGGCCAATAGCGACAAAGGACTGCACCATGGTCGCGACGACGTTCTTGGCTCCGACGAGCCCGCCGTAGAACAGCGCGAGCCCCGGCAGCATGAACAGGACGAGAGCCGTGGACGTGAGCATCCAGGCGGTGTCTCCGGCACTTATATGCATACAAGCCCCTTGCACGATAGTCGCGGCGGCGCTGCCGAACCCGCTGGCGGGCAAATTGCACTGCGACGTCGGACCTCTATTGCAGTAATAGCGATCCGGCGTCGCGACCGCTAACTATAGGGGCGGAATGGTCAGTTCCGGAAGACCGAGAACTTGTCGATTCTGTCTCGGCAGCCCGCTACCAGGATTCGATCAGCGGGCCCAGCTCGGCCAGGCTCGTGACGATCGCGTCAGGGATGGCGGTCTCGAACGGCGGCACGTCACTGTTCGGAATGAGCACGGCCCGCATCCCGGCGCTCTGGGCGCCGTGCACGTCGTCGTATGGTCGGTCACCGACGAACACGCAGCCGGCCGGGTCGGACACCCCGATCGCCCGCATGACTGCGGTGAACGCCGCAGCGTGCGGTTTGGTCCAGTCAATCTCGCTGGTGTAGACCGCCGCATCGATCAGCTCGAGGATGCCGTCACGACGGAACACGTCCTCGTGCCAGCTGCGCGGCCACATGGTGTTCGACAGCACTCCGATCCTGGTTCCCCGCTCGCGCAGGGCGCCGAGCAGGGCCGCGACCTCGGGATCGGTGAACGTATGAGGCTCCCACGCCTTCACGTAGCTGGCTAGCAGCGGTTCGGACGGCACGATCCCGGCTCGTTCGAACAGCTGGTTCATCGTCGCGCTGCGATGCTGGGAGCGCGCCACCTGCCAGAGTTCCTGCTCGGCGGCGTGCAGCGCGGCGGCATTCGCCGCCGCCTCTGCGACGACGAAATGCGGCTCGCATATTGTCTGCCACAGCTGCTCCACGTTGATGGAGTGCCACGGGGTCAGCGTTCCGCCCCAGTCGAAGATCACCGCCTGCACCGTCACAAGGCCAGATCCTAGACGCGACGACGGACACTCCCGGCCATCTAGGACGGGCCAGCAGCGGCGTGGTTCGCCCAGTGTACGAAGCCGGCCCGGAAACTAATATTCCGGACATAGGCGTTTGATCGGGGATGGGCTTGTGATCGACCAGGTGTGGCGCTAGCCCGTGAAATCGCTTGGCGGCGAGCGCGTCCTGGCGAGCCGAGCCTGGCCTCACCGCGCCGTTTGCCGGGCGATCGTCTGTGGGCAGTGCAAGACGGCGACGGCAAGTTCGGCTCGGGGAAGAACAGCTGCCGTTTGTGTCGCATGGCGGTCTACTTGACCTGTGGGCGCGCTGCCCCGTCGAGCCGCGCCGCCGGGTATCGAGCCGCCGATTGTCATAGCCCCGGAGGGGACCGAGTACCCGAGTCCTGGCCGGGCCGTCCGGCGCGAATCGGCACGGGCCCGCATGCGCTTGCGGCGGTGTTCGACCGGGTATTGGAGCGCTGCATGATGGTTGGGATGCCGTAGCCAGTGACGGGATCGTGCGGGAAGCCAACACCCTGACGCTGGGGTGGGCCGCCAGGAGTTAGGCCTTTGGACGTTGCACGAATGACGTAAATGGACGTCAACCAATAGCCGGCCGTGCACGCCGCGCGGGTGCCTGGTTGACTAGTGCGTCAAGCTGTCGCGGCAGCGGAAGCCATGGTGGCAGAAGGGATACCAGGGATGGCCGATCGGGGCGGGGAAGTCGAGGTGCACGGCTCCGTGGCCGTGACCGGGGCCGTGACGGGCCGAGACCCCGATGCGCTGGTCGCTCAGATCGAGCACACCCGCGAGGACTTGGCACGCACAATTGACGAGCTGGCCGATCGGGTGAGCCCGGCCAATAACGTGAAGATGCTGCGTGATCGGGTCAAGCAGGAGCTCGCGAGGCCAGAAGTCCGGATTGGCGCGGCAGTGGCCGGAGCCGCGATCGTCGGCATCGTGATCTTGCGGATCTGGAGCCGCCGCCGGAAGTGACCCGTGGTGCGGTTGGCCGTGTGGTCCGGCTGCACTTAGGCCGCGTTTCGGGCGGCCACCGCCTGGTCAGAGGAAGGTCTGGCCCTCGCCGCGATACGTGGGCACGGTGGCGGCGATCTTGTCGTCTTCGATCAGGTGTAGCGCGGCGAACCGCTCGCACAGTTCGCCCGCCTTCGCGTGCCGCATCCAGACCCGGTCGCCGATTTTGAGGCTGTCCGCGGCCGGGCCCAGCAGTGGCGTCTGCACTTCTCCGGCGCCCTCCTCGCGGTCTAGCGTCAGGCCCGCGGGCAGGTACGGCTTGGGCACCCGGCTCGGGTTGCCAGGGCCGGAGGCCGGGTAGCCACCGCCGAGCGCGGTGACCACGCCCGGACCAGGGCGGCGGACGATCGGCAGCGCGAACATGGCCGCGGGCTGACCGCTGAACCCGCGGTACGCATCGAACAGCGTCGGGTGGTACAGCCCGGACCCGGCGCCGAGCTCGGTGACCGCGGCCTCGGCAGACGTGCCCTCCAGCGAGCCCGTCCCGCCGCCGTTGACGAACTCCAGCGGCGTCAGCCGACGGACCGCGGTCACGATGGCGGCGCGCCGCTGCGCCAACTCGCCCGCGGACTTGCGCTGCATGTACCGGATCGCGCGGGCGTACACCGGCCGGCCCGGCGGGTTGTCGCCGACACCGGCGATCTGGGCCTCATAAGCCATGAGCCCGGCCAGCCGCAGGCCGGGCCGGCCCAGGATCTCGGTGGCGAGGGCCACGGCGTCGGCCGGAGATCGGACGGGCGAGCGGCGGGCGCCGGCGCGCAGCCGCCCGCCAAGCGCGGTGTAACCGGCGTCGATGTCGATGGCGACTCGGATTGGATGCGGGTTGGCGACGCCGGCGGCCGCCTTCTCGATCATGTCGAGATGGTCGGTGCAGTCCACCATGACGGCTATCGCGGTCGCCGCGCTCGCATTGCCAGCCAGCCTGGCCAGCGCCGACCGGTCCGCCGTCGGGTAGGCGACGACGATGTCGTCGCTCGTCCCGCAGCCGGCCAGCCAGAGCGCCTCGGGCAGGGTATAGGCGAGGATGCCGCGGAAGCCGTCTGTCTCGAGCACCTGCTCGATGAGGTGGCGGCAGCGAACGGACTTGCTCGCCAGCCGGATGGGCTTGCCTCCGGCCCTGCGGGTCATGTCCGCCGCGTTGGCCCTGAGTGCGGCCATGTCCACGATCGCGAACGGCGGGTCCAGGTCTGCGGTGGCGGCATCGAGACGGTGCAGGTCCGCTTGGCTGCCGCCCCGGCTCACTCTTCTTCTTCCTTGGTCAGCGCGCCGTACTCGGCGGCTGACAGCAATCCGGGGGGCACATCGTCGTCGTACTCATCGACCCTGACCCTGAAGAGCCAGCCCGCGCCATACGGGTCGGAGTTGACCAGGCCGGGGTCGTCGTCGATCTCCTGGTTAACCTCGGTAACCTCACCGTCCACCGGGGAGTACAGGTCGCTAACCGATTTAGTGGACTCCACCTCGCCGCATGGCTCGCCCGCAGTTACCCTGGTCCCCGATGCCGGGACCGAGACGAAGACCACGTCGCCGAGGGCCTTTTGCGCATGGTCGGTAATGCCCACCGAGGCAATGGCGCCGCTGATGGACACCCACTCGTGCTCGGGGGTGTAGTACAGCTCTGCCGGAACGGTCATATCGCCAACGCCTTTCTCAAAGCCGCTGAATTCCCAAGGTAACGCATCAAAGTGCCGCTCCGACTCCTATGACGGGCGCCGGTAGAACGGCAACGGCACTAGTGTGGCCGGCTCGGGCTGCCCCCGGACGTCGACTGCCAGGCCGGTGCCCTCCGGTGCTGCCGCGGTTCCCGTCTCGGCCGCGACGTCCGGCCGGACGTACGCCATCGCGATGGGGACGCCGAGCGTGGGAGATCGCGCCCCGCTGGTGACCGACCCGCAGACGGACCCGTCCCACAGGATGTCGTAGCCGTGCCTGGGCACCCGCCGCGTGCGGCAGGTCAGGCCAACGAGCTGCCGTTGTGCCGTTGCGCCGGCCCTGGCCGCAAGCGCGGCCTTCCCGACAAAGTCCGACTCCTTGTCCAGCTTCACGACCCATCCGAGCCCGGCGTCGTACGGGGTCACGTCGCGGCTGAGCTCGTTCCCGTAGAGCGGCATCCCAGCCTCTAGCCGGAGCGTGTCGCGTGCGGCCAGCCCGGCCGGGACCAGCCCGTCGCCCGAACCGGCCTCGGCCAGCGTCGTCCACAGGTATTCGGCATCCTCGGGAGCGACGTACAACTCGAAGCCGTCCTCGCCGGTGTAGCCGGTGCGGGCCAGCAGGACTGGCTTGCCGCCTACCTCGGCCCGGTAGCTGGCGTAGTACTTGATCTCGGTCAGGTCGGTATCGGTCAGCCGGGCCAGGATGCGGGCCGCCCGCGGGCCCTGGAGCGCGATGAGCGCGTAGTCAGCGGTCCGATCGGTCACGGTGGCGTCATAACCGGCCGCGCGCTCTTCCAGCGCCCGGCAGACGACCGGCGCGTTGGCGGCGTTCGCGACGATGAGGTACTCGGCGTCGGCCAGCCGGTACACGATGAGGTCATCGATGACCCCGCCGTCATCGGCGCAGATCATCGTGTAGCGCGCCCGGCCAGGGCGCAGCGCCGAGAGCGCGCCGACAAGCGCGTAATCAAGCGCCGCGGCGGCTCCGGGCCCAGTGACCGACAGTTCTCCCATATGCGACAAATCGAACAGCCCGGCGGCGGTCCTGACCGCGTTGTGCTCTGCCGTTTCGCTGCCGTAGCGCAGCGGCATCAGCCAACCTGCGAAGTCGGTAAGCGTGGCGCCAAGTTGCTCGTGCACATGCGTCAGCGGGGTCCGGCGTGCCTGGTGCTGCGGCTGCGCTGCCGCGGAGTATGTCACGCTCAGCGAGCCTACCGGGAACTTGGGCAGCACACTGGTGTGGTGGGCCCGCAGGCGCACGGGCGCCTAGACGCGGGAAGAAACCCATCCGATTGGGGGAGTTATGGCACTGCTAACCGACGACGAGGTCCGCCAGCGGCTGGCGGGTTTGCCTGACTGGGCACGGCAGGGTGACAACATCACGAACGTTCGCACGCTGTCCGGGTTCAGCGTCGCCATGCTGTACGCCGCCGCGGTCGGGTTCCTGGCCGAAGCGGCCAATCATCATCCGGACATCCTGATTCAGTGGAACAAGGTGACGCTCACGCTGTCGACACACTCCGCGGGCGGCCTGACCGAGGCCGACTTCGAGTTGGCGGCCAAGATCAGCGCACTGGGGTGACCGGGGCCTCCGCCTGCAGACGACGCCACGCCCCCGGGTGGCGTCGTCCACAGGACGAAGGTCCCCTCCGCTCATCGCGACCCTCGCGGGCCGCCTGCCTCCCGGCGGTCCCGGGCGGCACGCAGCCGGGCGATCCCGCCGCGCGATCCCGCCGGGGATCGAACGGCCCAGACGAAGGTCCCCCTCCGCGACTTACGGTTCCCCCACAGCCAGCGGCCCTTCCCCCCGCCCGGATAACGCCCGGGTCTTGAGGGCCGCGTGGGTTCTCCAGTTATACACGTTGTGCAGTAGCCATCACAGCTAGTTATGTGATTCTGTCACCCAGATGTGGCGATCATGGATGCGGACTTGTCATACGGGCGCCCAAAGGTATGGTAGGGCCTTGGTGGCTCCCGGCCGCCTCTGGATCCGCGGGCAGAGCTGCAAGCTCACCGGACAGCACCAACAGTGATCTATCGCCGGTCTTTCCTGCCCGATGTCGCGGATCCACGGGCACCGAGGAAGGACTGCGATGTCCGATCAGCCACGCTCGCTCCCAGATCAGCCCAGCCTGCGCTACCTGAAGCTCGAGGCCAAGCGCCGACTGTCGGCGAGTGAGTTCGCGACGTTGCACGAGGCCCACCTGGCTATCGCCAGGGAACACGGCTTCTCCAGCTGGAACGCGTTGCGCCAGGCAATCGAAGCCTCGTTCGACCCTGGAGGCTACGCGACAGCGCAGTTGATGTGGCTGATCTCCAGGTTTGCCTACGCCGACGGCACCGACTGGGCAGCGCCGACTGACGACGAGCTGCGTGAGCACTTCACTGACCGGTTCCTGAGTGTAGTAACGCCAGAGAGGCTAGTCCGGACGCTCTCCGGTCGGGCCGAGCAGCTGCGCGACGAAGTCGTCCTCACGTCTGTCGAGCCGCTCCGCGTCCGGGCTCAGGCGGGGGGCATGCAGCTCGAGGCCGCCGTCGATCCAGCGGAACCCAATCGCCTCGCCGGCCTGCGCGTTTACCCCATCGGCGGCAAGGTCACCGATGGCCGGGTCGCGGCGCCATCGACCCGCGTCCACGGTGAACCGCCTGCTGCCGTACTCCAGGTCGCCAACGAGGCTTTCGCCGAGCTGGGACTCGTCGGCCTTGTCCTCTCGGCCGGTGATGTTTCGGTGTCGCCGCCCGACCCTTGGGTCGTGTCGGTGGGCTGGGCCGACCTCGAGGCGGCCGAGCCGCTGCGGCCCGGGCACCGGTTCCCTGCATACTCGATTACCAAGTTGATCACGGCCACGACTGTGCTCCGCCTGGTCGCAGACGGTTTGGTCGACCTGGAGCGCCCCGCTAACGAGTGCTTGCGCACCGTCCGCCTGGCCGACGACGACGTTACGGTTGCTGACCTGCTGTCCCACCAGGGTGGCATTGCCACCCCGTTCCCTATGTTCGCTGAGCGCGTCCCGGATCTGGCCGACCTGGCCGGGCCCGAACTCGACATCGAGGGCCCGCGGGGCGAGTTCAAGTACAGCAACGCCGGATACGCGGCGCTCGGCCAGCTGGTCGAAGACCTGACTGGACAGACGTATGCGGAGGTCGCGACCCGGCTCGTGCTCGGGCCGCTGGGCATGACGAATGCATTCTTCCCATCTAGCTGGCCTGGCTCGGGCGCGGATGCGGTAAGCGGTTATGCGCGGGCCGACGATGGCAGCTTGCATCCGTCCGGAGATCTCGTGTGCACCGTTCCGGCAGCCGGCGGGCTGTGGGCCACGGCTGCCGACCTGGCGCGGTTCGGCGCGTCGTGGGAATCCCTGCTGCCGGAGGAACTTGCCCGCGAGGCCCTGACGCCGCACTCGAACCGGCCCGGCGGCGTCCAGGTCGGTCTTGGCTGGCACGTGAACGTGCGCAGCAACCTGGCGGGTCACCCAGGCGGCGGGATCGGCGGGGCGACCTCACTCGTGCTCGACCACGACCGGGTGCACGTCGCAATGACGAACAGGCGGGTCCCGGCCGAGCCCTTGAATGGACGAGTGATGTGGGTGCTGCGAATGGCGGCTGAACCCGGGTCCTGACCGGGGCGATCCTCGGGTGGTCAGACAAGTACACCTTTGGTGGTCAGAGCGCCGTGCTGATCTACTGGCACCGGCCGCTGCACGCGATGTCCGACGCGTTCACCGGGCTCTGTTCGGTACTTTCCTAGTCGAATTCACAGGGCAGGCGCTTGATCCCGTTGATGAAGCTCGACAGAAGGCGGTCGGGCTCTCCGCTCGCACGGATTGTCGGCACCTTCGTCATCAGCTCGCGGAGCATGACCGTGATCTCACGCTTGGCCAGGTGCGCGCCGAGGCAGAAGTGCGGCCCGGCCGCGCCGAACCCGACGTGCGGGTTGGGCGAGCGGGCGATGTCAAACCGGCCCGGGTCGGTGAACACGGACTCGTCGCGGTTGGCCGCCCAGTAGAACAGCACGCAGCGATCGCCCTCGCGAAAACTGTGTCCGTTCAGCGTGCAGTCCCTGGTGACCGACCGCCGCATGAAGATGACCGGAGAGGCATAGCGGACTATCTCGTCAACCGCGCCTGGCAGTCGGCCCTCGAGGTCGGCTAGCACCAGCTTGCGCTGCTCGGGGTGCTCGGTGAGCAGGTTCAGCGCATGCGATATGGCGGTCCTGGTCGTCTCGTTCCCGGCCACGACGAGCAAGATGAAGAACGATCCGAGTTCAGCCGGCGTGAGCTGCTCGCCCTCGATGTTCGCAGTCGCGAGCGAGGTGATCACGTCGTCCTGCGGATGTTCTGCTCGGTCGGCCGCGATCGCCATCACCAGGTCGGCGAGGTCTTTGCCAGCTGTCAGCAGCTGGGCGATGGCCTCGTCCATGTCCTCGCTGAGGAACTCCGGGTCGGCGCCGGACAGGATGATGTTGGTGTTGCGGAGCACCATGTCGAAGTGCTCGTCACCGATGCCCATCATCTCGCAGATGATCTTCAGCGGCAGCCGGGCGGAAACGTGCTGCACGAAATCGCACGGCCCGGTGACGAGAAGATCGTCGACGATGCTGGCCGCCGTCCGCTGCACGTCCTCCTCGAACTTCTTAATCATCTTGGGCGTAAACGCGCGGGACACGATGCGGCGCAGCCGGGCGTGCCGCGGGTCGTCCATGTTGATCATGGAGCCGAAGTACTCGTTGAACTCGACGGGCAGATCCTCGATGCTGGTCGCGCCCCTGGCGGACGAGAACAGCTCGGGCTGCCGGCTGGCCTCCGATACATCGGCGTGCGAGACGAAGGCGTAATAGCCGTCGCCCGGTGTACTGAACGGGCCCTCAGGCACGTCGAAGTACGGCGGCGTGCCCAGCGCCCGGAGCTTGGCGAAGTCGGCGTGCCGCCCATCCAGCGGCTGCTGCCAGAACTCCACCAGCGACAGGTCGACGCCTGC
>JASHUG010000091.1 GCA_030040155.1 Streptosporangiaceae bacterium | reverse complement strand
CAGGCCCTGCAGCACGTCCTTCTGGTCGCAACCGTCTGCGGCTTGTCGGCGTCCTTCTTCTACCAACTGGTGGAAAGGGATGACATGCACGAGGATGAGCCCCGGTGGTGGCCGTGGCCGGAGAACCGCCAGATGGTTCTCAGGCTTGGCCATGGCTCACCTTCAGTTCCCGTTCCTCGCCGCCCGCTGGCCGACGTCATCAGGGAGATGCGAGAGCTGCGGGTGGCGTGACGAGTGCTTGCCTGATTCGTCGTCAACTGCCCGGATCGGGCGCGGCTGGCGCGGGCTCAACCTGAGGCGCGAGACGGGGAGCGCGATGGGCCACGACGACGACGCCGATGACCATCACGATCAGGGAAATGACCTCGCCCGCTATCCCGGCCGGGGAACCGCTGAGCTTCTCGTTGAGCCAGATCGCGGCCAGGGCGATGGATATCACCGGGTCGCAGACGGTGATGATCGCCAAGACCGGAGCGATCAGCGTCCCCTTCTGGAAGGCATTCTCGTTCAGCAGGAAGCCAAGCGGGCCCACGACCGCCAGCGCGTAAATCGGCCAGTTGGTCAGGATGGCAGGCAGGCCTCCGCTGACGTTAGACACTACGAGCTTGACCAGGAAGGCCGAGAGGCCGTAGCAGATGCCGCAGGCAAGCGCCAGGGCGAGCGGCCGGAGGCGCTGGCTGCGCTGCGCGACCACGATGCAGCCGACGACGGCTGCGGCGAACCCGGCGCCCAGCGGCAGCACGACGATGAAGCCAACGCTGGACCGGCCGCTTGCCGGCGAGGCGATGATCAGGAACCCGGCCACGCCGGCAGCCGCGGCGACGACGCCAGCGACCAGCACCCGATCAAAGAGTTTGCGCAAGTATGAGGCGATAAGCACGGCGAAGATCAGATCGCAGATCAACAGCGGCTCAACCAGCGCGAGGGGACCGAGCCGCAGCGCTACGACCTGCAGGGCGAAGCCGATCAGGGTGCCGCCGACCGACGCCACCCAGAGCGGCTGGCGGACAAGATCGACAAATATCCGCGGCGACAGCGCCTTCCGTTGCCGCACGCGCTTGGTGCTCCGCTGGTCAGCTACGGACGCTATCCCGAATACCAAGGCGGCGGCCACCGCCGTCACCACGGCAGCCAGATCGGACAAGTTATTCGCCCCCACCCACTCCATGGGTGCCGATCGGCCCGTTGTCATTTCCGGCAGAACGCGCCGAGAACAGACGCGGACCGAATCCTGCGCCGGGCTGCGCTGACCGGCCGACCACCCTATGGCACGGGCGTCCAGGTGATCGTAACCGTCCACTTGGTGGAGTTGTCGCTGCTCTGATACGGGCCGGTGAGTTCGATGCCCTCGGTCTGGGAGGCACCCTCGAGGGCCCAGCAGCGCCCGTTCGGGTCGAACTCGTGGTCGCACCGCGGATTATCGGTAAGGCCGGAGCCATTTTCCCGGTACGGCCCGAAGTTCTGCAGCAAGTACTGATCAATGCCCGGAGCGTTGTTGTTGCTGCCACTGCACGAGACGAACGGGTTGTCGCCGATGTTGCACAGGTTCCAGTCGGTGATGTCGTCAGACGGCACTGCGCTCGCTCCGTTGACATCGATATAGGAGGCGATACCCGTATTCGTGATCGTGATGGGGAAAGCCGTGCCCAGCGACCCGACCCAGCAGCGGCCGTTCGGAAACCCGAGTTTGGCGCCGGTCGACTGCGTGTTGTCCTGAGCCTGCCCGCCGCTGCACGTACCAAAGCTGGCCTTAGCCGGCGAGACGGTCACCGACCGGACTGTCGGCACGGTGGTGAGCGACAAATTGACGCTGGCGGACGTGCCGGCACCCGCCGGCGGCGAACTGTACCCGCATCCCGCCAGGCCCACGGCCAGCAACGGAAGTGCCCACCTCCAGGCACGCGACACTGCCAGCATCACTGCCCCTCCGCTGATGTCCGCGCCGATCGGCGCTCGAGCCGAACTCGCAAGCCGGAATTGCGGACGACGAAGCCCGCTACTACCAGCACCAGCAGGCCGACCACGCCCGGCAGCAGCCAGCCGGGAAGGCTGAGCCAGGAACCGGATACGACGCCCGGGGCCACCTTGAACTCCAGGTCCGTGGCCGCGGCAACTGCGAGATTGGCCCTCCCGGCCGCAATTCCGCCAGATCCGCCGGCGACCACGTCGCTGAAATACTGACCGGGCCTGGCCGTATCGGGGACAGCTAGCTCCAGCGGAATACGGGCCGATTGATTGTGGGAGAGGGTCACCGCGGGTCCCGTCGCACGAATCCAGGACGCCGGAACTGTCATCCCGTTCCCGGCCGAGATCCGCTCGACCCGCAGAGCGATTGTTTCCGGTTCAGTGCCCGTATTGACGACGTAAACGGGAGTAAGGGCGTAGCTGCCACCCGGGTGCGCATCCCCGGTCAGAAGCACCGGCCCAGCCTGTATGCCAACTCCGATGCTTGCCCGCGCCGCACCTGCCGGAATGGCGAGCAGAGCCAGTACCGCCGCCGGGACTAACGGCCACAACCGCAGATGCATGACCAGGCCCTGGGCTCCCGCTGAATTTCGCCCTGCAGTGGGCGTTTACCGACATCTGCCAATGAGTCTCATTGAGAGTAACTGATCACCATCGACGATCAAAGGTGACGTGCCGGCGGCCGGCAGGTTGCCTGCTGCGATCCGTGCTCGGTGACGGCAACCGGGCCGACGTAGGCTGCTAAGGGAACGAGGAGGGCACCGTGGACTTCGAGCACGTGCTAATGGAGCGGTCCGGCGACTTCACGACGATCACGATGAACCGCCCGCAGCGGCGGAACGCGCTGTCGCTGCAGCACATGCGCGAGCTGATCGCGGCCTTTACCGCCGCCGGCGACAGTGACGCCCTCGGCATCGTGCTGGCCGGCAAGGGCCCGGTATTCAGCGCCGGTCACGACTTCGCCGACGTCGCCGACGCCGACCTGGCCGCAGTGCGCTCTCTGCTGGCCACCTGCACCGACCTGATGACGCTCGTCCAGCAGGTGCCGCAGCCGGTCGTGGCGCGGGTGCACGGCCTGGCCACGGCGGCGGGCTGCCAGCTGGTGGCGTCGGCCGACCTCGCGGTGGCCAGCGAGGATGCCGGTTTCGCCGCGCCCGGGGGGAAGGGCGGCTGGTTCTGCCATACGCCGATGGTGGCAATCGCCAGGAACATCGGGCGCAAGCGGGCGGCGGAGATGGCACTATCCGGCGACGTCATCGACGCCAGGACGGCGCTCGACTGGGGACTCGTCAACCGGGTAGTCCCGGCCGGACAGCTGGACTCCGCCACCGCCGACCTTCTCGAGCGAGTGACCCGCGGCTCAGCGCAGAGCAAGGGCATCGGCAAGCAGGCCCTCTACGCGCAGATAGACCTGGACCAGCAGAAGGCCTACGCGTACGCAATCGAGGTGATGGCAGCCACCAGCCAGCTGCCTGACGCCCGCGAGGGCATGCATGCCTTCCTCGACAAGCGCAAGCCCCATTGGCAGCGCGGCCGCGATTAACCGCGGGCGGGCCGAACGTCAGCGCGCGCGGAAGTCGGCGAAGTCAGAGCCGGGCGCGACAACGCAGCTGACCAGCACCGCATCCTGCCCGGCCGGCGCCGCGCACTGCCGATCGCACGACGTGCCACCGCGACTCCTCGCCCGGATGCAGCAGGTAGTAGATCGCCGTCGCGGCGCTGCGCTCACGAGCGGTCTACCGGGACCGGGCGACGCGGCCACCGATCGGCACGGAGCTGACCGGCACCGAGCGGGCAAGCGCGAGCGCAGCTGCCATGTCGGTGCGCGCGCCCGTGCCGCCGGCCGCGCGCGTCGAGGCGGAGCCAACGGCGCAGCCCACGGCCATCGCGCCCGCTAGATCCAGGCCGCGCTGCAGCCCGGCGATCACGCCCGCGTTGAAGCAGTCACCGGCTCCGATCGCATCGACAAACCCGGGGCCGAGCCCGGCGGGCAGCCCAGCCCGGTGCCACGACCGTCCGTCAGCCGCCAACGCGCCCTGGCTGCCCAGCTTGACAACGACGCGGGGCCCGTCGGCGGACAGCGACCGGACGGCGTCGCCAACCTCGTCCTTGCCGCTGAGGTGCATCGCCTCTGCTTCGTTCGGCATCAGCACGTCGGTTTCGGCGAGCACCGCCCGCAGTCGTTCGTCACTCCAGCGCTGCGCGGGATCCCAGTTGGTGTCCAGCGAGGTAGTGATCCCGCGGGACCGCGCTACCGCGAACAGCTCCGCCAGGCCTGGTCCGAGCGAGCGCTGCAGCAGGAAATACGAACTCACGTGCAGGTGGCGCAGTCCCGCTGTCATCGCAGGCGCCAGGTCGGCTGGTGTCACGGTCGGCATCGCCCCGAGCGCCGTCAGGATGGCCCGGTCGTTTGCGTGCGGGCGCGAGAGCACGACGGTCATGGCCGTCGCCCGGTCGGGGCGGATCACCATGGCCGAGGTGTCGACGCCCTCGGCAGCCAGCCTGCCCAGCATGAACTCACCAGCGGCGTCAGCACCCACCGCAGCCGCAAGTCCTACCCGCAATCCGAGCCGGGCGGCTGCCACGGCCATGATCGACGCGGACCCCCCAGTCACGAGTGAAATGCCGTCGACCAGTTTCTCCTGCTGCCCGAACGCCGGCGCGACATCGTCGCCGACGACCACCACGTCCGGGTTGCAGTCGCCGACGATCAGCACATCCAGCCCGCATCACTCCCCTCGAGGACGGCGAGCAGGCGCGTCACCTCGGCTGTGATGGCCGACCGCCCGGCCTGCAGATACCTGCGCGGATCCACGACGGCCGGGTCAGCCGCGAGCCGGTCTCGAACCGCCGCGGTAAACACCTTGTTGAGCTGGGTGGCTACGTTGATCTTGGTAAGCCCGGCCCGGACAGCGGCGGACAGCATGGCGTCGGGCACGCCGGAGGAACCGTGCAGCACCAGGGGCACAGGGACGGCTGAGCGCAGGCTGGCTATCAGGTCAAGGTCAAGCACGGCGTCCCTGGTGACCATGGCGTGCGAGCTGCCCACCGCTACCGCCAGCGCATCCACTCCGGTCGCGGCCACGAAAGCCGCCGCCTCGTTCGGGCGCGTCCTGGCGCCGGGTGCGTGCACGCTGTCCTTGCCGCCAACCTCGCCCAGCTCAGCCTCGATCCAGATGTCCCGTTCGTGGCACCAAGCCGCGACCGCGGCGGTCGCCGCGACGTTGTCCTGATACGTCATCGTGGAGGCGTCGTACATGACCGAGGCAAAGCCGAGCCCGGCGGCCGACCGGAGCAACTCCGCGCTCGTCGCGTGGTCCAGGTGCACCGCGACCGGGACCGCCGCCGCGGCGCCGATGGCGAGCATGGCCCGGCCGACCGGCTCAAGCGCACCGTGATAAGTGATGCAGTTCTCGCTGACTTGCAGGATGACCGGGGCCCGCGCGGCCTCCGCGCCCGCGACGATCGCCTCGGCGTGCTCGAGCCCGATGACGTTGAATGCGCCGGCTCCACGCTTCGCATCTCGGGCAGCGGTAATGAGCTTTTCTATCGGAACTAGGGGCATAAGGCGTGCTCCAGGTCTGTCACCTGGACGCCCGCCCTGGCCCGCGCAAGATCGTCGTCCAGGAACTCGGCTGCCGTCGGCGCGGCGGCAGCTGCGGCGCCAAGCGCCGCCGCCTCGCTGAGTCGCTCCGGCCAGCTCCAGCCATTGGTGAGCCCTTGCGCGAGCGCGGCGACGACTGCATCCCCTGCTCCAGTCGGGTTCCCGGCAACCCGGGGCGCGGCAGCGTGCCACGCACCTGCCGCCGTTACGGCAAGCAAGCCGTCAGCGGCCATCGACACCACGACCGCATCCGCTCCGCGATCTCGCAGCTCAGCCGCGAATCCAAGAACGGCGGACTGGTCGAGCGGGGTGGGCCAGCCCGCCACGTGGCCGACCGCCTGGGCCAGCTCAGCGAGGTTCGGCTTGACGATCGCGGGTCGGCCAGCCAGACCGTGCAGCAGTGCGTCGCCCGAGGTGTCGAGGATCGCGGGCACGCCGGCGCTGGCCGCGATCCTGATCAGCCCGGCATAGGTGTCGTCGTCTAGCCCGCTTGGCAGGCTGCCCGACAGCACCACGGTCGTGCACGCGGTGAGGGCTTCTTTATACGCGGCCAGGAAGCGGCTGTACTCACGCGGAGTAACGGCCGGCCCCGGCTCGTTGAACATCGCGACTTCACCCCGCCGGGTGTCGACGACCGCGAACGTCCGCCGCGTGTCCGCCGCGATCTGCGACCATACGGCGGCGATGCCGGAGACACGCAGCTGCGACCGGATGGCCTCGCCGGCGATGCCCCCAGCCAAGCCGAGGAACAAGGCCTCGGCGCCCCGGGCATGCAGCGTCCTGGCAACGTTGAGACCCTTGCCGCCTGCGACCGCCCGGACCTGCGTCGGCCGGTTCACGCCGGCCCAGTCGACGCCGTCGACGTGGTGAGTCACGTCGAGCGCCGGGTTCAGGGAGACGACTACTATCACGCCGCGTCCGCTACTGCGACATCACGGTGATAGTGAGCAGCCCTTCTCATTGCTGACCTTGCTCGCGACGACTAGTGCGCAGATCTCGGATGTTTCCGACATCATCGCGCAGACCTCCGGCCCGGTGTCAACCTCTCGCACAGGCGCCCCAAAGAGCAGCGCGAAACGTGCTCGGCCGGAGACGCACCTTGCCCTCAGCCGGATGCCAGGAGTGCACTTCGTCCACGTTGAACACGGCGCCTCCCGGCGCCCCGGAGCAATTGTCGATAAATTGACTTTCACCGCGTGCCCAGTCGGGCCGGGTGCGGTCAGCGGGCTGAGGCCTGCTTGTTCGGCAGGTACCAGATACTCGCATGGCACCGCGCGTGCCCGCCAGCCGAATTCGGCGGCAGAATCGTAGGGTGAGCGTGCAACTGAACCACACCATCGTTTCGTGCCGAGACCAGCAACGATCCGCCCAGTTCCTGGCCGGAATCCTCGGCCTGCCCGCGCCGACGCCGTTCGGGCACTTTCTGGTTGTCCAGGCCGACAACGAGGTCTCCCTGGACTTCTCGGCGACCAGCGGCGACATCACCTCCCAGCACTACGCGTTCCTGGTCGGCGAGGACGAGTTCGACGCCGCATTCGGCCGCATCCGCGACCAGCAGCTGACGTACTGGGCAGATCCCGGCCGCACGCGCGCGGCTGAAGTCAACAACCGCGACGGGGGCCGCGGGCTGTACTTCGAGGACCCGGACGGCCACCTGCTTGAGATCCTCACGCGCCCGTACGGGAGCGGCGGATAGGCAGCGGTGGCGCCGGGGCGGCGCGCAGGCGTGTCGGCCTGACCGGGGATGCTGAGGAGATGAGCAGTGCCGGGCTCGAGGTCATCGTCGATGCTGGGCTGGCTTTCTTCCTCAGGCCCGGGCACCGAAGCGGGCCCGTCGAAGCGGCCTGTGACGGTGTGTCGTCGCTCGGGCACGTGGTGGAGTCGCTCGGAGTGCCGTTGACCGAAGTCGGCGCGCTTGAGGTCAACGGCCAGGTAGTCACGCCCGGCTACCGCCCGGCCGGGGGAGACCGGGCGCGAGTCAGGCCGGTGGAGCGCCCGCAGCAGGTCGACGAGGCCGCCTTCATCCTCGACGTCCACCTCGGGACCGTGGCGCGGCGACTCCGCCTCGTCGGCGTGGACACCGCCTACCGTGCCGACGCCGACGACGACGCCCTGATCGAGCAGGCCAATGCCACGCACCGGGTGCTCCTGACCCAAGATCGTGGGCTGCTGCGACGCCGCAGTCTCTGGCTCGGCGCGTACGTCCGCGGCGACGAGCCGCGCGCCCAGTTCGCGGACGTCCTTGACCGGTTCGCTCCGCCGCTGGCCCCGTGGACCAGGTGCGTGACCTGTAACGCGCGGCTCGCGCCGGTGCCCAAGTCCGATGTCGAGGCTCAGCTGGAGCCCGGCACCCGCCGTACTTATCAGGAGTTCGCCCGGTGCCAGGGCTGCGGGCGGGTCTACTGGCGCGGTGCGCACGCCGGGCACCTCGAGGCGATCATCGACGCGGCCCGGCGCACGGTCAGCGCCCGCGGCCATGGCCGGACTTCGCCGTGATAACCATGATGTCCCGACTTCGGCGGCGAGGTTCGCAGGAGAGTATGGAGGTCATGGCCAACATGCACTTCGGCAAGCTCTCTGACGTCTGGAAGCACGCGGCGCTGGCCGAGGTCCTGGACCGTCAGCCGCCGCAGCGGTATGCGGAGACGCACGCGGGTTCGGGCGCCTACCCGATCGTGCACGATACGGAGCGCCAGTTCGGCGTCCTGCGGTTCCTGGACGTAGCTGCGGGCTCCGAGGTGCTCGCCCGTTCGAGGTACCGCGCGGCCGCCGCTTCCTGGCTCGACGGCCGCGGGCTTTATCCCGGCTCCGCGCTGCTGGCGATGACCGTGCTCGGCGATGCCAGCTCATACCTGCTCTGCGATCTGGACCCTGGAAGTGCCGCCGACCTTCGCCACTGGGCCAGTGAGCTGAGCATCGACGACTGCGAGGTCGCGCAGAGCGACGGCATGGCGGCCGTGGCGGCCTGGCTGGACCGCCACGCTGGCAAGACCGGGCTGGCACACATAGATCCCTTCGATCCAGACGAGCGTGGCCCGAGCGGGTGGTCCGCATTCGAGCTGGCTGCACGGGTCGCTGACAGCGGTACCGCGCTGGTCTACTGGTACGGCTACGACGAGCCCGGCGAGCGCGCCTGGGCCTGGTCGCGGCTAGCCGCGCAAACCCGCGCCCCGCTGTGGTGCGGGGATGTGATGGTCACCGGGACCAGCCGCGCTCCAGGTGATCTTGGCCGCGCCACGACGCCGGGTACGGGTTTCGGCGTCGTCTTGGCCAACGTCGAGCCGAGCACGGTTAGCGCCTGCACCGCGGTCGGCGACGCGCTGGCCGATGCATACGCCGACGTGCTCCTCCCCGACGGAAGTCGTGGCAATCTCAGCTTCACAACCAGACAGCGGGAGGCATGACAGTGGCGGTCACCATTTCCCAGCTTGCAGTCGCGCCGGTCAAGGGCATGCGGCTGCAGTGCACCAGCGAGATTGAGGTGGGGCAGCACGGGATAGTGGGCGATCGTGAATTCCTGGTCATCGGCGAGGACGGCAAGCTCCTGCTGACCAGCGCGGTCCCGGAGCTGCTGCAAATCGATCCCGCCTGGGACCGGGCGCGAAACGTCCTCACGCTGGGCTTCCCGGACGGCAATGTCATCCAGGGCAGGCCCGAGCTCGGGGCTGCCGCGAGCACCCGGATGTACGACGGGCGGGAGCTACCCGGCTGGGTCATCCCTGGACCGCTCGGCACCGCGCTGTCCGGCTACCTCGGCCAGCCCGTGCGCCTGTTCAAACGGGCGCCGGACCACATCGGCACCGATGACGAGCCCGTGACCCTGATGTCCGAAGCATCACTTCAGGCACTCGCGCCGGAGTTCAAGGGCGTCGTCCCCGACCCGCGCCGGTTCCGCATGAGCATCACGATCTCGGGGACTGATGCGTGGGCCGAACACGGCTGGGGCGGGCAGGAGGTGACTATCGGCGCGGCCAGCCTGCGCGTCATTGCCCCCGTGCCGCGCTGCGTGGTCACGACCCGTAACCCGGAGTCGGGCGCCACTGATGCGCGGACACTGCACGCACTGGCCCGGCTGCGCGGCAAGAAAGACGTCACCTTCGGCGTCTGGTGCGAAGTCCTCCGCCCCGGCCGTATCCGCGTCGGCGATGCCATAACGGATGTGGGCGCGTGACGCAGTTCTTCCACATCACGCAGGCCGCCGCCTGGCTCGAAGCGCGCGCCGCCGGGGAGTATCGGCTGTCCACGCGCGGAGTGACGCTGGAGCAGCAGGGCTTCATCCACTGCTCGCTTCGTCGCCAGCTCCGGGGCGTCGCCGAGCTCGTTTACGGGGACGCCGACGATCTCGTCGTCCTCGTCATCGACCCCGCGCGGCTGCCGGTTCCGGTCAGGTTCGAGGCGCAGGAACCTGGCGCAGAGCAGTATCCGCATATCTACGGCGCCCTGCCAGTCGACGCGGTCGCCAGCGTCTTCCCAGTCAGCCGGGACCGATGCGGCCGGCTCGTGCTCCCGGAGTAAAGTCGGCTGGTCCTGATCGCGGCGTCGGCGGCTAGGGTGACTGCGTGGCTACTCTTGCCGATGCGGCGGCGATCGCCCTTGGGCTGCCCGAAGCAACCGAGGCCGAGCGGCACGGCAATCGCACCTGGTTCGTCGGTAAGACGGCGTTCGCGTGGGAACGCCCGTTCAGCAAGGCCGACATCAAGCGGTTCGGGGACCAGGAGGCGCCGGCCGGGCCGATCCTGGCCGTCCGGGTCGAGGACCTGAACGAGAAGGAAGCGGTCCTCGCTGCCGGTACCGGCGGGATCTTCACGATCCCGCACTTCGACGGCTACTCCGCGGTCCTGGTCCAGCTCGGCGTTGTCTCCGAGCGCGCACTGCGTGAGGCGATCACTGACGGCTGGCTGGCCTGCGCGCCCAAGGACCTGGCCAGCCGGTACGCCAGGAGCTAGGCCGCCCGCTGCTTCGTCCGCGGCAGCAGCGGCGCGTGGTCCAGCCGCGGCAGCACGTGCCTGGCGAACAGGTCCGCCTCCGCCGCGTGCGGATAGCCGGACAGTATGAACGCCTCCATGCCCAGGTCGGAGTACGCCTGCAGCTTGGCCAGAACCTGATCTGGGTCGCCAACGATGGCCGCTCCGGCGCCCTGACGGCCCCGGCCGACGCCGGTCCACAAGTTCGGCTCGGCGAACCCCTCGTCGTCGGCCAGCTCACGTAGTTCGCCCTGGCGCAGCTGTCCGGTGGAGGTAGGGTGCAGCGACTGACTCCGTACATGCTGGCCGGCTTCATCGGTGAGCCGCGAGACGAGGCGCCGGGCCGCCGCCCTGGCTTCCTGCTCGGTCTCGCGAACGATCATGTGCACCCGATAGCCGAACCTCAGCTGGCGGCCGTGCCTGGCCGCCCTGGCCCGCATGTCGTCGAGAATCTCCTGGACCGCGGGCATGGTGTCGGGCCACATCAGGAACACGTCGGCCGCCTGGGCGGCCACCTCCCTGGCCGCCTCGGATAGGCCGCCGAAGTAAAACGGGGGGCATCCGGGACCGTCACGGCAGATCCGCGGCGGGTCGAGCGCCACCTGGATGAACTCGCCTTGGAGGTCGACCGGGTCACCGTCCATGAGGCTGCGCAGCACGTGCATGTACTCGAGCGTCCGGCGATACCGCGGCGCCGACTCCAGCTTCTGCCCGGGAAGGTCAGAGGAGATGATGTTGATGGTGAGCCTGCCGCCGAGCATGTGGTCGATGGTGGCAAGCTGGCGGGCGAGCTGTGGCGGCCACATCTCGCCCATGCGGACCGCCACCAGCAGCTGCATCCGCCTCAGCAGCGGAGCCATGCCCGCGGCGAACGCGATCGAGTCCATCCCCGGCTTGTAGTCCGACGGCAGCAGCAGGTTGTCGAACCCGGCTTCCTCGGCGCGCAAGACGATGCCCCGGTCGTGCTCCCAGCTTGACATCAGGGCCGGATCGGGAACACCGAGGAACTCGTGGTCCTCGTCGCACAGCGGGCCGAACCAGGACACCTCGCAAGCCATGTGGCATCCGCCTCCTGCATCGTGCGTCTGCGGCGAACGGCCGCCAGTGACACCCTAGTCAGCCAGCTGGACGCCGGGCTGGCCGTGGCCTGGCATCGGCTGACATCTAGGGTAGGGGCGGCATCCAGCGCAAAAGCGAACCAGAGGTGACGCGGCAGTGAGCGAGGACAAGGTATCTGAGCTGGCGACGCCCGCCCTCGTAGTAGACGCCGATGCGCTGGAGCGGAACATCGCGCTGATGGCGGCCGCGTTGCCCGGCGACCGGCTGCGGCCGCATGTCAAGGCGCACAAGTGCACAAGCCTGGCCCGCCGCCAGGCCGCGGCCGGTCATCACCGGTTCACCTGTGCCACGATCCGCGAGTGTGAGGGCATGGTCGCGGCGGGCCTGGGCGAGGACCTCATGCTGGCGAATGAAGTTCTCGATGCCAGCCGGATCGGCGTCCTGCTCGAGGCCGGCGCACGCGTGACGCTCGCCGTGGACTCGGCTGAGACGGTCGACGCCGCGGCCCGCGGCGGTGTTCGCGAGGTGATCATCGACGTCAACGTCGGCCTGCCGCGATGCGGCTGCCAGCCGGCTGACGCCGGGCGGCTGGCCGAGTTGGCGCGTGGCCGCGGCCTGTCCGTCCGCGGCGTCATGGGCTACGAGGGCCACGTCATGATCGTGGAGGACCCGGCTGAGCGGGCCAGGCAGTGCCGTGAATCGATGGAGCAACTGGTCGCCGCGGCCGCCGATGTCGGCGGAGAGCTGATATCGGCCGGCGGGACCGGGACCTACGACTGCAATACCTGGGCGACAGAGATCCAGGCCGGGTCGTACGCGTTGATGGACGCCCAGTACAACCGGCAGGGCCATGCGTTCGCGCAGGCGGTCTTCGTGCTGGCCACCGTCATCTCCACCGCCGCCGAGTGGTCAGTGGCCAACGCCGGGCTGAAGGCGTTTGGGATGGACCACGGCAACCCGGAGATTGGCGGCTCGACGGTCTGGTTCTGCTCAGACGAGCACACGACGTTCTCACCGCCCAGGCCCGTCGGCGACCGAGTCTGGCTGGTCCCGGCGCACGTCGACCCGACTATGGCCTACCACGAGCGGCTCTACCTGTACTCCGGCGACGAGGTCGTCGACTGCTGGCCGATCGACCTGCGTGGATGGTGATCTGGGCCGGAGCTAGCTGTCCGCTGCCGGTTACCAGCTGTGCCCTATTCTGCAGGCTGCTCGTGGGCGACCGTTTGTGCCCCGAGCGCGATCGCCTGATCACGCTCGCCTTCGGTCACGTCATAATGCCCGGTAGCCGATACCTGATGCGGTCCACCTGGCGTGCCAGGCTGAAACATGATGCGCGTCAGGCCGAGCTTGGCAGCGAAGGCATGCAGCTCATCCTCGGTGTCGGCCGTCAGGCCAAACCAGGGATCGGGATAGGGAGACCGGCCAAACAAGCCGTGGCTTTGACCCGGCAGCTTATACACGTACACAGTCATTGCATCCTCACTCGCGGACGGCGACAGGGCTTTGCTTCTCAGTTCCAAACCACGCGTGCACAGGCCGCCATGGTAAGTCCGGGCGACGTCGCGGACGGAGATCCCGGCGCCGACGGCACCTTCTCAGACGGTCGGTCGGGCTGGCTTGGCCGGCTCGGCAACGTCCGGAACGTAGTACGGCAAGAGATGATCTCTCGCCAGCTCGGCAAGCACTTGCCCGCGCCCTCCGCAACAGTGCTTGATGTCGGTGCCGGGCAGGGTACGCAGGCCATACGGCTTGCGCGGGCCGGCTATCGGGTGCTGGCGATCGAGCCCGACCGCAGCATGCGCGACACGTTCCTGGCCGGGCTCGTCGCCGAGCCCGCCGAGGTGCAAGACCGGGTTGAGCTCCGCGCGGGTTCCG
Organism: Streptosporangiaceae bacterium; assembly: GCA_030040155.1. Classification (GTDB taxonomy): domain Bacteria; phylum Actinomycetota; class Actinomycetes; order Streptosporangiales; family Streptosporangiaceae; genus JAJYUU01. The sequence continues at coordinate 15,562 of JASHUG010000091.1, read as the reverse complement.
TCGGCAACCTTGGCGCAGTGACCGGCAACGCCGTCTACGACGCGGTCCTGCTGCTGGGCGTGCTGATGTACCTGCCGGCCGCCGAACCAGTTGTGGCTGAGCTCGCGGAGCGTGTTGCGCCCGGCGGACTTCTTGCGCTTGCGGCACGCACCACTACCTCGGCGATCTGGCGTCCTGCAGCCCGGCAAGACTGGCGGGCCGCCCTCGCGGCATTCGACGAATACGACAGGGCGCGGGCCGGGCGGCGTGACATGCGGTACACGAACGAAATCGGGGCACCGTCACGGGCAGATGACCTCGACGCACTCACGAACATCGCGGCCGCGCACGGGCTTGCGCTGGAGAACTGGTACGGCGTCCGGATCGCCGTCGATTCGGAGGAACGTGACCCGGCACCCCCGTCCGATCCAGATGAACTGGCCGCGCTCCTGGACGTCGAAGAGCGCCTGGGCACGACCGACCCGTACCGGCAGTTGGGTCAGCTCGCGCACCTGATTCTTCGCAAGACCCAGCTGGCCACGGCGGGGGACTAAATCCCGTCGAAGGACTCCGGGCTGCCGCGCATCACGGTTCTCGGCAGCCGAGATCGGTTTGAAGCTGGCAGCCGAGCGCGGCTAGCGTCCCCCTACGACTGAATTCTGACCGGAGCCGGACAGGACAGGAGGGATCGCCGTGCGGGACCCCAGGTTTGACATCCTGTTCGAGCCGGTTCGTATCGGCCCAGTGACCGCCAAGAACAGGTTCTTCCAGGTGCCGCATTGCAGCGGCATGGGTTACCGCGACCCAAGCGCAGAGGCGGCCATGCGCCGGATCAAGGCAGAGGGCGGCTGGGCGGTCGTCTGCACTGAGCAGGTGGAGATTCATTCGACCTCGGACATTACGCCTTTCATTGAGCTACGGATCTGGGATGACCAGGACGTGCCGGCCTTGGCTCGCATTTGCGATGCCATCCATGATGGCGGAGCGCTCGCCGGCATTGAGCTGGCCCACAACGGCATGAACAGCCCGAACCTGTACAGCCGAGAGGCACCGATCGGGCCATCCCACCTTCCAGTCGCGACGTGGACCTACGACCCAGTCCAGGCGCGGGCCATGACCAAGGCAGACATCGTCGATCTGAGGCGCTGGCATCGGGATGCCGTTCGCCGCTCGCTAGATGTTGGGTTCGACCTGATATACACCTACGCTGGCCACGGGCTCAGCGGGTTGCAGTACTTCTTGTCGCGCCGATACAACGACCGAAGCGACGAGTACGGCGGCAGTCTTGAAAACCGCGCGCGGCTGCTGCGCGAAATATTGCAGGACACCCGTGAGGAGGTTGATGGTGCAGCCGCCATAGCGTGTCGCATCACCGTCGCAGAGCTGCTGACCGAAGACGGGATTACGCGGTCGGAGACCGAGGACCTCATCGGAATGCTGGGCGAGCTTCCCGACTTGTGGGATTTCGTCCTGGGCAGCTGGGAGGACGACTCGATCACGTCGCGCTTCGGCCCGGAGGCGAGCCAGGAACAGTACGTGCGGGGCCTCAAAGGCCTTACGTCGAAGCCGGTCGTCGGCGTCGGCCGATTCACCTCCCCGGACACGATGGCGCGTCAGGTCAGGGAGGGCATCCTCGATCTGATCGGCGCCGCGCGGCCGTCGATCGCTGACCCGTTCCTGCCCAGCAAGATTGCCGATGGTCGGATCGAGGACATCCGGGAATGCATCGGCTGCAACATCTGCGTTTCCGGAGACTTCACCATGTCGCCGATTCGATGCACCCAGAATCCGGCGATGGGAGAGGAATACCGCCGCGGTTGGCACCCCGAGACGATCAAGCCACGCCACCGCGACGCTACTGTGCTTGTAGTCGGTGCCGGGCCTGCCGGCCTGGAGGCCGCGAGGGCCCTTGGCCAGCGCGGATATGCGGTTGCACTCGCCGAAGCTTCCAGGCAACTCGGAGGTCGGGCCGCGTCCGAGGCTCGCCTTCCAGGACTGCAGGCATGGCATCGCGTGGTCGAATACCGGGAGCAGCAACTGCGCCGGATGGCCAATGTTGACATTTACCTGCAGAGTCGGTTTGAGGCCGACGACATACTCGAGCACGGTTTTGATCACGTCGTGATAGCAACGGGCTCTCGCTGGCGGCGTGATGGCGTCGGCCGCTGGCACACCAAGCCCATACTGCCCGAAGGGCACGTCCAGCTGCTCACTCCTGACGACATCATGGCGGGTGTCCGCCCTCGCGGGGGCCAAGTGATCATCTTCGATGATGACCACTACTATCTCGGCGGGGTCCTGGCCGAGCTGCTAGCTGGAGACGGTTTCCAGGTGCGTCTGGTTACCCCGGCGGCACACGTCTCAGCGTGGACGGCAAACACCCTGGAGCTTGCTCGTATCAGAAAGCGCGTCATGGAAGCCGGTGTCAACGTGGAAGTCAATCGCGCCGTCCAGCGCATCACCGCCAACGGTGTCGTCACGCGCTGCGTCTTCACCGGCGCGGAGGGATTCATGGCCGCCGACACGATCGTCATGGTCACCGCGCGCCTGCCTGAGGATGCACTGTTTACGGAGCTGATTGCGCAGCAAAGCAGGTGGCCCGCCGCTTCGATTTCCTCGGTCCGCGCGATAGGCGATGCCTGGGCACCCGCCACTATTGCGTCGGCTGTATGGTCAGGACGACGTTACGCCGAGGAGCTTGGCGAGCCAAACCTCGCTAAGCCGGTAGTGCTCCGTCGCGAGGTAAGCGCCCTCGATCCGACGGCGTGACCGGAGCTACTCCAGGCCGGACTTTACGCGTCTCCGGTGGCCGCGATCGGAGCAACCTGGTCGGCCCGGTCCGATCCGGCCAGGCCGTCCCTGACGTGCCGGTTGCCCACCGCCCAGAACACCACGCCAATGACGAACAGCACGGCAAGAGTGCCGAGCGTCGTCGCCTCGAAGAACTCCCTGGACACACCCCAGGACGATTGCATCGAGTAGGTCTGTCCGAACCAGGAATTGACCAGGCCTGGCCAAAGGAAGGTCAAGCACGTGAGGATCGCTATTCCTTCCGTTAGCACCACGGCCACCCAGGCGCCGGCCAGCCCGCCGGGGACCTGGTACGCCTGGTCCGGTCCGGGGTGAGATTTGCGGAGCTTGATGACAGCCGGGAATACCAGCAGATAGCTCAAACTCGAAGTCGATATGGCGAGCGACAGCATGACTGTGAAGAACGAGAACAGGCTGCCCTTTGTCAAGGTGAAGCCGAGGACCACGAATATTGTCGATATCACGCCGGACGTGAGATTCACTGCGATCGGAGTGCCGAAGTCAGTGAACTTCCGCATCCATGCCGGAGCCGCGCCGTCGATAGCGGCGACAGCTTGGACGCGATCAGACCCCATAATCCAGACGACGCCCTCTGAGAGCAGCACAGCGACCAGGACAACACCGATGATTTTATCGGCCCATGGCGTTGCGCTGCCGAGAACGGAGTTCACGCGAGCTATCGTCGCCGCGAAACTTGTTAGCGAGGAAAGCTGAGACTTTGGAATGACAAGAAGTATAAAGAGAAGGAACAAGAAATAAACGGCCGCGGTAACTGCCCCGCCGCGCAATACCATCTTCGGCACGTCGCGCCTGGGATTCACCATTTCTTCTGACGCGCCGGTCGCAGTTTCGAAGCCCACCCAGTTGTACATGAGGATACCGACGAGGAACAGAAATCCGGTCAGGCTTGGCGCGAATCCTGAGAACGTCAGCGTGCCTGCGGGCTTGCCCTTTGAAACCAGAAACGCAACAGCCAGGGCCACGAACAGCAGCGCAAGGCAGAACTTGAGAATAGAGCCGATGTTCGGAATCTGCTTGCCGAACCTCATGGCGGCAATGGCGCCGAGAATCACGAGCCAGACGAAGACGACGCCGAAAATGATTTCACCTGTCGTTCCCAGTGGCTTAGATGAGATCAGCACATTGACGCCGGCCACGGCTGTCGCTGTCAGCAGCCCGCCTAGCCAGACGGGCTGGGCAATCCAGTAGAAGAATGCCGTCACTGATCCCGCGAATCGGCCGAAGGCTCTCCTGACCCACTCGTACGGGCCGCCTTCGAATGGAAACGCGCTACCTAGCTCGGCGATGATCAGGCCATAAGGAATGAAGAACAGCACAAGAGTGACGAGGAGCCAGATGAGAGACTGGCCGCCCGGTGAGGACGTGGAGGCAAGCGTCTCGAGCGTGATGATCGCGCAGGCCGCGAATAGGACAAGATCAATGCGGACGAGCACCTTGCGCAGCTTGCGCTTCTCCGCGACGTAGGGACTTGCGCCGACAGCTTCGTGAGCGGCCACAGCGAGCCTCCTTCTGTGCCCTTGTGAACGCAGACGCTACACCGCACATCTCGCAGGGTGTTAGAGCTTCTCGCTCCGTGAAATGTGCCGGCGGAGTCCCGGTTCGCTGCCAGCCGGTTGCCGACTCGGGCTGAGCGCGCGGCGCGCCGTAGGCCGCTTCGGCCACTCCGCCTGCCCGCAAGCCCATGACGCCACGGGCTCCACTGCCCGGCGGCTAGCGCGGCCCGGTCCATCTCCGGAAAAGGGCGTGCTCGATTTGAAGCATGTCAAGGACCTTTCCGATCGTGTGATCGACAACGTCCTCGACGGACGTCGGGCCGTTGTAGAACGCCGGTACTGGCGGCAGAATGACGGCCCCGGCTTCTGCGGCGGCAAGCATGTTCTTAAGGTGGACCAGGCTCAGAGGCGTCTCGCGCGGCAGAAGAATCAGACGGCGGCGCTCCTTGAGCGTTACATCGGCTGCGCGCGTCAAGAGATCATCGCCATAGCCTAGCGCGATCGAAGCCAGCGTCTTCATCGAGCACGGAGCCACGACCATACCGTCCGTCAGGAAGGAGCCGGATGAAATCGCCGCAGCGAGGTCTTCGGGCCTGTACACCACGTCGGCAAGCTTTTCAACCGCCGCAACGTGCATCGAGGTTTCGAGCTCTATGGTCCGGCGGGCCGCGCGGGAAATGATCAGATGTGTCTCCACCGTCTCGGCTAGGCGCAAGACTTCGAGGAGGCGTATCCCGTACTGCGGACCGCTCGCGCCGGATATGCCGACCACCAGTCTGCGCGCTCCAGCCATGTCGCATCTCCTTCCGCTTGGGCCGGCCGTTTTGGTCGTGGTCTCGCTCAGTGGAGGTAATCCTCGACATTAATGCCGGCATACTCGCTTGGAAGTAGGTCCGCGCGTGGCGGATAGGGCTTGTCTTTCGGTGCAGTCACGTCGAACCCCGTCTTGGTGGTCAGGCCGCCGGGCAGACGTCGATCAGAGCGTGAATACGAACTCGGATCCTCTTCATAGCCGCGCGACCCAGCGATGATCATCAGGTCCTCATCGGCCTGGAACCTCAACGCGAGGGCCCAGAGCACGTGGCCAGGATCGAAGATGTTGATATCTGGATCGAATACCATTGCGAGCTTGATATACACATCCGACGCCAGTGCGATCGTGAGTGCCCGGCGCGCGTCACCATCGTGATGCTTGTGCAGCGAAATGTATGCCACCATCCCGGCGCCGTCGAGCGGGATATGCACACCCCGCACACCCGGGATGACGGCTTGCAGCATGCTGAGGAGGCGCGCCTCCCGGCCGGGGAATATCCAGAGGCACCGATGGTCGGTGTGGGCAGGATGGATATCGAGATACAAAGGGTCAGGGCGGTGCGTGATCGCCGTAATCTCGCACACTGCCGCAGTGCTCTCGCCGTAGTAGTAGGTGAACTCACCGAACGGGCCCTCATGCTCACGCTGGCCGGGCAAGATCTTTCCCTCGATGACGATTTCCGCGTGCGCCGGCACGTCGAGGTCCACGGTCTCCGCTCGGGCGACGGGCACCGGTTCGCCGAGCAGCGAACCCATCAGCGAGTACGCGTCAGTCGAGATGGGCGTCTTGGCCTGAGATGCCAGATGCAGTGCCGGATGTGAGCCGATCACCATTGCGCACTCGATGGGGACCCCGTGATCTGCGCCCCACTTCATGACCTTGCCGAGATCGTGGCTCGGATCGGCACTGATAGTGACCAGCCGAGGGCCCTTCACCATAGTGCGGTAGATCCCGGCGTTGTGAGCGCCAGTGTCCGGATCGCGGACGATGCACACGGCCGCAGTGATGTATCGCCCAGCGTCTTCCGGAGCATGCACCGGGATCGGAAGTACGGCCAGGTTGGCCTTATCACCGGTAAGGCGCGTTTCCTGTACCGGGACCTCGCGGGTTCTGGCAGGCTCGATCAACTGCGTGCGCCGGCGTTGTAGCTCGGCTACGGCTGACTGTTCTGTGGCGCCCAACGCAAGCGAGATGCGGCGCTTAGTCGCGAACACGCCGCAGACAACGGGGATCCCCAGGCCGTCCACGTCTTCAAACCACAGGACGGGATTGCCGCGTGTCTCCATCAGCTTGGTGACGGCTGACAGTTCGTGACGCGCGCTGACCCTCCGCGCAACGCGCACCACCCGTTCCCCTGGAAGATCCTCGACGGCATCCAGGTAGGCCCGGAGATCGGGCTGCCGTCCGCGCGATGTCATTGATGCTCCTCATCTTGTGGTGTCAGCCGCAAATGGGGGAGTCCCGCCGACCATGCACCGTGATCTACGGACACGTTGCGGCGTGGCCCTAGCATGTGAGGCTACGACGCCGCCCCATGACGTCATAGAGGCCGACGCATCCGGCTGGAGAGCCGCTGCCAAGTGCCTGCGCCGTGGGCCCCACTCGGTGCCAGGTGCCAACTGCAAATTGCAAGTCGACGTGAATGGATCAATATCATCCGATACCCTTCTCGGGGTCTTTTGCCGCGGCTTGCCATTCGGTACGTTGCTCAGGCAGCCAAAAGTCAAAAGAGGAGGCAGGCCCGTCGGCGGGCCTGGACAGCAGGTGACTGGTGGATGTCGACACTCAGGAGTTCATGGCACTGCGCGGTGAATTAAACGGATTGTCGCTCAGGGTGGCCGAACTTGCCCATCGTCAGGTGGATCTTGACGTGGACCAAGCGGCAGCCTGGTTTCGACTCCGGCATTTAGACGAGGGCATCAGGGCCGGCCTCGACCTGCTCGAGGCGAAGCTTGATGGCAGGTTGCCCTCGCTTCCCGTCCGGCCGGCGCTCAGGGTAATCGAGGGTGGCCGCCGTCCGGCCGGCCGTCACCGTCGCGCCCGACTCGCGGTCCTGCCCGGCGGCGGCCCCTGACTCAGGACTGGCCGTCCGCGCCCGGGTCGTAATAGTGGGCGTATTGCCACCTCCCGTCCGCGATCAGCGCATCGTCGGTGAGCGCGCCGAACCGGCCAGGCGAGAGAGGGCTGATGTCAAGGCGATCAGGAGCGGAGCAGATCCAGGCGGCTAGGGCCTCGCCGATCCCCAGCGAGGAGGAGAAGCCAGAGCCATTGCAGCCGCTTGCCACCCACAGGCCCGGCAGATCGGGCAGCGGCCCGGCGATGAAGCGCCCATCCGGGGTCATGGTGAACAAGCCGCCCCGGTGCTCGGCTACGGGTGCGTCGGCTGCCAGCGGCACTTCCGCTGCCAGCGGTGCGGCGAGCTTGCGCAAGACGGCGAGGTCGAGTTCAAGGTCTTCGGTGCGGAACGAGGCGTGTTCGTCGCCTGGGTCGACCGCTAGCGGCGCCGCCTCGAAGCCGCCGACCATGAGGCCGCGACGGGCCGGCCGCAAGTACACCGCGGCGTCGACAACCCGGATGATCGGATCGGCCGGATCCACGTCTGCGGATTGCTCGGTGATCAGTAGCTGGTGCCGCACCGGCGCGACGGCCACCCGGCCGCCCGCCAGTTCCGCAACCTGGCGCACCCACGCGCCGGCCGCATCTACGACGACCGGCGCCGCGATCGTCCGGCTCGTGGTCTCGACACCGGTCACGCGGCCGCCCGACAGCGTGATGTCGGTCGCGGCCTCGTGCTCAAGCAGCCGAACCCCGTGCCGCTCGGCCGCGGCCACGTACGCGCGCACCAGGTCGGCGGGTTCCTCGATGTAGATGTCCTCCGGGCACCACAGCGCACGCTCACTGCCGTCGCCGTGGTAGTAAGACAGTGCCGGCACGGGTGCCTCGTGCACGTCGACGCCCCAGGACCGTGATTGCCGGTGCTCAATACCCAGGAACTGCTTGTGCGCGCTGGTCCGCGCGATGAGGTAGCTGCCCGGGCTGGCTACCGCCAGCGGAACGCCCGCCCAGTCCTCGAAGCTGCGGGCCCGTGCGATGCTCCGCCTCGCCAGGCGCGTGCGCAACTCGTCAGCCTGCACCGACTTGAACAGCCCGGCCGCGCGCCCGGACGCCTGCGAGCCCGCGGTATCCCGCTCGATAATCGTCACCGACCGCCCTGCCAACGCGGCGTGCAGGGCAGTGCTAAGGCCGAGGGCGCCCGCCCCGATGACCACGACGTCCGCGTCCATGCCTTCAGTGTGCCGCAGCCCGGCAAGCGATGAGCCTGCCGCCATCCGCGCGTTCTATGGTGGATGCCGCGCCGCGGCCGGAGCCAGGAAGGATGCGCGATGACGAGCCAGCCCACAGTTACCTACGTACGGGTCAACGGCATGAACATGTACACCGAGAGCCGCGGCGACGCAGGAGTGCCGCTGATCGTTGTCCACGGCGGCTTCGGCCTGACCACCATGTTCGGCGACGTGCTCGACCAGCTGGCGCGACGTCGCAGGGTCATCGCGATCGAGCTGCAAGGTCATGGCCACACACGCGACGTCGACCGCTCGTTCCGGTATGAAAGCTTTGGCGACGACATCGCCGGCCTCATCGATCAGCTGGGCCTGCGGCAGGCGGACCTGCTCGGCCTGTCGCTCGGCGGCAATGCCAGCCTGCGCTGCGCCATCCAGCATCCCGATCGCGTGCGGCGGCTGGTGCTGGTGTCAATACCATGCCGGCGCGACGGCTGGTACCCGGAGGTCCTCGCCGGATTCGACCAGCTGAGCAGTGCCGGCTTCGAGCAGATGCGGCACTCGCCGATGTACGCCGAATGGTCGGCAGTCGCGCCAGATCCGGACAGCTTTCCGGCGCTGATGGACAAGACCGGCGACCTGCTGCGGCGGCCGTACGACTGGAGCGATGAAATCCGCGCGATCACGATCCCGACGCTGCTGGTCTACGGCGACTCCGACAGCATCCCGCCCGCGCATATGGCCGAGTTCTACGCGCTGCTCGGCGGCGGCCTGAAGGACGCGGGCTGGGACGGATCGCTGCCAACACCGATGCGGCTGGCGATCCTGCCCGGTGTCACCCACTACAACATCGCGACCTCGCCGCAGCTTGGCGCCGTCGTCGACGACTTCATCGGGTGAGCTCGCGGGCGCGCGCGGGCGCTCACCGGGTCTGCTGCGCTCCTGGCTTAATGCGGAGCTAGCGCCCGGACTCCAGCGATGAACAAGTCGACGCCCAGCTGATAGTGGAAGTCGGGATCGTCGCAGGCGGTCAGCGGGCCGGCGGCCTCAATCACCCGCGGGAAGCGGTCGGGCGGCAGCAGCGCGAGGCGCACCCGATTCTGCCGCATGTGCTCGGCCTTCTCCTCGCGGCCCAGTCCCGGCTCGTTGCCGGGTTCGCTCAGCACCAGCATGAGCCCCGTGAACAGCCCGCTGCGGGCGATGACCGCCGCGTGCTCCGGGTCGAAGCCGCCGCGCCGGAGGACCTCCAGCGTCCTCTCGGTGGCGACGAGCGCGGCCTCGCTGGTCCGCTTTTCGCCCGAGATCAGCAGCTGAGAGGCACTCGGATGAATGCGCAGCACATGGACGAGCGACTCCAAGATGCTGCGCAGCTGGGCTGACCAGTCCGCCTCGGGGTCCACGTCCACGTCGATCTCGGCCCAGATCCGGTCAGCCAGCCCGGTCAGCAACTCGTCCTTGCTGCGGAAGTGCCAGTACAGGGCCATGGGCGTCACGCCCAGTTCGGTGGCCAGGCGCCGGATTGTCACGGCGTCCAGGCCTTCGGCGTCGGCCAGGGCAAGGCCTCGATCGACGACGGCGGCCTTGCTCAGCCGCGGTCGCTGCGACTCATCTGTCTGCGCTGCATTCATAACAGTTGACAACTATACGCCGTACAAGTAAGACTGGGCTAGTCATGTACATCGTACAGGTGCAATGTACATGTCCTACGTACAAGGACAGGGTACATCTGAGCTCGGAGGGCAGTACACATGCAGAGACGCTGGTGGATCTTGGTGGCCGTGAGCCTGGCCACCTTCATGACCTACCTCGACAACAACGTGACTAATGTCGCGCTCCCGACAATCCAGCGCGACCTGCATCTGTCGATCGCCGGCCTTGAGTGGGTGGTCAGCAGCTACATCCTGGTGTTCGCCAGCCTGCTGCTGTTCGGCGGCCGAATGGCCGACCTGTTCGGCCGGCGTCGGCTATTCCTCACCGGCCTGTCGATCTTCACGCTCGCTTCGCTCGCGGCGGGGCTATCCGGCAGCGGAACGGAGCTGATTGCCGCCCGGGTCGTACAAGGGCTCGGCGCCGCGCTTCTCGTGCCGACGACGCTGGCAATCATCATGGCGACCTTCAGCAACCCGAAGGAACGTACCAGCGCCATCGGCACCTGGACTGCCATCGGGGCGATGGGGCTGGCATTCGGACCGCTGATCGGCGGGTACATCAGCCAGCACTTCCACTGGGGCTGGATCTTCTTCATCAACGTGCCGGTCGGTGTCCTCACCGCCGCGATCGGTATTGCGACCATCGGCGAATCGCGGGACAACTCCGCGACCCGGCGCCTCGACGTTCCCGGCCTGATGAGCTCCGCGGTCGCACTGTTCGCGCTCACCTACGGGCTGATCGAGGGCCATGACAAGGGCTGGACATCCAGCCTGATCCTCGTGACGTTCGCGGTCGCGGCGGTGGCCGGCGCAGCGTTCCTGCTGATCGAGTCGCGGACCGAGAACCCGATGGTGGCCACGCGCCTGTTCCGCTCCCGCGTCTTCGGCGGCGGGTCCGCGGTGATCATGCTGTGGGCGTTCGGGATCCTCGGCATCTACTTCTTCACGTCGATCTACCTGCAGACGATCCTGGGCTTCTCGCCGACGAAGGCAGGTCTCGCGTTCGTGCCGATGGCAATCTGCGTGGCCGCCTCCGCCTCCCTGGCCCCGCGAGTGGCGCCCCTAATCGGCACGCACCGCACGGTCGGCCTGGGCATGGCGGTCATGGCCGTCGGCCTTTACCTGGTGGCCAGGCTGGGCGGCGGCGCCACGTTCGCCGGACTCATGCCCGGATTCCTGATCTTCGGCTCCGGGGCTGGCCTGATGAACGTGCCGGTCACCAGCGCTGTCCTGCACTCGATGCCGCCCGAGCAGTCGGCGATAGCGTCCGCGCTGCTGAACGCGTCGCGCGAACTGGCTGGTCTGCTCGGGATCACGGTGATCGGCGCCATCCTGAGCTCGCGTGAGAGCACCGCGCTGCACCACGGAGCGAGTGCGGCTACCGCGTTTCTCGACGGCTATCACGACGGGATGCTCGTCACGGTCGCCCTGCTGGCAGCCGGCGCGGTCATCGGATACGTCGCCCTGCGCAGGCTGGCGCAAGAACACGCGCAGCCGGCCGTTGAGGCTACGGCAGCCGCTGAACCTGCGTCAGCCGGCCAGGAGGTCGCCGAGCCGGATCACGTGCACGCCGGGCGCTAACCCAGTCCGGTACCGCGTCACGGGAGATCCGTCCGGCCAGGCCGGCGGATCTCCCGCCGCATGCATGTCATGTCCGGGCATGGCGGCCGGCGCGCCCGAACACTAGCCTCAATCTCGCAGGACGGCACAAGACGGAGGTACGGCCGTGAAACTGGGCGCCGTCGTCGGCATGCGAGACAACCGCGATTCGTTTACCGGGCGGGCGCGGCGGCTTGAAGACGCCGGCGCCGAGTACCTCTGGGTAGGCGAGGCCTACACCGCCGACGCGGTCTCGGCCCTGGGTTTCCTCGCCGCAGTGACGCGCTGGGCGCAGATCGGGTCATCGATCCTGCCCCTTTACACCAGGACGCCCACGGTGCTCGCCATGACGGCGGTCGGGCTCGACCGGCTGTCTGGCGGCCGGTTCATTCTCGGCATCGGTGCGTCCGGCCCGCAGGTGATCGAGGGATTCCACGGCGTTCCTTACGACGCGCCGCTCGCGCGGACGGAGGAGATCATCGAGATCTGCCGGTCGGTCTGGCGGCGCGACCGGCTCGAGCACGACGGTGCGAAATACCAGATCCCGCTGCGCCCCGGGCAGGGCACCGGCCTCGGCAAGCCGCTCAAGCTGATCGATCATCCGGTCCGCGATCGTATCCCCGTCTACATTGCTTCCCTGGGCCCGAGGAATGTCGAGCTCACGGCCGCGATCGCCGATGGCTGGCTGCCGTTGCATTACTGGCCTGAGCGCGCAGCGCGTGTGTGGGGTGAGCCCTTGGCTGCCGGCCTGGCCCGCCGCGACGCTAGCCTCGCCCCGCTGGAAGTCGTCGCGGGAGGTTCGCTCGCCATTGGCGATGACGTCGAGCACCTGCGCGAACTCGCTCGGCCGACGCTCGCGCTGTACTTCGGCGGCATGGGCGCGCGCGGCCGGAACTTCTACAACGACGTGCTGAGACGTTACGGGTTCGAGCGGGAGGCGCAGCAGATCCAGGACGCCTACCTGGCCGGCCACAAGGAGGAGGCAGCCGCCCTGGTTCCCGGCGAGCTCGTGACGGGCACCTCGCTGATCGGCTCCGCGGGCTTTGTCCGTGACCAGGTCGCCGCCTACCGCGAGTCGGGCGTGACTATCCTCAACGTGCAGCCGGTCGGCCCGAACGGCATGGGCGACGTGGAGACGGTGGCGGACTGGCTCAGCTAGCCGTCGGAGGTGCTGCGCATGACCGGAGCGTCCGACTACGACGAGTTCGGCATGCTGGCAGAGAATGCGGTCGAGACCGGCCTTCCCTTCAGCGCGCCGCCGCCGGTTGCCCGCCGGACGTTCACGGTAACGCCGGGCCAGAAGGTTAGCGCGATCGTCTGGCGCGGCACGCTGCCCGAGCTCGTGCTGCTGCACGGCGGCGGGCAGAATGCCCACACCTGGGACACGGTAGCGCTGGCGCTCGGCCGTCCGCTGATCGCGATTGACCTGCCCGGCCACGGGCATTCTGGCCGACGCCCTGACCGAAACTACGGTCCGTGGCGTAATGCCGAGGCGGTCGCAGCCGTGCTCGATCAGGTCCACGGCCGCTGGCCCGGCCGCGGCCTGGCCGTCGTGGGCATGTCGCTTGGCGGGGCTACCGCGATCCGCCTCGCCGCCCTTCGGCCTGACCTTGTCCGCCGGCTCGTCGTCGTCGACGTCACGCCGCAGGTGCACGACCCCGTCACGCAGCTCAGCCGGACCGACCGGGGCGCGGTGGCGCTGCTGTCGGGACCGCCCGCGTACGACACATTCGAAGCGATGGCGGACGCGGCGGTAGCGGCGAGCCCGCGCAGGCCGCGATCTGCGGTAGAGCGGGGCGTGCGGCACAACTCGGTCCAGCTGCCTGATGGCCGGTGGACCTGGCGCCACGACCTGTTTGACAACCCGCAAGCGGTTGCAGACTTCACCCCGCTGTGGGACGACGTTGCGGCGATCTGCGTGCCGGTCATGCTGGTTCGCGGCGCCGACTCGGGATTCGTGCGCGACGCGGACGCGGACCGGTTCAGGCAGGTCCAGCCGGGCCTGCGGGTGGAGGTCGTTCGCGACGCCGGCCACGCGGTCCAAAGTGATCAGCCACTCGTGCTCGCACGGCTGATCGACGAGTTCGCGTTCACCTGATGCCACGTTAGGGCCGCATTCGCGATCATCAGCCCGGCCCGGTAGCTAGGACTCAGCCGGGACCGGCCAGCAGACGCTCGCGCTCGGCCGCAGTGAACGGGACCGGCTTCCGGCTGGCCTGGTCCCATCTGACGGTCACGACACGGGCCTCCGCCGCCACCTCGTGCGCCGCCGTCAGGATCTTCTCCCGGGTGGTCAAGCTGGTCGCGCCGAGGCGCTCCACCTCTATTCGCACCGTGACCAGCCGGTCTTCGTACCGGATCTCGGCCAGGAAATCAACCTCGATCCTGACGACCACGTAAATCGGCTCGGCACCGATGACGGCTGCATAGAGGGCGTCTCTGGCCTCCTCGAGATAGGTCATGAACACCGCGTTGTTGACGTGGCCGAGCGCGTCCGTGTCGCGCCACCGCACGGTGACCGAGTGCTCGAAGACCGCGCTCACCCCGGTGACCTCCCGTCGCTTACGACACTGACGGGCAGCGTAGCGGCAGCAATGCAACCCGGAAACGGACCGCTGGATCTATCTCAGTAGGCGACCACATTCGCGGCCAGATCTGGAGGGCGAATGCCGGATGACATCCGCCGACGATGAGTTCACGCAGTTCGCCGATGCCGCATCCTCCCGGCTGATGGCGACTGCATTCCTGCTCTGCGGTGACTGGCACACTGCCGAGGACCTGACACAGACGACCCTGGCCAAGGTCTTTGCCGCCTGGTGGCGCATCCGCAACCCCCGCGCTGTGCATGCCTATGCGCAGCGCACGCTGCTGAACACCTACCTGGCTCATTACCGCAGGCCGCAGCGGCGCGAAGTGCTTACCGCGGACATCGCCGAGCTGCCCGATCAGGCCATTGAGCCGGGGACGCCGGAGCTGAGGCTCGCCCTCATCGATGCCCTGGCCACGCTCCCGCCGCGGGCGCGCGCCGTGGTCGTGCTGCGCTACTGGGAGGACATGAGCATCGACCAGGTCGCGGCGCTGCTTGGGTGCTCGGCCGGCAACGTGAAGAGCCAGAGCGCGCGCGCCCTGGACAAGCTGCGACTGCTGCTGGACGGCAGTCCGACCGCCGCAAGTCCATCCACGCCGGCGGCGACGGATGGGCAGCGCACGTGGGAGGCAAGGAATGGACGGAACATCGCTCCGCGCGCATTTTGAGCGCGCGGTCACGGAGCTGCCGCCGACGCCGCAGCTGGTGACCAACTCCCGGCTGGCCGGCCTGCGCCTGCGCAAGCGCCGCAGGATCGAGGCTACGGCTGCGTCTTTCGCCGCGGTGGCGGTGATCGCGGCCATCCCGGTGGTCGCCGAGGCGCTCGGGCCCACGCGTGGCGGTGAGCGATTCGCCGGTGACTACTGGACTCCCGCCACCGCCCCGGGCGCGTTCGTCTGGACGAGCGCTAACACGGTGACGCCCATCCGGCTGAGCACGCACACGACGCTCCACCCGCTCCGTTTCCCTGGCGTGATAGCGGGCCTGCTAGCCGCCTCAGACGGCAGCGCCGTCTACGTCTTCAGCGCCGCGCGGCCCGGCCGGCGCGGGCCTGGCATCAGCTACGTCACCCGGGTCAGCACCAGCACCGGCCGGATGGGCACGCCAGTCCGGCTGACTGGCCTGCTGTCCGTCTCGCCCGGTTGGGGCGGGAGTCCTGCGCTGACGGCTCAGATCGCGCCAGGCGGCCAGGTCGCCTATGCGACCGGGATACCCGGCGGGCTGGTGGCCATCAACCTGGCCACCGGGGTCGAGCGGCAGGTCGGCGTCTCCGGGTCGTTCGCCATGACGCCGGACGGCCGGAAGGCATACGTCACCGACGCGGGGCT
>JASHUG010000090.1 GCA_030040155.1 Streptosporangiaceae bacterium | reverse complement strand
CTTGGGCCGCAGGCGCCGGCCGCGGCCGCGACTGCGGCCCAGCTGCTGCTGGTGCAGCGGCTTGACGGGAGCCTGACGATCGGCGATACCCACGAATACGATGAGCCTTTCGCGTTCGACGTCGACGAGGCCGCCTATGAGCACCTGCGCGGACGGGCCGAGCGGCTCCTGGGCGCGCCGCTCCCGCCGACCCGGCGGCGGTGGGCGGGCGTCTACAGCCAGGCCACGACGGGTGAGCTGTACCACCGCTCGCAAGTGGCGCCGGGCGTCGTGCTCGTCACCGGGCCCGGCGGACGCGGCATGACCTGCGCGCCGGCGATCGCTGAGGAGACCTTCGAGCGGGCCGCTCGCAGCTGCGAGCTGCTGGAGGTGAGGCCGTGACCGCGGGAAACCTGCAGATACCGCACATCACAGTCGCGTGCCTGGACATGGCCGGCACGACGGTTGCCGATGACGGCAGCGTGATGGCCGCCTTCGGTGCTGCGATGGCCGAGTCAGGCATCGTTCCCGGCGGGCCCGGCTACGACGACGCAGACGAGATCGTCCGGACCACGATGGGCCAGTCCAAGATCGAGGTATTCCGGCGGATACTCGGCTCAGAAGACCGCGCACAGCGCGCGAACAGCGTCTTCGAGAGCAGTTACGCCGAGTCCGTGCGCGCCGGGATGGTGAATCCGCTGCCCGGGGCGGTCGAGACGATCACCGCGCTGCGCGCGGCCGGGATCAAGGTCTGCCTGGCCACCGGGTTCGCCCCGGTCACCAGGGAGGCCCTGCTCGATGCGCTCGGCTGGCGGCCGCTGATCGACCTGGCCCTCTCGCCAGCCGACGCCGGCCGTGGCCGGCCGTGGCCTGACCTGCCGCTGACGGCGCTGCTGCGGCTGCACGGCGGCGCCGTGTCCGAGCTGCTCGTGGCGGGAGACACGCCGAGCGACGTGGAGTCGGGACTGCGCGCGGGCGCCGGACTCGTCGCCGGCGTCACGACCGGCGCCGCGGCCGGGGAGGACCTCGCCGCCGCAGGCGCCCCGTACATCCTCGACTCGGTGACCGGGCTCGTGCAGCTGCTCGGCATCGGTGCCGGGAGTCCGCGCTAGGCCGGGGCGGCGGCTAGCTCAGGACTGCGCCAGGCGGACATGCGCGGGGCTGCGCGGCCATTCGACGCCGAGAATGACGTTGCGGTCGCTCGCGGCACCCGCGCCGCCGCCGCCCTCCGGCGTGATGAGCTCGCGGATCTGCCAGTCATTGGCGGCCAGCTCGCGGGAGAGCGCGGCCAGGTCAGCCGGGTCCGCGGTGCCCTGGTAGGCCGCCGGTGCTGCGGTGTCGATCACCGTGCAGGCGATGGCGAGGCCGTCCGGTACTGCCAGCAGCTCGATGAGCCGCGCCTGCTGTGGCCAGTCGATGTGCGAGGCCGTCGTGATCTGCCAGAATCCGCTATCGCCGTCGGTGACCGCGGTTACCGCGTGCGTGTGCGTGTGCCCGTTTAGCCAGGCCACGACGTTTTTGTGAGCCAGCAGGACATCCCGCAGCTCGGCGGCCAGCACCCGGCGGTCGGCGCCCGGTGGCCTGGTGTCATTCACCAGCGTCTCCAGCGGGTGATGGCTGAGCAAGATCACGGGCCGGGTGATGGCGCCGGCGAGCTGCGCCTGCAACCAGCGCAGCTGCCGGGCATCAAGCGAGCCCTGCCAGCCGCCGTGCGGGTTGACCGTATCCAGCACGACACAGTGCACCGGTCCGTGGTCAAAGGAGTAGTAAGCAGTTCCCTGCGCCACGTTCTGCTTGGAGTAGCCGTGGCCACGCGGGCTGCCGCCGGGGCGGAAGTGCTCACGCACGTGCTCGGCCCTGGTCACCGGCGCCCGGTCAGGGTCGGGCGTGACCGCGAGCTGAGCGCTCCCAGCCAGCTCTCGCAGCGCGGCACCGTCGGCGGAGTCGAACCGGCGGATGATCTCGGCCGCGTCGATGCCGTCGGGCGGGGTGACGTACTTGACGCCGCCGACCGGGAAATCGCGCAGCCAGCCCTGGGGCGCCATCGTCCCCTGCAGCAGGCTGTCGTGATTGCCGAAGACCGCATACCACGGCAGGCCGATCCCGGCCGCCATGAACGGCAGCCTGGCCGCCGTCAGCACGCCCGGTACCTCAGGGAATCCGTACCTCGCGCGGACGATGTCCTCCGGCCCGCCCTCCGGGTGCCAGTACCGCTCGTCTTCTACCTTCGGGCCGGACACGCCCTCGTACTGATCGAGGTCACCCGAGTCGGGTACTACCTCGCCGCCATCGAGCAGGGTGATGTAGCTGCGGAGCTCGTTGCGCTGGCAGTTGTCGGTCGCGTCGCCGGTCACGATCGCGAAGTCGAGCGGCGCGGCTGACACGGGCCCGGCCTTTGTCTGCCTCACGGCCCGCACCATGGCTTCGGCCACCTGGAACGTGAACAGCTCCTGGGCACGGTAGGTGCCGATCCGGCCGATCTCGGCGCGCAGCGCCGAATCCGGGTCGGAGTAGCGGTTGATCAGCTCCGCGCGGCCCGGCGACTGGTGATCCATCACGTGCGTGTCCGACAGGTGCGCCATCACCACGAGCGGCGTGGCGGAATGCAACCAGCCGGGTTGCAGGATGTCGCCGCCGAGCTCGTTCCTGAAGGCGTGCTGCTCTCCCTCGTCGGGGGCCAGCCTGCGATAACCGCCCTCCGTTTCCAGCGCCGGGACCAGACGCCGGCGTGCCGTGCTGGCCGGCTCCTCGGCACCGCGACCGTCGGGCCAGCCTTGATCGGCTGCGCTCACGAGCGGGGCGCTACGAGCACGGGCTCATCGCCCGGCACGCCGATCTGCACCGACGTTCCCGGCACGAGGCTGGCGGCGCCGGTGCTTGTCTTGTCCACCTTCACGGCGACGTCGCCTGACAGCCGGACGCTGACCCGCGTGAACGAGCCCAGGAACGTTCGGTCCGTCACGATGCCGTTGCCTCCGGGCACTGCCTCGATGGTCAGACCCTCGGGCCGGATCAGGACATCGACCTCGCCGGCCAGCTCCGGCGGCTCGCCCAGCAGGGGCACGACCGTGCCGAGCACGCTCACCTGATCGCCGCCCTGGTAATCGCCGGGGAGCCGGTTCATCGTGCCGACGAACTCGGCCACGAACGTGGTAGCCGGGCGGGCGTAGAGCTCACCCGGGGTAGCTATCTGCTCGAGCTTGCCATCCTTCATCACGCCGACCCGGTCGGCCATCGACAGCGCCTCTTCCTGGTCGTGGGTAACGAACAGCGTGGTGGTCCCCAGCCGCTGCTGCAGGGCGCGGATCTGCTCGCGGAGCTGCAGCCTCACCTTCGCGTCCAGGGCCGAGAGGGGCTCGTCAAGCAGCAGCACTCGCGGCTCGATCGCCAGCGCGCGGGCCAGCGCGACGCGCTGCTGCTGCCCGCCGGACAGCTGGTGCGGGTACTGCCGGGCCTGCGGCGACAGGCCGACCATCTCGAGCAGCTCGCCCGCACGCTTGGTCCGCTGGGCCGAGCGCTGCTTGCGCATGCGCAGGCCGAATCCGACGTTCTCTATGGCGGTCATGTTCGGAAAGAGGCTGTAGCTCTGGAACACCATGCCCATGTCGCGCTTGGCGGCCGGGACGGGGGACACGTCCTTGCCGTCGACGGTCACCAGCCCGGAGTCGGCGGTCTCGAAGCCGGCCACGATCCGCAGCGCGGTGGTCTTGCCGCAGCCGGACGGTCCGAGGAGAGCGACCAGTTCGCCGGGCGCGATGTCGAGCGACAGCCCCGTCAGCGCCCGGACGGTGCCGAACGACCGGCTGAGGGCCTGCAGGACTACCGGCGCGCCCGCGCCGTCACCGGTCCGGCCGAGAACCCCGGCCGTGGTGCCTGCCGTCGTGTTCGTGGTCATTCGGGCTCTCCGATAATGCGACTGGCGGACTGGGTGGAAATGGAGAACAGCTGGACCTGGCCGGTACCGTGGCGGCGCGCGCTGCGGCTGCCGACGGTCACTATCAGCATCAGCAGAATCCAGGTCACGAGCAAGGCCAGCAGCGATGCGGCGACCGAGACGGGCCCGCTGTTCTGCTCGAAGTTGACGATCCACACCGGGAAGGTCTGGAAGTTGTCGAGGCTGGCCATCGTGTACTCGCCGAGCACGAGCGCGACGGTCAGCACCGTCGCTGACAGCATTGCGGTCCGCAGGTTCGGGATTACGACGCGCCACAGCGTGGTCGGCCAGCCGGCGCCCAGCGAGTTGGACGCCTCGACCAGGGTCTTCGCGTCGAACGAGCGCAGCCCGGCATCCAGCGACCAATATGCAAACGGCATCGCGAGGATGACGTACTCGAGCCCGAGCAGGTTCGCCGAGCCGAGCAGGAAGCCGGGCGCGACCTTCAGTACGCCGATGATGAGCACGATCGGCGGGATGACGATCGGCAGGATCGTGATCGCTTCCATGACGCGCCGGATCTGTGGCAGCCGCAGGTGCACGTACACGGTGGTCGGCACCATGAGCGCCAGCGTCAGAACCGTGGCGATGAGCGCGAGCCGCAGCGACAGGACGAACGCGGAGCCGAAGTCCTGGTAGCCGACGACCTGGGTGAAGGCCTTGAAGCCAGCGAAGCGCAGTGCCGCGTACAACGGAATCAGGAAGTACGCGGCCGCGATCAGCAGGATCGCCCAGCGCCACACCGGCAGGCTGCGCCTGCGAGTCACCTTCCGCGCGGCCGGGACGGGGATCTGCGTGCCGGATTCCTCGGCGCTCGCTATCGCAGCCATCGAGCCGCCCTTCGCTGCACGAACGTGTATCCGGTCATCACGATCGCGATGATGACCACCATGATCAGGCCAAGGGCATAGCCCAGGTTCTGCTGCCCGGCCACCACGTTGCCGTTGAGCAGCGCGCCGATCTGGATCGGGGTCAGCGCCACGGTGCCGCCGGTGAGCGCCTCAGCGGTGGCGTACGCGGAGAACGCGCTGCCGAACAGCAGGAGGACGCAGCCGAGGAACGACGGAAACAGCACCGGGCCGCCGACGTGGCGCCAGTACTGCCACGTTCCGGCCCCCATGTTCTGCGCCGCCTCCCGCCAGGCCGGCCGCAGGCCCTCCAGGGCCGGGAAGATGACCAGCACCATGAGCGGGATCTGGAAGTACATGTAGGCGAATGACACGCCAAAGGCATTGAACAGCGTGAACCCGTGGTCCCAGATGTTGAAGCCGTTGAAGACGTCCTTGATCCAGCCGGTGACCACGCCGGTCGTGCTGAGCGTGGCGATGAACAAGAGCGCGAGGGGAACGCCGCCGAAATTGGCGAACACGCCTGAGGCGGTGATCACCACGCGGCGTAGCACACTGCCGCGCTTGGCAGTGTGAATCGCGTACGCGATCAGCAGGCCGAAGATGCCCGGCAGGATCGAGGTCACGATCGACAGCTCGATGCTGGTCCGCAGCCCGACGAAGTACTCGCCGTGCAAGGCGGTGTCGAGATTGCTCAGCGTCGGCCCGCTGGAGTGCGACACCACGAAGCCGCCGCTCTCGGGCTGGAACGCGGCGATAGCGATCGCAATCATCGGCGCGGCCAGGCCAAGGGCGATGTACAGGCCGAACGGCACCACGCCCAGCCAGCGCAAGGCACGGCGCGCCATCTTGAGCGGAAGGCCCGGCCGGGCCCCGGAGGCAACCACCTCCGGGGCCGCGGCCTGGGTCGCAGTTCCAGCCATCGGGCTAGCCGACGTCCTTCGCCCAGTCAGCGGTGACGAGAGCCTCGGCCGCTGCATCCTGCGCCTGAGTCGGGAACGTCAGCGCGCCCGACGGGGCCTTCGGCAGGGCGGCGAGCGCCGTCTGGTCGACGGTGCCGTTCGCGATCAGGGTAGGCAGTTCGATTGGCCGGGCGAAGCCCTGCAGCCACAGGTTCTGGCCGGTGGTCGAGTACAGGTACTCCTCCCACAGCCGGGCGGCTGCCGGATCCGGCGCGGTCGCGCTGATCGCCTGGTCGTAATACGAGGCGAAGCTCGAGTCCGATGGGATCACGATCTTGAAGCCCTTCACGACCGGCGAGACCTCGGAGGCCAGCAGGTAGTCCCACCAGATGAGGATCGGCGTGGTGCCGTCCTCCACCGTGGTCGGCCCGCCGATAGCGGTCGGCACGAAGTTCCCGATCGCCTTCAGGTGCGCGAAGTACTTGATCCCCGGCAGGATGTTGCTGTATGACCCGCCATTGGCGAGCGCCGCGGCATACACGGCCGCGAAGGCGGCACCGGCGGTTGTCGGGCTGTTGTTGAGCCCGATCATGTTCTTGTACGCCGGGTTAGTCAGGCTCGCAAACGACGTCGGCGCGACCTTTACCTTCGCCGGGTCATAACCGATAGCCACATATCCGCCGTAATCCGCATAGTAGTCGCCGTTGGTGTCCTTTGCGTTCGCCGGAATGTCACTCCAGGTTTGGACCTCATACGGGGCCCAGAGATGGTCATTGGCTCCCTCGACCGCAAATGCGGTCCCCACGTCCACGACGTCAGGCGCGCGACTCTGGCCCTTCTCCGTCTCGACGGCGGTGATCTCCTGGCCGCTGGACCCCAGCGGGATCGCGTCGTTGATCTTGATGTGATACTTCGCGGTGAAGTCCTTCATGATGGTGCCGTAGTTGGCCCAGTTGCTCGGCAGCGTAATGACGTTGAGCACGCCTTCCTTCTCTGCCGCCTTCACGAGCGCGGCCATGTCAGTGTCCCCGGACGTCGTCAGATGCGTGACCGTGGACCAGTTGACCGAGCCGCTGCCGCTGCCGCTGGTGCTGCTCGGCGAGCTGCTGCCACACGCCGTCGCGAGCATTGCGGTGCCCGCGGCTGCAATGGCAATGATTGCCTTACTTCTTCGCACTTTTTCCTCTCCGACCTGTCAGAACGCGGGGTTCAGGACGCGAGCATCGTCGCGAGGAGAGGTAAATGGTCGCTTATTTTTAGATGATTGCTGGCCGGATGATTCGTGAACTATAAATGACCGCAGCGAGACGCGACGGGAAGTGACCTACGTCATATTAAGACTTCGTGCTAGCGATTGTTGCCGTTAATGCCCCGGCCGGTTACCCGCCTGTCGGCGGGCGTTCATTATTGGGCCGCGGCGCGGGCTAGATCCCCCAGGTTGCCGCCTCCAGCGCGGCAAGGTCCGCATCGCTGCCGTCCAGCCGGACGCGCGCGGCCCCGGTGCGGCCCATCGCCCACAGCGTCAGCTCGGCGGGCGTCCCGGTGACGGTCACGACCGGCGTGCGGGCCTTTGCCGTCCGGCGGACACGGCGGCCATCGCCTGGCTCGGCGTCGGCGCGGACGAGTTCCACGCCGACGGGTGCCTTGCGCAGCACCAGCTTGGCCAGCCCGAGCCGGTTCCACAGCAGCTCAGACAGCCCGCGGTCGATGTCACGCGGGTCCCACCCGGGCTGAGCCCGTCGCACATCCTCGTGATGCACGAAATACTCGACGGTATTGAACTGCTCGTCGGCACCCGGGATGCCGAATAGCGATGCGCGCGGAGGGCCGGTCCTGATCATCTCGATGAGCTTTGGGAACGGTGTGCGCCGGGCGAGCCTTGACTGAACCGAAGTCGTGTACCTGGCGAACGGGCCGCCCAAGATGCCCGCGCCCGCATCCGGGCGGCGCTCGCGCAACACCAGGTGCGCGGCCAGGTCGGCGGTCCGCCACCCCGCGCACAGTGTCGGCTGATCCGGGCCAAGATCGGCAAGCAGGGCGCAGAGGGCAAGACGCTCATCCCTGGCGTACGTCATGCGCAGAATCGTAGGTGATCGGGCACTCGCGAGGCGGGCCTAGCCGCTCACGCAAGGCGGGCAACCCGGCCGGCCGGCCGCCGCGGCGGGCGGCCTGGCGCACCCGCGCTAGCCTGACTACGCCGGCCATGCTGGCTGGCTCAGGTCGGCGCGCATGGCGTCCGCCCGCGATATCCGTCGGCGCGGCATGCGTATCTGGAGGATTCGTGAGCACGAGCGTCGGGTCGCGGCTACGTCCCAGGTCGGCACGTCAGGCCCTGGCTATGACGCTGCTGCTGGGCGCCGTCGGCGCCGGGTTCGCATTCCTGGCCATGCGCCAGGGATGGGCTGTCGTGCGGACCGCGCCGCCGCGGCCGCTCCCGGCCAGCAGGGTGTCCATCACCGGTTCGGCCATGGTGCCCTACGCCGACGCCCTGGTCGTGGCCGGGCTGGCCTGCCTGGTCGCGGTGCTCGCGACCAAACGGGTCTGGCGCCGGGCGAGCGGCGTGCTCCTTGTCGGACTCGGCGCGGGCCTGGCCGGGTCGGCCTTTACCGTGTCCAAGTCCGCCGCCGTGGCGGCCGCGGCGGCCGTTGTCGGGCCGGCCAGCAATCCGGGCGCCGGGTCAGTCACCCAGGGCAGCGGCAACGCCTCACCGCCCGTGCCTGATCTCGTGGGGGCGGCGCCGCACGTCAGCATGGTCGCGGCAGGCTGGCAGGCGCTTGTGGTGGCGGGGGCCCTGGCCCTGATCGCTGCCGGGCTGATCGCGGCGTGCAGTCCCGCCAGGCTGGCCGTGATGGGGGGCAAGTACGACGCCCCCGGTGGCCTGGGCGAGCCTCGCCCGCGGGCCGAGCGCGGCCGGGCGGCGGCAGGCGCCGAGCCGGCCGACTCGGCCTCCATCTGGGAGGCGCTGAGCCGGGGGGATGATCCGACCTCCGGCAGCCGCAGGTCGGCCGCGGGCGCGTGACGCTGGCTCGCCCGGAGCCTTGGTCACGGGCTGGTAATGGAGAAGTCATACCCCATGACGGGAATACCCTGATTGGTACCATGGCGGAGGGCCGGTCTGGCCGGCCGGTCAGCGTACGGGCCGTCCCTGGCCGGCGCATCAGGCAAGCGAGTCGGCGGAGGCTGCCCCCGTCGGTTGGCAGGGAGGGTGTACTGCATGTCCAGATCCGCGGCGACAGCGGCAGCGAAACGAAGCTCTGCGGGCCCGCGAGCGCGGTCAAGCGTCCTTGTCCGGCTTGTGAGCAGGCTGTATCTGGCGCAAGCCGGTGCATCCGCCGCGGTGAGCCTGAGCTACGGGCGGCGCAACCTGCCGTCGCTGCTGCTGGCGGTCGCCATCGCGGCGGCGCTGTGCTGGCTGGCCGCGATTGTGCGATCTGGCAGTCACTCAGCCTGGCTGATCGCGATCGCGTTCGAGTCGGGATTCGTGGCCGTCGGCCTGTTCCGCTACGCCTACTCGGCCCGATATCTGGGTGGCACGCTGCTCGCGATTATCACGCTGGGCACGTTGCTGCATCCGGCCGTGGCCAGAGCATTTGCCGACCCACGCCACGTGCCTGACCACGCCGGCGCGGCGCTGGCAGAGGGGGCCGGCGAACTCGAGGCCGTCTCCTGATCGGATCCGCCCCGACGAGCGCGGAGCGCCCGCGGCACTGGGGGTCGGCGTGGCGCGGGCGGCACGCTCGCTACGATTTTGTGGGCAAGGCAACCCACCCGAGGGGCGGCAGAACCGCGTGAGCGTGCTTGACGACATTCTCGAAGGGGTACGCGCTGATCTAGCTGTCCGCCAGGAGATGGCGCCGTTGGAGCGGCTCAAGGAGACCGCAGCCAGGGCGCCGTCGCCCCGTGACGTGATGGCTGCGCTCAGCGGGGCCGAGGTCGCGGTCATCGCGGAGGTCAAGCGCGCGAGCCCGTCCAAGGGCGCGCTCGCGGCTATCGCCGACCCGGCTGCGCTGGCCGTCGACTACGAGGCAGGCGGAGCCCGGATCATCAGCGTGCTGACGGAAAAGCGCAGGTTCGGCGGCAGCATCGAGGACCTGGCCGCCGTCCGTGAGGCTGTAGGCGTGCCAGTGCTGCGCAAGGACTTCGTGCTCAGCTCCTACCAGCTGTGGGAGGCCAGGGCCTACGGGGCCGACATGGTCCTGCTGATAGTGGCGGCCCTCGAGCAGAACGCGCTGGTCTCGCTGGTCGAACGGGCCGTATCCATCGGGCTGGTGCCGCTGGTCGAGGTGCATACGGCCGGGGAGCTGGAGCGGGCCATCGAGGCGGGCGTGACGGTCCTCGGCATCAACACCAGGAATCTGAAGACGCTCGAGGTCGATCGCTCGGTGTTCGCGAAGCTCGCGCCCAGGGTCCCCGACGGCATCATCAAGATCGCCGAGTCCGGCGTGCGGGGCCCGCATGACCTGCTGGCCTATGCCGCGGCCGGCGCGGACGCGGTGCTCGTCGGCGAGAGCCTTGTCACCGGCAAGGATCCCCGCTCGGCGGTCGCCGACCTGGTAACGGCGGGATCACACCCAGCGCTGCGGACCGACCGCGGTTCGGACCCTGGCGAGCCCGGCGGTGGCAGGAGGCCCTCATGAGCGAGCCGACATCTGACGTCGGTCAGAGTCCGGACCCGACCGGGCACTTTGGCCGGTTCGGCGGTCGGCTGGCACCGGAAGCGCTGATGTCGGCGCTGGACGAGCTGACCGCCGCCTACCTGGCTGCGAAGGCTGATCCTGGCTTCCGGTCCGAACTGGCGGACCTCCTCAGTGGCTACGCCGGCAGGCCGACACTCGTGACCGAGGTGCCGAGATTCGCCGCACTGGCCGGCGGCTGCCGCGTGTTCCTCAAGCGCGAGGATCTCGCCCACACTGGCTCGCACAAGATCAATAATGTGCTCGGCCAGGCGTTGCTCACCAAGAGGATGGGCAAGACCCGGATCATCGCTGAGACCGGCGCCGGGCAGCACGGCGTCGCGACCGCCACCGCTGCGGCGCTCCTCGGGCTCGACTGCACCGTGTACATGGGCGCAGAGGACACCAGGCGCCAGGCGCTGAACGTCGCGCGGATGCAGATGCTGGGCGCGGAGGTCGTGCCGGTCAAGACCGGGAGCATGACGCTCAAGGACGCGATCAACGAGACGTTCAGGGACTGGGTGTCGACGGTCGAGTACACCCACTACTGCATCGGGTCGGTCATGGGCCCGCACCCGTTCCCGATGATGGTGCGCGACTTCCAGCGGGTCATCGGGCTGGAGGCCAGAGAGCAGATGCTCAAGCTGGCGGGCCGGCTGCCAGACGCGGTGATCGCGTGTGTCGGCGGCGGGTCCAACGCCATGGGCATCTTCCACGCCTTCATCCCCGATGAGTCCGTCGCGTTGATCGGCTGCGAGGCCGGCGGGGATGGCATCGAGACCGGGCGGCACGCGGCCACCGTCGTCGGCGGGTCGGTCGGCATCATTCACGGCATGCGGACGATCCTGCTCCAGGACGCCGAGGGGCAGACGCTGCAGACCCACTCGATATCGGCCGGCCTGGACTATCCGGGTGTCGGCCCCGAGCACGCGTGGCTGCATGAGACCGGCCGGGCCCAGTACCGGGCCGTCACCGACGTTCAGGCGATGGAGGCGTTCTCCGCGCTGTGCCGGACCGAGGGGATCATCCCGGCGATCGAGTCGGCGCACGCGCTGGCGGGCGCGCTCCAGCTGGGGCCCCAGCTCGGCACCGAGGCGATCCTCCTGGTCAACCTGTCCGGCCGGGGGGACAAGGACGTGGACATCGCGGGCCGCTGGTTCGGCCACCTCGGCGACTCGGCTGACAGCGAGCCGGGCGGGCTGGCCGGCCCTTGAGCACCGTCGGCACGGCGTTCGAGAAGGCGGCCGCGGAAAACCGCGCGGTCCTGATCGGCTACTTGCCGGCCGGCTTTCCCTCCGTGGACGGCGCGATTACCGCTGCGCTGGTCATGGCGGAGGCCGGCGCCGACATCATCGAGATCGGCCTGCCGTACTCCGACCCGCTGATGGACGGGCCGGTCATCCAGGAGGCCGTACACCGGGCACTGATCGGGGGGACCCGCGTCGCGGACGTGCTGCGCACCGTGGAGGCGGTGGCGGGCGCGGGCGTGGCCGCCCTGATCATGACCTACTGGAACCCCGTGGACCGCTACGGTGTCGACGCGTTCGCACGCGACCTGGCCGCGGCTGGCGGCAGCGGCCTCATCACGCCGGACCTGACCCCGGAGGAAGCGGGACCCTGGCTGGCCGCGGCCTCGGAGTACAAGCTCGACCCGGTGTTCCTCGTGGCCCCGAGCTCCTCGGATGAACGCATAGCGCTGATCACGTCGGTCAGCGGCGGCTTCGTCTACGCCGCCTCCCTCATGGGCACGACCGGCATCCGGGACCTGGTCGGAGCAGAGGCGGCCGTCCTGGTGAGCCGGGTCAGGCAGCACACGAGCCTGCCGGTCGCCGTCGGGCTCGGAGTCAAGGACGGGCAGCAGGCGGCGCAGGTGGCCAGTTTCGCAGACGGCGTGATCGTCGGCACCGCGTTCGTCCAGCGGCTGCTCGCCGCCGACGACTACGAGGCCGGCCTGCAGGGCATCAGGGACCTGACCGCCGAGCTTGCCGCAGGAGTCCGGTCGGGCCGCCAGGCAGATTAGGCGCCTGCGGGCGTGCTGAGCAGCGTCAGGCCCAGCTCGGACGTCTGGTACAAGACGGCGCGGCCGGAGCGCTGACGGTCTATCAGCCCGCCGCGGCGCAAGAACGTCAGGTGCTGTGACACGGCGCTGGGCGTGACACCCAGCTGGCGGGCCAGTGCGGTGGTGGTCGCCGG
>JASHUG010000089.1 GCA_030040155.1 Streptosporangiaceae bacterium | reverse complement strand
TGTCACGCCGCTCGCGCAGATGCGGCCCATCGTGCGGCCGACGTTGGTCGTGGGTGATCACCGGGTTGATGTTGGCGCGAGCCGCAGGTCCGCGGCGTGCCCCTCAGCAGTTGTCCGCTAGTCGCGCTGCAGGCGCGAAGTCGGGGCCGTCGGAGCATGACGGCCAGGGTGGCGCGACACCGGCGTCCAGGAGCAGTGTGATCCCGATCATGGCTGTCATCGCGGTCATTCGCCGCCGGCGGCCAGGGTCACTGGCGGCTCGCTCGATCCTCCTCCGCCGGTCGGGGTCGGAGAACGCAGGCAGCCTTGCCAG
The DNA here is from genome assembly GCA_030040155.1 of Streptosporangiaceae bacterium. GTDB lineage: Bacteria > Actinomycetota > Actinomycetes > Streptosporangiales > Streptosporangiaceae > JAJYUU01. Next base: position 21,506 of record JASHUG010000089.1, on the reverse strand, counting down.
GATCGCGGGCAGCGGCCGGCCAACCAAGACCGAGATAACGCAGGCGAGCCCGGCCGCGCCGGTGATGACCGAGGAATGCAGCTTGATCGGCAGTGCGCTTCCGCCGGAGAGCAACGAGACCAGCACGGTTATGACGAAAACAATCGCCGATATCAGCGCGATCCAGGCCACGCGGCGTGTCGCGGCAAGCCGCGCCAGCACCCGGGCTGCGGGGATCGCGCCGCCGATCCCCAGTGCTTCCGTATCGGAGCTGACATGCGGGCGGAGCAGGATGTAAACGAGCCACGGAAGCGCGGCGGTGAGCAGCAGGCTGCGTCCCAGGGTCAGGGACAGCGGCAGCGATAGCGTCTGGGATCGCGTTCGATTCGGCGGACGGACCCCGGTCGCCGGTCAGCCTCGTTCATCGTGGCGGTGCCCGACCTCGCTACTTGCATCCCGCCGGTAACATCGCGCCCCGTGGAGGCAGAATTCTTCGAGCGCGTGGGCCCCGACACCTATCGTGCGACCATGGCAACGGCCGGGCCGTGGAGCGCTAAGGCTCAGCACGGCGGTCCGCCGTCCGCGCTCGCGGCCAGCCACATGGAGCGGCACGAGCCAGCTGAGAACATGCGTCTGGCCAGGGTGGCGGTGGACATCCTGCGCCCGATACCCGTCGACACGGTCACGGTCAGGACGCGTACGCTGCGCCCGGGCAGACGAGTCGCCCTGCTCGAAACGGTGCTGGAGGCCGGCGGCCGCGACGTCCTGTACGCGCGGGGCTGGCGGATTGGCCGGACGGCCGGTCTCCCGGTGATCGCGCGAGAAGGCAGCGTCCCCGCCATCCCGGACAGCGCACCGGTGCCCATCTTCCCGGGCGGTTTCATGGACGGGTACCTGGCCGCGATCGACTGGCGGTTTGTCGCCGGCGGGTTCGGGCAGTTCGGGCCCTCTCAGGCCTGGGGCCGACCGCGGATCCCGCTGGTGTCCGGCGAGGAGCTGACGCCCATGACGCGGACCCTGCTGCTTGCCGACTCCGGCAGCGGAGTCGGCATGGCAATCGAGCCGAGCAAATACCTCTTCCTGAACGTAGACCTCACTGTGGTTCTGCAGCGCGATCCGGTCGGCGAGTGGCTACTGCTTGACGCGCTGACCACCATGGGCGGCAACGGCACGGGCATGACCGAGACCTTGCTGTCGGATCGCGACGGTGTTATCGGGACCGGGCTGCAAACACAGCTAGTAACACCCGTGTGAGTGCGACGTCGCGGGCGCTGGCGATGGCCGCGGGCAGGCGATAAATGGACCGCGGGCAGGCGATAACTGAACTGGGTTGGAGCCGATGACCGAGCCGGATATCGAGGCGCGCCTAAGACGCGACCTACGTGCGAGCGAAGGTATCACGATCGTGACGGGCGGGCAGACCGGCGTCGATACCTATGCCGCCCAGACAGCGCTGCAGGCCGGGCTGCCGGTGCACCTGATCTTTCCGGCCGGACTCCGGCAGGAGGACGGCGGCCTGACGCGCTCGCGCCGCGACCAACTGGCCGGCGCGATCCTGCACGAGCTGCCCGATGCCAGCTTCCGCTACCGGACTTGGACCTGCGCGTACGTGAGCGACGCCGTGCTGCTGCTCGATCCGGCTGGCGGCTCGGGCTGCCAGGAAACGGCCAGGGCCGCTCGGCAGCTTGGCCGTCCGCTGCTCCGCCCCTCGCCCAGTCAGCTCACCGCGGAGCTGGCGGCCGGCTGGCTCGCCGACACTTGCGCGCGCGTCGTGCTCGTGGCCGGCTGCCGCGCTAGCTTGCTGGCGCGGGCGGGCGAAAGCGACGGCCTTCGCACTCAGCTGGCGCGCTTCATGACCGGCGCACGCCAGTGCCATGACCAGCTGACCAGCTCTGCCGGCTAGGTGCGTCGCCGGCTTGCCAGGTGCCGTTTACCTAGGCTTACTTCGATGGGAACGGGCCGGGTCCGCGCGACCCTGCTCCGTCGGCCCGCGGTGGTCCTCAGCCAACGGGCTCGCCCCAGTCGACTGTGACTTCCGCTGCCGCGTCCGGGTGACGCTCCAGCCAGCTCCTGGCGAAGGGGCACAACGGAACCACGGTCAGGCCTTCGGCGGCAGCCTTGGCCACCGCAGCCTGCACGAGCAGGCCGGCCAGTCCGCGACCGCCCAGCGCCTCCGGTACGCCGGTATGCACCAGGATCAGCCGATCACCTCGCCGCCGGTACGTGAGTTCGGCGAGGGCGCCATCAATGCTGATCTCGAACCGCGCGTTCTCGGCGTTATCGATGACCTGAGGTGCCTGCGTCATAGCCGCCATCGTCGCATCTCGGACTTGTCGATAATGCCGGGGGGCCAGCCGAGGCCGGCTCATCGCGAGATCTTGTTGTCCGGGGGCGTCAGCACGGACTCCGCGCCAACTGGCCGGAAGCCTGCCGCCAGGAAGGCCCGCACGCTCGCGGCGTTGCCCGGTGCGATCTGGGCCCACAGCGGCGCGCCGTCGGGGACCAGGTGGCGTGCTGCCGTGGCCAGCGACCGGCCGAGACCGCGACCGCGGTGGTCGGCGTCGACCTCGACCGCTACCTCCCAGCGGCCGCCGGCGCCGCGGCCGAGCAGCAGGACGCCGCCGTCGGCCTGCCAGGTGCGGATGTCGTCGCGGTAGCGAAGCGCCCTGACGATCCGCGGGTGGGTCCGGTCCGCCTCTTCCGTGACATTGAGGGGCGGCGGCCCCGGCAACGCGGTGGCGCACGCGAGCATGTCCGTCTGATGCGCCTCCCGCCCTATCCGCGTGGCCAGTGCATGCAGGAACCGAGGGCTGAGCGGCGCGCTGAGATCGCCAGGTGGAAGCTGTGCGGCCACCCAAGCGGGATCAGCGTCGGCGAAGATTACCGAGTGCGCGGTGAAAGCAAAGACTCCGGCATCACGCGCAGATGGCTGCGGAAGGATCGTGACGCGACCATCCGGTAGCGGGAATTGCGCGGTCGCCACGGAATCGAGTATTGCGGCCAATGCCTGGCATGAGGCTGCTCGTCCGGCCGCGACCATCAGACTCCCAGTCTTGTCATCATCGGTAACTCAAACTCCCTGGCCCCTCTATCGGTAGGCCGAGATCCCCGTGATCGCCTGGCCCAGGGCTAGGGTGTGGATCTCTTCGGTACCTTCGTAGGTCAGCACCGACTCCAGGTTGTTGGCATGCCGGATGACCGGGTACTCGAGGGTTATGCCATTGGCTCCGAGCACAGTCCTGGCTTCCCTGGCAACGTCGATGGCCGTCCTGACGTTGCTCATCTTGCCGAGGCTGACCTGCTCCGGCGTGATCTTGCCGGCCTCCTTCAGCCGGCCGAGGTGCAGCGCTAGCAACTGCGCACGCTGCAGGTCGGCGAGCATCCAGGCCAGCTTCCGCTGTGTGAGCTGGAAGCCGCCGATCTGCTGGCCGAACTGCTCGCGGCTCCTGGCGTACTGAGCGGCCGCCTCGAAGCACGTCCTGGCCGCGCCGGTGACGCCCCACAGGATGCCGTACCTGGCTTCCGACAGGCAGGACAGCGGGCCCTTCAGACCCTGGACGCCAGGAAGAACCGCGCCGGCCGGCAGCTTGACATCGTCGAAGTACAGCTCGGAGGTAACCGAGGCTCGCAACGAGAGTTTCTTGTGGATATTGCGGGCGGTGAAGCCGCGAACGCCGCGCGGCACGAGGAAACCGCGAATGCCATTGTCGGTGGCCGCCCAGACGACAGCTATATCCGCGATTGAGCCGTTCGTGATCCACATCTTGGATCCGGTTAGCACCCAATCGACCCCGTTCCGTTTTGCATGGGTTTTCATGCTGGAGGGGTCGGAACCGTGGTCAGGTTCGGTGAGACCGAAGCAGCCGATGGCTTCCCCGGCCGCCATCCGGGGCAACCACTCCTCTTTCTGCTCGTCAGAGCCGTACTTCCAGATCGGGAACATGGCCAGCGAGCCCTGCACAGACACCAAGCTGCGCAGGCCAGAGTCGGCGGCCTCGAGTTCTCGGCACGCGACCCCGTATGCGATCGCGCCCATCCCGGCGCAGCCGTAACCCTGCAGGTGCATCCCGAGCAGGCCGAGTTTGCCCACCTCGGGAACCAGGTCCTTCGGCAGGGTGCCGGCCTCGAACCAGTCGGCGACATTGGGCATGACCCGGTCGTCAGCAAACCGCCGCACCGTATCGCGGACGAGACGCTCCTCATCGGTCAACTCGTCGTCGATCCTGAGGAGGTCCGTTGGGGCTGGATCCGTGGTGCGCGGCATGGGGGGTCCTTCCTGGCTGGCCTCGCCGCTAGCGTATGCGCGGCGGGCCGGGGCTAACGGCGTGGGACTGGATTGGGCATGATGGTGGCATGAGCAACCTGGCAGACAAGAAACTGGAACGGCCGCGGAAGGGTCGCCTGGTCGCCGGGGTGGCCGCGGGCATCGCCCAGTACTTCGACGTGGATGCCACGCTGGTGCGGCTGGGGTTTGCTATCGCGGCCTGCTTCGGCGGGATCGGCATCCTGACATACCTGGCTGGCTGGCTCCTGATTCCCGAGGAGGGCGAAACCGGCTCGATCCTCGAACGGCTCGCGAGCAAGACCGGCAGCCAGCCCTAGGCCCGGCGCGGCCGGCCTTCCGTGTGTCATCGGCGGGGCCGGAATAGGGCGTTCTGGCCCAGGCGTTGATTCGCTGTGCCATCCGGCCCTGGAGCCAAGATCGTTCCTCTGGTGCTGCCCGGACGGTCGCTTTGCCGGCACTGGCTTCCGTCCCCTATGCTGGGGCGGTCCCCGACGGCAGGCGCCACGGGCAAAGGCGGCGATCGTCGAGCCCCCATCGTCTAGCGGCCTAGGACACCGCCCTTTCAAGGCGGCGGCACGGGTTCGAATCCCGTTGGGGGCACTGCTGGCCCAGCCAGAACAACATGGTCCTGTAGAGCAGCTCGGAGTGCTCGCCACCCTGTCAAGGTGGAGGTCGCGGGTTCAAATCCCGTCAGGACCGCTCTGCGGTCGCCAGTTTCCTACATTGGTGCCCGCCACGGTCAGGTAGCTCAGTTGGTACGAGCGTCCGCCTGAAAAGCGGAAGGTCGGCGGTTCGACCCCGCCCCTGACCACACCTTCTGAGCAGCGGCGATGCTGCTGTAACCAATCTCGCGTGCCTCGGCTTGCGACGCCTTTGCTAACGCGAGCCTTTGACGGCATGGGCGAAGACGTCGCCGACGCCTGCCGCGTGCTCGCGAAGGACATGAGAGTAGACCCGCAAGGTCACGGCCGGGTCGGCGCGCCCGAGCCGGGCGGCGACTAGGTGGACGGGAACGCCTGCTAGCAGGAGCGTGGTCGTGTGCAGGACCATGATCCGCCTCGTTTGATCACGCCGTCACGAAGCCGTGGCATCGGCCGACTCCAATCGGTCGAGCAGTTGGCTGACATAGATTTCGAGCGCCTCGACCGGAACGCGACGGGACCCGTCGATGCGGACCGACCGAATCAGACCAGGCGCGATCAGCTGATAGAGCTTGCTGCGGGAGATCGCCAGCGCCTCAGCGGCCTCGGGCACGGTCAACAGGAGGCGGGTCATGCCGCACCTCCCATCAGCGGGAAGGCCGGTGTGTGCTCGCGCCGGACAAAGGCGCCAGTGAGCGACTACGACTGTGGCCTAGGGGTCAAGGTCTCGCAGCAGCCCAGCGGCCAGGGCTCGCTCGCGTTGGTGGATGGCACGGTCCCCGCGGAGCGCGGAGAGTGTCGTCGGGTGGTAGGTGTCATCGCGGTACACATCGGCGCAAGGCGGACAGCGGGAGGCGCGGCGGGTCTTGCAGGCGATCGGCAGGAAGCCGCCAGTTCCGTGCACGGTGGTGTACCGGTGCAGCAGTTCGCCGGTGGTCCTGTCGATGTGGTCGACGCGGCCACGCAGCATGATTGGTTGCGGGCAGCCTCCTCGGGGGCGGATTGGGCCTGCAGGGATGGGATCGGTGGGCAAGGGTGGTGCTCCTCTCGTCGTGCCTTGCGGGCGGGGGACGAGCGAAGGCAGACCTGTCGCCAGGCGTGCAAGTATCGGGCTCGTCGTCGGCGGTGCTGTGCCGTATGTTGCCTGGCTGGTGGTTGCCTGCCGCTCAGGCGCATTTGCTTGTTGGCTGTGGCACCGTGACACGGGCTCCCGGTGACTCACCGGACCCGGCATTCGCACGGTCATTCCTCGCTGGCGAGGATGTTTATGTACTACTGGCAGCTCAGCGTTGGCGCGTGCGGCACACGGCGGGCTGCCTCCCGTGCGACGTTGCCCGCGCCGCGCGCCACCCTGGACAGTGATCTAGGCATATCGGTTCCGCGCCAATCGGGAAGAAGGGCCGAGTAAGGAAACTGGCCGCACACGGGCGGCGCCTGCCAGCCGATCGGCGGATCATGGTGCGGCTCCGATGGGGACGGTCATGGCGGCGGCCTCGGCCTCGGTGTCGGGCGTGACCGGGCCCTGGGGGGTGCGGAACCACAGCAGGAAGCCAGTCACTGTCGTGACTGCGAGATAGATCAGCAGGACGGCGAGCGCCAGGCTGGTGCCGTGGCCGTGGAAGTAGATGGTCTGGTGGAGCAAGATGTATGCGTTGCGCGGGGGCAAGTACGGGCCGATGTCGCGCCAGAAGGCGGGCAGGTACGGTACCCCGTTGGCCCCGCCAGATGACGGGTTGCCGAACTGGATGATCAGGATGATGGTCAGCAGCGTGCCGGCAGCGCCAAGCAGGTGCTGCAGCAGTGTGCAGACCATGGCGACGGTGGCGATGATGAGCGAGCAGATCGGCCAGACGATCCAGAAGCTGCTGCTAGGAAAGCCCTGCAGCCAGTAGCACGCGATGAGGTCGACGACCAGGCCTGCCACGACCGCGAAGCCGATCAGGGTGGCGCCTCGCCACCGGACCGCGGCGCTGCCGGTTACGGCTTTTGCTATGACCGAGCTGACGTAGCCGCCGATCAGCAGGGGCAGCAGCATGAGTGACTCGACCAGCCCGAATGGGTCTTTCTTGGCCAGCTTGACCGGCTGGTAGGGCCTGATTGTCAGGGGCAGGCCGACGGCCTTGGCGGCGCGGCCGAATTGGACAGCCAGGTCGAGCGGCGCGATGTCGCTAGCGGACGGGACGACTATCAGCGTGCTCGGCGCGCCAGCGGTGGTGGCGGGGATGAGGCCGCCGTAGAGCTCGGCCTGGCCGATGGCGTTCTTGAGCGCGGCCTCGTTCGGGTAGTGGGTCACCTTGAGGGAGAAGCGGTGCTCGGCATTGGCCAGGATCGGGGAGGATCCGGTGACCCCGAAAGGCAGGTTTGTCGCGACGGGCTGGTGGCTGGCGTCCATGTAGGTGAAGGAGAACAGGCACTGCATGACGGCGCAGATGCCGAGCGCGATCAGGATCGCTCTGCCGTGCCGTGCCGTGGCCGGCTTGGCGGTGGCCGGCGCGGTGGCGGGCTGCGTATCCGGCCTGCGCCGGCGTGCGGTTGTGGCCGGGCGGATCCAGCCCAGGTAGCCGATCACGGCCAGGCCGAAGGCCGTCCACAGCAGCAGCACGACCAGCGGCGTAGTGATGTCATGGCCGCCGAAGTACAGCACCTGGCGGATCAGGGTGACCGCGTTCTGCGGCGGGAACAGGACGCCGATGTTGCGCCAGTAGGTGGGCAGCAAGTAGGTCCCGCCTCCACCCGCGCCTGCGCCGCCGAGGACGATGAACGCGATCACCACCAGCACGGTGCCGAGGCGCCCGGCGAGACCCTGGATCGCCGCCGCCGCCAGTACCACTGCGCCGGTGACCAGCGCGAAGCACGGCAGCAGCGGCCAGAAGTGGCTGCTGGAGTAGGCGCCGATCCCCGGCCCGGCGATGAGGTCGGTCAGCACTGCGCCGACGATGGCGTAACCGATCAGGATCGACGCCCGCCACCGGGCAGCGGCAGTCCCGGCGGCGGCCTTGAACACCAGGACCGCGGCCAGGTACCCGCCGATCAGCAGCGGAAGCAGCAGAAGCCCCACCACCGCGCCCACCCGGTCACTGGCTGGCAGCGGCTTCACCGTCTGCACCGTGACCGACCGATGCAGCAGGCGCGCTGCGGCGACGAAAGCGGGTTCCAGCTCGACCTGGGCGAAGAAGCTTTTCGCCGGGACCACGATCAGTGTGTCGCCGGTCCGGCCGCTGACGAACGCGCCGTAGACCTTGCCCTGGTCGGCTGCGCTGATGGCAGCTGCCTTGGTCGGATAGGAGACCGGGTCGATCCCGAGCTTGGACTGCACCTCCTGGACCACCAGCGACGGCCCAACGACTCCGAACGGCATCTGCCGCGGCGTCAGCAGCTGCTGGGCACTGATCAGGCACACCACCAGAAGGGCCTGAAAGATCATCACGCCGGCGAGCGCTAGCAGGACCCTCCGGAGCGTGCTGGGACGGCGAGGAGCCTCGGCCCGCGCGGTATCAACGCTCGCCACCAGGGTCGCCAATGCCCATTACCCCCAATAGCAATGCAGATCTCGCGCTATCGGCATCGAGCAAGATCCTTCAATTTGCGTGAATACGCAGTTCTCGGTCACGTCGGCGGCTGACACCTTGCCGTAACGTCCCCTTGCTGGCAGACACCGTCACCACCCGCTGAAGGTGATTCCTGCCCTACGGCCGGCCCGGCTGGGCTGGCATCACCACCAGGACGATCCTCGACTCTGCCGAAGCCGTGCCAGGATCAGGCTCGTGGTCTTGCGCGGCGCGGGGGCCATGGACCGCGTGTTCGTGACGGCCGGGAGTGAAAGGCGACCTGACGGACGAACCTCGCCTCATGCTGAGCTGGCGGCGAGCTGCAGCAAGAGTCGTGTGGTGTCGTCTGCCGGACGGCGGCGTAGTTGCAGGACGGCGATCACCGCGGCCGTGGCCTGGCACCAGAGCCAGAGCCTGTCGCGGTCCAGGGCGGGGACTAGCGCGCAGAGTTGCCCGGCCCGGTCGTGGATCTCAGCTGTGCTGGTGGCCCGGCCTAGGGTCCACTCGATCGCGTCCCACGCCAAGTCGCCCACGCGGGGGCCGGGGTCGATGGCGACGAGTCCACGCCCAGGGCCGCCCTGGAGGATGTTGGAGAGGTGGAGGTCTCCGTGGAGCAGTCCGGGCGCGCCGCCAGCGGCGGCGAGCTCACGGGCCAGCCGGTGCCCGTGTGCCAGCATGCGCGGTGCGACCAGTGGACTTACTCGTGGGTTGCTGAGCCGCCCGCCGGTCCGGGAAAACATCGCGTCCATGCCTTGTGCCAGCGTGGGCAGTTGCCCGACATAGTCGCCGGCGGTGCACCGCAGGCCGGTCAGCAGTTCGGCCATCTCACCGGCTGCAGGGAGTTCCGGCTGGTCACTGACCTTGGTCCCCGGCTCGATCTTCTCCATCAGCAGGGCTCCTGCATCCAGCTTCGCGTCAATAAGATCCACCACATGCGCGGTGCCCGCCCAAGCGCGCAGTGCCAATGCTTCAGCCGCCGCGATGGCCAGATCTGGCGTCAGTTTCAGCACCACGCCGCGAGCGTCATACTGCCTGCCGGTGAAGACACAGGACCCGTTGCCCAGCACCACCTCGTCCAGCTCCAGGTGCCAGCGCTGGCAGCACCGCTCGACCAGCCTGGGCAACGCAGCCAACCACGAGTGAACCCCTTCGCCGAACCGGGCGACGAGCCGGTCTCGGCCGTCCGCATCCAGCAACAGGTCGAGGTCCAGCATGCGCTCATCGTGGCGGTGGGCCTCCGCATCCGCAACCGAGATCAGCGTCAGCGCAGTGATCGCTGAGGCCTTGCGGCGCTCCAGCGTGAAGCCGGGCAAGATCACGCGCAAGAGCGCTGCGCGTCACCCGTGATGGCCTACGGCCCTTGCGCGTGATCTTCCCCGGCTTGGGTGAGCGCCTATTGGAAGGACAGCCAGGATTGGACAACAACCTCTATCGATGCGCGGCGCAGGCAAATGTCGAAGGTCCAAGCTACCCGCCTGGAGCGTCTGCTTGCCATCACTCGTGGCCAAAGTCGGGGTGCGCGCGATGATACGAGGGGCCACTGCTCTTGGATAGGTCAGGCGGTTTCGGACTGCAGGATGGGCGACACGGGTCGGCGGGCGCCGACCCGGGCAGGGATGCCGGCAAGCGCGGCCACCCCGACCAGGGCGCCGAGCGCGGCGGCGGCCAGCGACCACGGCGTCGGGACGGTCATGCCGGCTCCCTGGGCGGCGAGGTCGAACAGCGCGATGCCCAACGGGATGCCGAGCAGCACGCCCGGCACGGCCGGCAGGACCTGCGCGGCAGCGATCCCTGCGGTGACCTGGTCCGGTGTCGCGCCCAGCGCGCGGACGACCGCCGAGGAGTGCCGGGCGTCCAGCACGGTGGTCCAGGCCGCGCAGATCGCGTTAAGGGTCGCGAGTGCGACCAGGACCACGGTAAGCACCACTAGCATCTGCTCGTCTCGGCCGATCACCGGGTTCTCTAGGCCATTCGACAAGGTGGCGGACCGAAGGCGGACAGATGTGTGGAAGGCCAGCACCGAGACGATGCCGGTGGCGGTGACCGCGACGCTGGCCGCGCTCAGCACGGCCCGGCGCGGCCGACGCGCGATCAGCAAGGTGCCGATCAGAAGCGGCACGGGCATCCGTCGCGAGAGCCCGATCAGAGTGCCGTGACGGCGCGGCCGACGGGCGGCGTCGGCCAGCGCACTGACGGTGCTGGTCCGGGCCGCGCGGACGGCCGACACCACAACCGATGCCAGTGCCACAACCTGGGCCATGGCCACCACCAGGCCGACGATGGACAGGCTGAGCGCAGGCGCGCCGGGGGTGCCGACGAGCGCGGCACCGGGGCTCGCAAGCGCAGGGCCGGCGGCCCAGCCGATCGCCAGCCCAGTCGCCGAGGCCACCAGGGCCAGCACCACATTCTCGGCCAGCAGCACGACTGCCACCATTCCCGGCGTGGCACCGACCGCCTTGAGCAAGCCGATCCGCCGAATGCGCTCGGCCATCCGGCCACCGGCCAGCACGGCTACGCTGGCGGCCGCCAGCAGCGCGGCCAGCCAGGCGCCAGGCGAGAGCACCGACTGCTCATCTTGCACCAGCAGGCCAGACCCGGCCTGCAAGGTCTGCCAGGCCAGGACCGGCGAGTTGGGCCACGGCATCGCATATCTGGACGCGAAGGCCGGGGCAGCGGCCGGATCGGTCAGCTTCAGGTTAAGAAAATAGGAAAGCGGGGCGCGCGGCGAGCCCAGGGAACGGGCAGCCGGCTCGGTGAGCCAGGCGAGTCCCGGATTGGGGTGGAGGTTGATGCTGCCCACGTAGTCGAAGGCGCAGCCGCCATAGGCAGCAAAGCACAGGTTGGGGTACGGCAAGACAGCGGCGGTGACCGCGATCCCCACCACCCGGTAGGGTCGGTCGGCCACTGAGACCAGGTTCCCGATGCCGACTCCGAGTGCCGCGGCGAACGTGCGCTCGAGCACGATTCCGCCAGGCCGTACCCAGGTCCCCGCGACCACCTCCGGCTGGTCGATCGAGGCCCGTCCCTCGGCCCGTCCCTCTGCCTCAATCCCCGTGGTCAGGCCCCGTACCCGCAGCAAGGCCGAGGCGACCGGGTAAGGGCCGCTGTAGCCGGCGACGCCTGGCGCGTGGGTCAGTGTTCTGATCTCGGCAGCGATCCGGGCCTGTCCGACCTGCACCCGGACGCCGCCCTCCTGCCACGGATCGATCTGGGCTATCACGTCCGGGCCGTTAGTCGCCGCTCGGGTCTGCTGGTAGGGCTGGTTGGTGACCCCGTGCAGCACCAGGCCCAGGGTGAGCGTGGCGGTGGCAGCGGTGATCGCCAGCACCAGCAGGACGGCAGGCCCAGGTCGGCGTCGCAGGTCCCGGCTAACAAGGCGTGCGACAAGCCTGATCTTGCCCATGACCTCACGCCCCCTGCTCGTATGCCCTAGCCTGCCCGACCAGGGCGGTGATATTCCCGGTCCTGTCGCCAGTCAGCCGCGTCTCCGCAGCGAAGGCGCCGTCGCGCATGGTGATCAGCCGGTCGGCGGTGCTGGCGATCTGCGGATCGTGGGTGACGATCACCAGCGTCTGCCCGGCCTTGCGCAGATGCTCAAACAGCCACAGCACCTCAGCGGTGGCGTGGCTGTCTAGGTTTCCGGTCGGCTCGTCGGCCAGCACCACCTGCGGCTCGCTGACCAGCGCACGGGCCACCGCCACTCGCTGACGCTGGCCCCCCGATAGGGCCGACGGCAGGAACGTGGCCCGGTCCGCTAGCCCTACCTGCTCCAGCAGTGCACTGGCGCGCTGCCGCGCCCACCGGGCCGATCGCCCGGCCAGCAACGCCGGCAATTCAACGTTCTCTGCCGCCGTGAGCTCTTCCATCAAATGGAAGGCCTGGAATACGAACCCGACGGTGCTGCGGCGCAGCCGCGCCAGGGCTCGCTCACTTAGCTGGTCGATGCGCTGGCCCGCCAACCACAGCTCACCTTCGGTAGGTCGGTCCAGCCCGCCGAGCAGGTATAGCAGCGTCGACTTGCCGCAGCCCGACGGCCCCATGACCGCCACCGTCTCGCCGCTGACGACATCGAGGCTGACCTCGTTGACCGCGCGCACCATCCCCTCGCCGTTGCCGTACTCTTTGCGCAGCCCGCGGGCACGCAAGACATACCTGTCACCGTCGTTCTTCATAACTCATCCTTTCGACGTACCGGCCAGCAGGGGGATGAGGATCCGGGCGTCCGGGGTACCCCAGCCGGTAACCGGGTCCCAGCCGGGTCCGGCCTTATAGCCGGTTACGGTGACTCCGTTAACCGTCACCGTGTTGTCGCCGGTGGTGATGTCGTGGAACGCCTTGTGGTACAGCGGACCGCGGGCGATCCGGTAGATGGCGGGGTTGACGAAACCAAGAGCGTGCCCGGCCTCTTGATCAGCCAGGGCGATCAGCCCGGCCCAGAACGGCGCGGCCGCACTCGCGCCACCGGCCCCGACGAACTCGTCCCCGCCGCCCGGCGCGCTGAAAGCGAGTGCCATGCCGCTTGTACCTGTCGCCTCGCCAGCGACGTCTGGCACGCCGCGGGTGGCGCCGATGCCGGGCACGCCGTTCTGGTAGCTGGGGCGCCTGAACAGTCGGCTGAACCCGCCGCCGGAGCCGTCCGGTGACCCGGACTGCACGTTCCAGGCGGTCTCGCTGAGGTATGCGCCGGTGGCGTGGTTGGCGGTCAGTGTGGTGCCGCCGACAGCGAGCGCCCATGGATCTGAGGCGGGCAGGCTGACCTCCCTTCGCGGCGTGGATGAGCCGTTGCCGATCGCGCCATAGTCTCCGGACGCGACGACGACGGTGAGATGGCGCGCGGCGGCGTATTCCAGGGCGGTGTTGATAGTCGCGACCTCTGCGCTAGTCCACGAGCTCTCACCCAGGTTGAAGTCCTGGCCGATGCCGCTTTGGGACATCACCTGTCCGGTGCTGACGGCGGTTCGCACGTAACTGGCGAACGTGGCAGCGAGCTTGGCCGGGGTGCTTACGTCCGCCCGGTCTACCAGGACCTCGCGGATGGCGGCGTCCGGGGCGACGGCGTGCACTAGCTCGGTGTCCGTCACCTCCTCGGCGCCTGCCAGCCACGGCGAGGCAGAGGAGCCAGCCAGGGCCGTGATGACCTGGATTTTTGCTGGCGGCAGTCCGAACCGGCTGTCGAAGTCCGCAAGGTCCTGCCGAATGTCGGTCACTGACTGCAGTAGGCCGGTGATCGGCTGAGGCCGCGCCGGCCCAGTTTCGGCCGCCTCGGGCAGCACCACCGTGATGCCGCGGCCGGTGATCCCGCGGTCCAGCAGTGGCTGGATGCCGTAGGCCGCGAGAAACTGCTGCGGGGCGTAACACCGCGACACGGTCAGGCAGTCAGTCGCTGCGGCGCCAGGCGCGCTGGCTGTCGTCGGCGCGGTGGCGCTGCCCGTTCCCGTGCTGTCGCCCGACAGTAGGTGCTGGCAGGTGTCGTTGGCCCGCGCCGCCGGGCTGGTGCCATGTGGCTGCCCGCTGATGTGGAAGCCTGCCGTGGATTTGGGGTCGGGGAAGTCCGGCACGCCGTGGGTTCGCATGCACTGCGCGTAGGCAAGGTCCGCCGCGTAAGTCGCCCTGGCAGAGCCGACAGCAGACGGGCGACTGCTGCCGCACGCCGCCAGCACAGCTGCGGCTGCCACGACAGTCAGGATTGACGCGCGCCGCCGGCACCGATAACACCAGAGGTATGCCAGGTTATGGTTCATGTTTCCCTCCTAGTCCGGGTCCCAGTGCGGCCACTGTCGCCGATTGCGCTTTTCGCTGGGTATCGCCAGGCGATAGCGGTTCGAAGGCAGTCGGCTTGCGGGAATGCGAATTAGCATGGTCAGGAGGCCAGGGGGATGGATCGTGGGTGCGGCGCGGGCTGGAGATCGGTTGGAGTTCAAGATCCTTGGACCACTCGAGGTCTCGGTCGGCTCGGAGCGCCTTGACGTAGGCGGCACACGCCAGCAGGTCGTGCTGGCGACGCTGCTACTGGGCGCGAACTCGGTCGTCACCGTCGGCAGGCTGGAGGAAGCGCTGTACGGCGAGGCGCTGCCGCGGACTTCTCGTTCGCAGGCGCAGATCAGCATTTCTTCCTTGCGGCGGCTGTTTGCCTCGCATGGCTTCCCCGCGGCGATTAGCACGCACGCGCAGGGCTATGTGCTGGCCGTAGGTGAGGGGTTGCTGGATTCGCTGCGATTCGCGGATCTGGTGGCCGCAGGCAGTCAGGCTCGGGAAGCCGACCAGCCTGAGCGGGCTGTGGCCAGTTACCGGGACGCGCTGCGGCTATGGCGGGGCTCCGCGCTGGAGGGCCTGGATAGCCAGTTGCTGCAGGCTGCGGCGGGTCGGCTGAACGAGCAGCGCATCGCTGTCACCGAAGACCGGCTGTCGCTCGAGCTGGACCTGGCTCGACATCATGAGCTGGTCGGCGAGCTGACCGAGCTGGTGGCGGAGTTTCCGTTACGGGAACGGCTGCGCGGCCAGCTGATGCTGGCGTTGTACCGGTGCGACCGCACGGCCGAGGCACTGAAGGTTTACCACGAGGCCCGGCAGACCATGATCGATGAGCTGGGAATCGAGCCGGGCGAACGGCTGGAGCAGCTGCAGCGCTCGATCCTGACGTCCGATCCGGCTCTTGACCTACCAGCGATTCCGCCGGCCGGGCGGCGGGCGCCAGGCCTGCTGCCCGCTGACATCGCCGATTTCACCGGCCGGGCCGGGCAAGTCGAGCAGGTCGGCCGGCACCTGACCGAGCTGAAGGCGGGCAGCCGGGGAGCGCCGCTAATGGTGATCACCGGCTTGGGCGGTGTGGGCAAGACGAGTCTAGCCGTCCGCACCGCACACGATGTGGCTGGGCATTTCCCGGACGGGCAGCTTTTCGCTGACCTGCACGCTGGTGCCGGGCGCCCCGTTCCGCCGGGTCGGGTGCTGGAGCGGTTCCTGCGGGCGCTTGGCGTGCCGGGCCCGCAGGTCCCCGAAGACCTGGACGAGCGCGCGGAGATGTATCGGGACTTGGTCGCCGACCGCAAGGTGCTGGTGGTGCTCGATGACGCGGCCGACGAGAGCCAGCTGCTGCCGCTGCTGCCCGGCACCGAGGCGGCGGCGGTGCTGATCACTAGCAGGCAACGTCTCGGCGGGCTGCCCGGCGCCACTCACCTTGAAGTCGGGGTCCTCCGCGCTGAGACGTCGCTGGACCTACTCGGCCGCATCGCGGGCCGTGACCGCGTGATGGCGCAGCCTGCGGCGGCTGCGGCGGTGGCCAGCCAGTGCGGGCATCTGCCGCTGGCCCTGCGCATCGCCGGCGCGCGGCTGGCAGAACGGCCGCACTGGGACATCCAGCGACTGGCCGACCGGCTCGCTGATGAGACCAGGAGGCTAGACGAGCTGCGGCATGGAGACCTAGCCGTGCGGGCGAGCATCACGCTGACCTATGACGCCGCCAGCGAGCACGCACGGCGGCTGCTGCGCCGGCTCGCACTCACCGAAACGCCGGCCTTCGCCGGCTGGATGGCCGGCGCCCTGCTCGACGAGCCGCCCGATGCGGCCGACGACGTGCTCGACGAACTAGTCATCGCCCGCCTGGTCGAGAGCACCGGCACCGGCACTGGCGCGCACAGCCGGTATCGCATGCACGACCTGGTGCGCGTGCACGCGCGGGAGCGCCTGACCGCCGACGAGCTGCCAGCCGGACGGCAGGCGGCGCTTGAGCGGATGCTGGGCGCCCTGCTGTACCTCGCCCGAGAGGCCGAGCGCCGTGCCGAAAGTTACAGCGACACGCGAATGCGCAGTGACGCGAGGCTGTGGCCGCTACCCGGCCCGCTGGTCGACCGGCTGCTCGCCGATCCGATCGCCTGGCTGGAGCGCGAGCGTGCGGCTCTGGTCGCCGGGGTTCGGCAGGCCGCCCAGGTCGGGCTTACTGACGTGTGCTGGAGTCTGGCGTTCACCGCGGCCACGATGTTCGAGATCCGGGGCTACTACGACGACTGGCGGGAGACCCACGAGATCGCCCTTCGGACCGTCCGGGAGGCAGGCAACGTCAGGGGCCAGGCCACTATCCTGTATGCACTGGGATCGCTGCACATGCGTACCGGTCCGGTCGCCCTGGCCCGCGAGGAACTCACCGCGGCAGTCCGGCTGTTCCAGGATGCCGGCGACGAGCTGGGTATGGCCATCGTGGTAACACAGCTCGCGCACCTGGACCGGCAAAGCGGGCTGATCGACGATGTTGCCCGGCGCGGTGGGCAGGCCTTGGCTATCCTGCGGACAACAGGGGACGCAAGCGACCAGGCATACGCGCTACGGGCGCTTGCCCAGGTGAAACTCGAGCTGAACGAGTTCGATGCGTCAATGGAACTGCTGGCCGAGGCCCTGCGGCTAGCCCAGGCGGCGGGAAGCACGCTGTCCGAAGTAAATGTTCTTAACCGTATGGGTGAGGCTTACCTGCTGGCCGGCGACCCGGCGCGCGCCGCGGACATCCTCCGGCTGGCACTGGCCAAGGCTCGCGACTCAGGCTATCTCGACGGTGTGGCACACGCGCAGCTCAACCTCGGGGTTGCGAACACGCGGCTGGGCAACTTCGAGCAAGCACGCAGCGCGCTGCGGCGTGCGCTGGAGCTAGCACGTACGCTGGGCCAACGGCTCTCCGAGGTACGGACACTGCGCGGGCTCGGCGAACTGGCTCTCGCCAGCGGTGACCCGCAGCAGGCCGTTCGCCTCGCGACACAGGCGGCGACCGCTGCCCGTGAACTGGCAGCATCACCGGATGAAGCGCGCGCGCTCACCCTGATCGCGGACGCGCGCACTGCTCTTGGTGACAGCACCGCTGCCGACGTGGCTAGCGCACAGGCGGCAGCGCTACGCGCACGCAACACCGGCGACGCGCCGTCAGCGTAGGGGCGCTAGCGGTCGCACGAGCATGCCCTGGGAGCGACAGTTGGTGGCCTCCGGGCTCCGGTTTCAACCATCAGCCGGAGTCGGGCGCGGGGCGTGACCTAGCTCCAACTGATCGTTGACGGATCGTGTTCAGGTGATCCTTGACTATTTCTCGGTTTGATCTTGCCTGCTGTGGCTGATCCCGGTCTATTCGCCGCACGGAGCGAACGCATTGGAAGTTTTCTGCCATAGCAAGGTAGAGATCAGTCTCCAGCTTCGGTTGAGGAGCCATGAACGGGTGAGACCAGGGAACGTCAGCGAGGGCACCCGAGGGCACTGTCCCGTCGGTGACGGCGCATGGGAACTGTCTCCTCAGTGGCTGAGTCAGCCTCGGGCCGACGGCCGGATCGTGTTGCCGATCTCGGTCCGGGGCATCCAGCTTGCAGTGGCGTTCCAGCAGACTGGAGATCACTGGGTCAGCACGTCAGCCTGCCGCTGCCGCTTCATCAGGATGACCGGTGCGCTCGCGGGACCGGAGTCGCTCGTGCCGCTTGGTTCGCAGCCAGGCTTGCACGCCCACGTTGTCGATGGGCCGGTGCCCGACCCTAGGAAACGCTTGATCACAACGGCTGCGACTCCCAGCGCGGCCAGTAGGTGCTGATCTGTCAGCTCCGCGGGGCGCACCCGCGGTGGGGTCCGCGATGTCCGCGCTGAGCTGTCAGGGCTGAAACCGCCGCCGGCGCTCCGGCGGCGACGTCAGCGCGGGCGCTGTCCCCGCTACGCACGGCCCTTAGTGACCCGTGCCCGCCTTTTGGCGATCGATGGCCGGATGGGGCCCTGGTCGGCGCCAGCTTCTGCACAGCTGCACGTGATGCCGGCCAAGCGGCATGGGGAGGCCTTCCCTTGTTTCAGGCCTTGCATGCGGACATGCTTGGGCGGTGAGGCGCCGGGCCGCTGGCCGCGGGTGGCGGCGAGGTGGTCTCTGGAGTAGCCCGCCGGCACAGGTTAGGGGTGACGGACATGACGGCGATGTTTGGCCGGTGGACCAGCGGCGGTGGTCGGCGGGGTCCGGGACGGGGCCGTGCGGTCGCAGTGGTTGCGGCGCTGTCGTGTGCGGTGGTGCTGGCCATCAGTGGGGTGGCGTCGGCGGTGCCGGGCACGGGCGCCGGCGCGGCGGCTGCCGCGCGGATCCGCTGGGGAAAGGCGGAGCTGGTGCCCGGCCTGGCGGCGCTGAACAAGGGCGTTTCCCCCACTGCGCCTACCGCTTCGGTCAACGCGATCTCGTGCTGGGGGGCGGGCGGCTGCGTAATTGGTGGCTTCTACACCGACGGACATGACCATGTGCAGGCGTTTGTGGCGCGGGAGCGCAAGAGCCGGGGGCTAAGGCAATCGAGGTGCCGGGCACGGCGACGCTGAACAAGGGCGGGAACGCGCAGGTCGGCCAGGTGTCGTGCGCGCGGACGAGCGTGTGCGTGGCCGTGGGGACCTACACCAACAAGGCCGGGAGCGGGCAGTGGTTTACGGTCACCGAGCGCAACGGCCGGTGGGGGACCGCCACCCAGGTACCGTACCCGACGCTGAACCAGGCCTCGATCAGCACGGTGTGGTGCGCGCCAGGAGGTTTGTGCGCGGCTGCGGGAACGTTCACCGACTCCGCCGGCGCCAGCGACGCGTGGGTGCGGACCGAGGTGAAGGGCCGCTGGCAGCCCGCGCTGGCGGTGCCGGGCTTGGCGGCGCTCAACGCCGTCGGCAACGGCGCCCCAGGCGTCAGCTCAGTCGTGTGCGCGTCGGCGGGCAACTGCGCGGCCGGCGGGCTGTTCAACGAGAGCCCTACCACTAACCTTCCGGTCAGCGAGGCTTTCGTGGTCACGCAGACCAACGGCACCTGGGGCAGCGCCGAAGAGATGCCTGGCATCCAGACCGTCAACCAGGGACAAGCCGGGACTAGCCTCGTGACGTGCCCGTCGGCGGGCAACTGCTTCGCAGGCGGCTACTACGCGCCGGTCAACATGGATTTCTGCGACGTCACGAACTGCAGGTGGGCGTTCGTCGTGAACGAGAGGCACGGCAAGTGGGACAACGTGAACCTGCCCAACGAGTTCATCGTTTTGTCCGCTCTGACCTGCCCGGCCACCGGTGATTGCGTAGCGGTCGGGCAGTTCATCTACGGGCCCAATGCCGACACCGCCGGCGAACTCCTGAGCGAGACGAACGACCGCTGGGCGACTCCGCAGATACTTTACAGCGTTTCAGGGGCCTCCTCAGTTTCCTGCGCCTCGCCCGGCTACTGCGCCGCCGGCGGACAGAACGTTGCGGGCAGCGCGTTCGTGATCAGCCAGTGGCACGGCACCTGGGGTAAGGCAGTCACGCCAGCCGGCATACTGGACCGCTACTCGTCGATCACCGCGATGGCGTGCCCGCCGAAAATCACCCTTTGCATCGCGGGCGGCAACGAGACCCCTGCCGGCAGCATCCGTTCCCAGCCATTCATCGTCAGCCAGACCGGGTAACGGCCCGAGTGACCACACCTCCGCCTGGTCTGAGGCTAGGGCTGTAGGCGATGCGGCCCCGCCAGCCAGCCGAGCCAGGGATTACGCTGCTTGCCCGCATTAGTTGCCCCGTCGGCTTGAACTAGCCCGGTCAGGTCAACGTCAAGAGCCGGAGGGTGGTACTGCGAGGGAGTAAGTCCACGTCTGACCGCCGGCGCCAGCACAGCTGTCCGAGTCCACCATTACGAGCTTCACAGACGAACCAAGATTGCCCGAATCACCCGAACCACTGGGTATTTCGTCGGCAGACAGGCACGTCGTTACGGTCGCGTCGTTCACCTGATACGCGGTCTCCAGCGTGACGCCACCCGTTCCGTTGTCGGAGTCGAGAAACCAGTCTTGCGATGCCACGCCGACCGTATCTCCACTCCCAGGGTCGCAGGGCTGCAGGTCGACCCAGCCTTCGCCCGAGGCTGATCCGTTGGCTGACCCGTCATTGCCGTTATTCCAGGTGGCACATTCGGAGGTGCCAGGGAGCCGGTACGCGTAGTACTGGATAGTTCCTACATCGGGTCCGACCACCCGACACCAATACGATTCGGCGGGGGTGCCATCCTCGTATGCCAGCTCGCTGACAACGGTGGACTTGTCGCTCGCCTCGGTGGTCGTGGCGGTCCAATACTGGGCGGTGCCATTCCCCAGGTCGATGTTATACAAGTCGGACCACTGGCCCTCGTTGTAGCAGGTGCCTGCCTGCGCGGCGGGGGCCGAGCCGATGACGCCGGTAGCCAGACCGATGGTCAGGCCGATAGTCAGGGCCACCGGCATCGCCGTGGCCAGCAGAACGAACAACCGTCTCATAGTGCTCCTCTGCGCTGAAAGGGCCGCCGATCGCTGCGACCTGCCCTTCTCTTATACATCCGATCTGCCAATCCTGTGCCACTATATGTCAGTTTTTATACAATGAAAGATGCCCTTGCACGGTAATCGGCAGTATGAGTCACTGGGTGGACAGAGGCCAGGCAGTCGTGCGTATGCCAGTGCTCCAGTACCGAGGCCCGCTTGAACTCGCCTTCGAGCGGATCGAAGTCAAGCCCTTGGGTGCTTCCGCGGTCCCGGACCAGGAGGCGGCCATCCCTCGGCCGGGTTTTCGCGTGGCCTGCCTAGTCGTGTTCCCTGGGGTCGGGGCGGTCCTCAAAGTCCTCGTTGCCATTTCCGAGGTCTTGAAGCCGAAGGTGTCATCGCGCCGCTGGTGACCGAATCACCGGGCCGGTGAAGAACAGCGCAGTCGCCGCGACCGCGAGCGCAGCCGCGTCCGGGATGAACCAAGTACCGGGCCCGCACATGGCGTCGGCCGCGCTGAAGAGCTGTCACCCGTACTGTGATCGCTGCGAGGACTAGCAGCGCCCACGCAATCAGCTCGCGTGGACGTCGCGACGCCACCATGAGATCTACTCTTCATCCATGCGCGTGATGAGCTGACATGACCCAACCTTGGCAGCCATCAGTCGCCCGCCTGCGCCGGCAAGCCCGCATTCTGGGGATCGTCTTGCTCCTGACTGGCGCGGTCATGATCTTGGTTGCGCTGGGTGTGTTTCTGACCCAGGGCGGCCAGATACGCGTCACTGCCACCGTGCTCTCCGAAAGCTGTCACCCCCAATATGACCCGGCAGTT
>JASHUG010000009.1 GCA_030040155.1 Streptosporangiaceae bacterium | reverse complement strand
GATGAAACTGCGGCTCGTGAGCTTCCGTTGCGGAATAGGGTCAGTTGTTCTTCCCCGCAATTCTCATGCTGAGGCATCTCCGGCAGTGCAACTGTCCGGCCCGATTGTGCACTCTGTTAGGCGTGGAGAGTGAACGGTCCGGTAGCCGGGACGCCGATTTCAGCGAGCTTGTGTACAGCCAGTGGGCGAGACTGGTCCGGCTGGCCTACGGGTTCACTGGTGATGCCGGGCTGGCTGAGGATCTAGCACAGACTGCGCTCGCGAACGCGTATGCGTCATGGTCGCGGCTGCAACGAGCCGATGACCCCGACCGGTACCTGATCAGGATCCTGATTAACGCGCACCGCAGCGGCTTTCGCAAGCGGCGGCTGGCCGAAAGCCCGTCGGGGATCTCATCGGCCGAACATCCTCGGCAACTGGCTGTCGATCCCACCGGTGTCGTTGATGACCGGGGCGTCATCATGACCGCGCTGGCCGGGCTGCCGCTCCGGCAGCGGGAGGTCATCATCTTGCGCTACTGGCTCGACCTGACTGAGGTTCAGGTCGCGGCGCTGCTGGACTGCAGCGTGGGCAACGTTAAGAGCCAGGCGTCCCGCGCGCTGGCCAAACTTCGGCTGAGCCCTGAACTGCAGGAATGGGGGATCCGGTCATGATCGAGACAGAGCGGCAGGTGCGGGCCAGGCTCGACCCGGCACTGGGCGGGCTGGTGCCAGGCCCGCCGCCACTGGCGGCGATCGTCCGGGACGGACGGAGGATCCGGGTGCGGAAGCGGATCACACTTGTGGCAGACGTAGCCGCTGCTGCCGCCCTCGTGATCGCGGCCACCCTGCTGCTGCCGTTGATCTTGTCCGGTGCGGCTCCCGTTCCGGCGCAGACCACGCGTTACCACGTCAGCGCGAACCCGCCAGGGCCGCACTCCGCGCCCGGCCTGATCGCTTCAGGGAAGGTCAATGGCGTGCCCTGGTCGGTCCGCGCCACGGTCAGCGGCTCCGGGTATCTGTTTACCGGCGTTAATACCTACATCTCAACGGGAGCCGGCGGCACCCTGCCGGCCCGCTACGCTCAGGGTGATCCGGTCCAGGGGTTCCTCGGGTCCGGAGGAAACCCGGCGATCCAGGTTGACGCGGTCCGGGCCGACGTCACGCTTGTCCGGGTCAGCCTTACGAACGGGCAGGTGCTCAGCCTGCGGCCGGTCGCGGCGGTGGGAGCGGGCAACGCGAAGCTGGTTGCATTCGCCATGCCCGACAACCGCGATGTGCTCGCGATCGAGGCCTTCAACGGGCGCGGCGAGATCAGCTACACGGTCCCATGGACCGGGCAGACCTGGTTCCTGATCGGCCGGTGGCTGAAGCCGGGCCAGCCGGCCGAGCCCCGGCCGCAGACCGTCGTGATCGGCTCCGGGACCGCGTTCGGGCACAGCTGGCAGCAGCTCGTGTCGGTTGGCCCGTGGGGATGGTGCGCTCAGGGTGACATTGACGGCGCGGGCGGCGGAGGAGAGTGCATTGCCGCGCTGGCGCAGCTGCGGCCAGGTCAGTACTACCAGCTCGCCGGGTTCGCGAGCGGCTCGGCCGTCGGCCAGTCGGGCCTGATCTGGTCCGCCGAGGTGGCTAACTCGGTGGCATTCATCGAGCTCACTAGCCGGTCCGGGGAGCACAGCTGGATTCGACCGCACCGGGTGGGCGGCAGATCGTTCGTCAGCTTCCCCTCGGCAAACGGCGCGCACGGTGTCATCCGGTGGGCGGCCTACGACCGGCAGCATCACCTGCTCGGATCCGGGTCGGCCTAACTGGGCAGGACAAGCGAGACCACGAGGCCAACGGCGCGGCGCTAAGCGCACTCGAGTCGGCGGGACTGGCTGGCCAGGATCGCAACGTGGACCGCTTGCTGGTGTTCCGCGCTGAAAGCTCCCTGACCGGACTGCCACGTGCGCCACACCTCGTCACGCACTGGCTTGGGAACCAGGTACCAGTCGCGCCGGCACATCAGGCGCGAGCCGTCGATGAACTCAACACAGCCGGGCACCGGGCAGTGGCTCGCCCATGCGCGTAACGGAGTCAGGGAATAACCAGGGCCACGCCCGCGGCCCCGCAGTAACTTGCGCCGGATGCGGTCGTCGACCTGTGCGGTAGTCATGGCACTTCTCCTCCTCGAACCCCGGGCCGCTGCCAGCGACGGCAGCACCCGGTTCCGGCATCCGGCGCGACCCGCCGAATGCCGCATGATCGTGTCAACACCGACCACGTCAACTTTGTGCCGCGAACCTGCGACCACGCAGGGCGCAGGCTGCGGATATTCTCCTCGTTGCCGCAGTCCGCTCGGGGACCGCAGCCTCGGTTAGCTCGTCGCGCCGACCGCCTGGGTCGCGGCACGGACCGCCTTGGCCGCCACGACCTGCTCGCGCCAGAACGCCTGGCCGGACTCGGGCAGCAGGTGGATCGGGTCGTAGTACTCGTACTCCCGCTCCAGGGCCAGCGCGTCGTCGTGCTCGACCCCGGTCCGGTAGTTCTTGGTCCAGTAGGAGATTCCCAGCTCCTCGTCGTAGCGCGCCATCTGATGCACCCAGCGCTTGCCCACGTACGGCACGTCGCAGATGAACCGCGGGGTGGCGAAGCCCGGAAGGTATCCCATGATGTCGTGCTGCAGCAGCTGCGCTTCCGCCAGCGAGAGCCTCCAGTGCTCGCTGTTAGGGATCATGTCGCACATGTAGAAGTAGTACGGCATGATCTTCGCGTCATCGAGCAGGGCGAAGCACAGGTCGAGGATCTGCTCGGTCTTGTCGTTAGTGCCGCGCAGCAGGACGCCCTGGTTTCTTACGTCCCTGATGCCGGTGGCCAGCATCGCCTTGGCGGCGTCGGCGACCAGCGGCGTCACTGACTGCGCCGAGTTCACGTGGGTGTGGATCGCGATGCTGACGTCGCGCTGGCGCGCGGTGGCAGCAAGGCGCTCCATGCCCGCCCGGACCTCGTCGGTCAGCCAGTACTGGGGCAAGCCCATGAGCGCCTTGGTGGCCAGCCGGATGTCGCGGATGTTCTCGATGTCCAGCAACTGAGCGATGAAGGCCTCCAGCCGGGGCCAGGGCAGGTTAGCGACGTCCCCGCCGGATACCACCACGTCTCGCACGCCCGGGTTAGCCCGCAGGTATTCGAGCATCGCGGCGAGCCGGTCGTCGCGGCTGGTCTCAAACTTGTGCTTGTCAATGATCGGGGTGGGGTTGCCCACCAGGTCCATCCGGGTGCAGTGGCCGCAGTACTGCGGGCAGGTCGGCAACAGCTCGGCGAGCACCTTGGTCGGGTAGCGGTGGGTCAGGCCCTCGACCGCCCACATCTCGGCCTCGTGCAGCGAGTCGCGGGACGCCTCCGGATGCGACGGCCAGTCGGCGCGCCGGTCGCTGAATACCGGGATCATGTACCGCCGGACCGGGTCGGCGTAGAGCGCGTCGGTGAAGCCGGGATCTGACGGCGCTAGCTCCGGCACCATCGTGTTGATCATCTGCGGCGGCACCAGCATCGACATGGTCGCGCGCTCGGCCTGATCGCGCTCCAGGTCGGCGCAGAAGCTTTCGCTGAGCCCGTCGCCAATGACCTGGCGCAATTGGCGGATGTTCTTGACGCAGTGGGCCCGCTGCCACTGTGCGGACGCCCACTGCTGCGCAGTGACCTCGGCCCAGCCAGGGAGGCGCCGCCAATCGGGCTCAGCCAACTGGCGATGCCGGTAGGCATACGGCTGGTCGATCATGATGCACCTGCCTCTCGGATGGGCGCGCGAGCCGGACGATAGCCCATAGCTCATGGAACGTCACGCAAGATCATGCTGTCTGTATACTTATAGACAATAAATTCTATCGAATGCTTACGCTACCCTTGCACTACCTCGCGAACCGTGTATTAGTCGCGAATCCCTATCAACGCGGACCAATGAATTCGCCTGAGCCGGAAGGATCTTCGCCGTGACCGAGCCGCGGCCCGACTCCGAGGAGGCGCTCGGCTGTTGCCAGCACGCGGCAAGCTCGCCGCTCGGGCTGCATCGCGTGCTTGATCCGGCCGGCGTGCTGCCGCAAGCGGCCTGGCGCCTGGACGCCCGGCCGGAGATCTGGCCGGACGAGATCCGGGTCCGGGTGCGCCGGCTGAACCTCGATGCCGCATCGTTCCGCCAGCTGTTCGAGGCCAGCGACGGCGACGCCGGCAAGATCAAGTCAGCCGTGCTGGACATCGTCGCCACCCGCGGGAAGATGCAGAATCCGGTGACGGGCTCGGGGGGCATGCTGACCGGAACAGTGGAGGAGGTCGGTCCGGCCTCGCCGCTCGGCCTGGGGCCCGGTGACAAGATCGCCACGCTGGTCTCGCTGAGCCTGACCCCGCTGGTCATCACCGATGGCCTGGCGCGCTGGGACGGCGGTTCTGAGCAGGTGCCGTGCGACGGGCACGCGATCCTGTTCGGCCGGTCCATAGCCGCGAAGCTGCCCGACGACCTGCCGGCCGAGCTGGCGCTGGCGGTGATGGATGTCTGCGGGGCTCCGGCACTCACCCACCGGGTGGTGAGCGCGAGCCCGGCGCGGCAGCCGGTCGTAGCGATCATCGGCGCAGCGGGAAAGAGCGGGTCGCTGTCCGCCGCGGCCGCAAGGAAGGCGGGCGCGGGAAGGATCGTCGGCGTGGTCCCGCACGAAGCCGAGGCGCAGATCTTGCGCCAGGCCAGCGGGGCCGACGCTCGGTACGGCCTGGTCGACGAGGTTGTCATCGCCGATGCGCGTGATCCGGTCGGCGTGTCGGCGGCGATCCGCAACGCGGCCGGCCGGCCGGCCGATGTCACGGTCGTCTGCGTGGACGTGCCCGGCTGCGAGGGCGGTGCGATCCTGGCCACCGCGCAGGGCGGCACCGTCATCTTCTTCTCCATGGCCACCTCCTTCACCGCCGCGGCGCTCGGCGCCGAGGGCGTGGCGGCCGACGTCACCATGCTCGTGGGCAACGGCTATGTTCCCGGCCACGCACAGCTAGCCATCGAGCTCATCCGGAGCGAGCCTGGTGTCAGGAGCATCTTCCAGCGCCGCATTGAAGACCATTCGGAGTAGGAGCCGAGCGATGCAGACCCGACTCAACCTCGACCCGGCGGTCGTCCGCGAGGCCCGCGAGCTGGCGGCGCGGGTCGGCCAGCCGATCGTGGAGATGGCGAAGACGCATACGACCGTCTCGGTCGAGCGGGCCGTGCTCCGGCTTGCGGGGCTTCGGGGCGCCGACGCAGACGGCATGCCGTGGGTGAACAGGCTCGTTGACGCGGTACGAGAGACCGCGGGCCTGGAGCACGGAGTCGCCCTGCCGGCCTGGGATGCGCTGCTGACCGGCGGCTATCCGGATCTGGTCACGCTGGCCGAGGCCGCCGCTCTCGGCCAGGTAACGTTCCGCATCCCGCTCCGCGAGCACGCCAGGGCGGCCGCGGCCGCGGCCGATGCCGCACTGGCGGTGGGCTTCGGCCGGATCGACGCCAACCGGGCCGCCCGGCGGCGGATGATCGAGGAGACGGCCGA
>JASHUG010000088.1 GCA_030040155.1 Streptosporangiaceae bacterium | reverse complement strand
AGGGACAGCTCCCCGAACATCTCGCCGGGCCCGTGCACGCTCAGCAGGTTCTCTCGTCCGTCCGGCGCTGCCTTGGTCAGCTTGATCTTTCCCGACAGGATGATGTACAGCCGGTCACCCTTGTCGCCCTCGGAGAAAAGGCGCTCACCACGGTCGAGCCTGACCACGAGGACCTTCG
The DNA here is from genome assembly GCA_030040155.1 of Streptosporangiaceae bacterium. Taxonomy (GTDB): domain Bacteria; phylum Actinomycetota; class Actinomycetes; order Streptosporangiales; family Streptosporangiaceae; genus JAJYUU01. Next base: position 4,224 of record JASHUG010000088.1, on the reverse strand, counting down.
ACCGCAGGGCCTGCGCATCCTCGTCGCTCAGCGCCTCGAATAGCGGGGCCTCGCTCAGCGCGTCGTCGGCCTGGCCCATGGCACCTCCTCGCCCGTCACCACTCCTGTGTGGTGCCCATTTCAGCGGAGCGTCACCCAGTCATCACCCTGGGGCGCTAGTGAGAGCTGGCGGCCCAGCGTTCCCGGCAGTCAACGATCTCGGCCTCTGCGGCGGCCAGGCCGGTCCAGGTGGCCGCGACTACCTCCTTGCCGGGCTCCAGCGCCTTATAGACCTCGAAGAAATGCTGGATCTCCAGCTTGTCGAAGTCTGAAACATCCGATATATCACGCAGATGAGCCATCCGGGGGTCCGTAGCGGCGACGCACAAGACCTTGTCGTCCGCCCCCTTCTCGTCGCGCATCCTGAACATGCCGATAGCCCGGCACTTGATCAGGCAGCCGGGGAAGGTGGGCTCCTCGAGAATGACCAGGGCGTCAAGCGGATCGCCGTCGTCGGCCAGGGTGTCCTCGATGAAGCCGTAGTCTGCCGGGTAACGAGTCGAGGTGAACAGCATGCGGTCCAACCGGATGCGGCCGCTCTCGTGGTCCATCTCGTACTTGTTACGCTGCCCCTTGGGGATCTCGATTATTACGTCGAACTCCACGTGTCGCCCTCCGGCGCTCCACTAACAATCTCCGAATGCCTGGTTGACTGTCTGGGTGCCAGTCGCCGGCGAGGTGACCCGGAATCCCATGTCGCGCGACGGGCTCCGGACCGCCGGAGTTACATACGTCTCGCGAAAGGACCCTGCAGTTGCGCCGGCTTAGTCGCCTGCCAGTGCCAGCTCGGCTAACGATGGCAGCTCGCCCGGCGGGGCGGACTCGGCTAGCGGTGCCGGCTCGCCTGGCGGTGGCAGCCATCGCCTTGCTAAGTGTTTTTACCATTGGCGCGGGCGTCACGGTGGCCCGGCTGCTGCCTCAGCGGCTTGCGCAATGGAAGCAGCCATACGTGGCGAACCGAGCCCTGGCCGGATCCGGCCAGGCGATCAGCGCCGCGACCGGCATCGCGAGTTCCGCGGCGGGCATCACCGCGGCCGGGCTCACCCGGGCACTGGCGCCGATCGTCGGCTCGCCTGCATTCGGGTCAAACCTTGGCGTTCTGGTCACCAACCTGGCCACTGGCCAGGTCCTTTACTCCCGCAACGCGAGTTCAGGGTTCACGCCGGCGTCGACGACGAAGGTGGCGACGGCCACCGCTGCCCTGCAGGTACTCGGCCCCGACGCCCGCTTCAAGACGACGGTCGTGACCGGCCGCAGCAGCGGCAGCATCGTGCTGGTGGGCGGCGGCGACCCGACGCTCGCGGCCGGCCGGCCGCCAGCGAGCGACTACCCGCAGCCGGCGACTTTGCTGCAACTTGCCTCAAGTACAGCTCGCTCATTGCGGGAACGAGGTGTGCACGCGGTGCAGCTCGGCTACGACACCTCGTTGTACACCGGGCCAGGGCTAGCGCTCGGCTGGCCCGCAAGCTACGTGACTACCGGCAACGTGACGGACATAACCGCGCTTGAGGTCGATCAGGGCCGGCTCACCAAGTCAGGGCAGCCGCAGGACGCTGACGATCCCAACAACTACTCGCCCCGATCGCCCGACCCGGCCGCCCAGGCGGCCCAGGTGTTCGCCGGATTCCTGCGGACGGACGGGATCGCCGTCCGGGGCCAGCTTGCCGCGGTGACGGCTTCTTCCGGAGCGACCACGCTCGCCAGCGTCAGCTCGCCGCCGCTGTCGGAGATCATCCAGTGGATGCTCGAGGAGAGCAACAACGTCATCGCCGAGAATCTCGCCCGCCACATTGCGCTCGCGACCGGCGCGCCAGCCTCGTTCACGGGGGCGGCAAGAGCGGAGGAGTCGGTGCTGCGCGGCCTCGGCGTCACCGGCGTCGAGTTGAATGACGGCAGCGGCCTGTCCCCGGACGACCTGATCACCCCGGCCGCGCTCGTCCGGCTGATCACGCTGGACGCGACGCACGCCAAGTTCCGGTCGGTACTGACGGGCCTGCCGGTGTACGGGTTCTCCGGCACCCTCGCCAACGACCCAGGCGACCCGTTCTTCAGCGGCGCCGGCCCGGGCCTCGGCACGGTCAGGGCCAAGACCGGGAACCTGAGCACGGTCGGGGCCCTGACCGGCGTGGCCTATGCCCAAGACGGGCAGCTCCTCGCCTTCGCCGTGATGGCGGACAGATTTACCAGCCTCACCGCAGAAGGCCCGGAAATGACCAGGCTCGCGAACGTGCTCGCAGGCTGCGGCTGCCGGTAGGGCCGCCGGCGCAACTTATCCAGCGACCTGCTCACCGGCCGGCGCCACGGCGGTGGCTTTGTCCACGTACGGTGGAGGGGTGAGCAGCACGCAGATGATCGACTGGCAGGTCGCCACCGCGACCGGCGTTCGCTGGGTTAGGCCCGGCCCGCAGGTGAGCATGTCCGAGGCCAGGAAGGTGGTTGCCGAACTACGGCAGCTATCGTCCGCCGTGTCCGAACCCGTCAGGGAGCTGACCGGTCTGCCCGGTTCGGCCGACGATGGCAAGGTTGCGGTGGTTGACCGGCCGGGCTGGATTCGGGCGAACGTGGACGGCTTCCGCGTCGTGCTCGACCCGCTTGTCCAGCGGATGGCCGAGCGAGGCACCATGCCGCAGCCTGGGTCGGTCGTCACCGCGGTTGGCTCGCGCGTCACCGGCATGCAGGCGGGCCTTATTCTCGCGTACTTGGCCAGCCGCGTTCTCGGTCAGTACGAGCTGTTCCTGCCGCCTGACCCTGATGCGCCGGGCAAGGATGCCCCCGCGGGCCGGCTCACCCTGGTGGCGCCCAACATCGTGATGGTCGAACGCGAGCTGGACGTGAACCCGCACGACTTCCGCCGCTGGGTCTGCCTGCACGAGGAGACGCACCGCACCCAGTTCACCTCCGTCCTGTGGCTCCGGCCCTATGTGCAGCAGCAGATGTCGGACTTCCTGCTGGCTTCAGAGCTCGACCCGGCTTCCATCTACGACCGGCTCAGGGCCGCCGCCGATGCAGTCGGCAGCGCCGTCCGCGGCGAAGGAGAAAGCCTGATCGAGGCAATTCAGACTCCCCGCCAGCGAGAGATCCTGGATCGGATGACGAGCGTGATGACGCTGGTCGAGGGCCACGGCGACTATGTCATGGACGCAGTCGGGCCAAGCGTCGTGCCATCGGTCGCCGAGATCCGGGCCAAGTTCACGGCCAGGCGAGGGTCGGCCGGGCGCATCGAGCAGGCGATCCGCCGGATCCTGGGCATCGATCTGAAGATGAAGCAGTACGAGCAGGGGTCGCGCTTCGTTGCCGAGATCGTGAATGAGGCGGGCATGGCGGCGTTCAACAAGGTATGGACCTCGCCGGAGACCCTGCCGACGAAGGAAGAGATCGCCAACCCGCACAGCTGGCTCGAGCGGATGGACCGCGGCCCGGCGCCGGCCATCACGGACTGACTCCGGTGGGCCCGCATCCGGCTGTAGCGACAGTGCGGCGTGCGGTCCGACGTAGCATGGCCTGCCTCGATGCGGGCGATCTGGTGCTCGCCGCCTGTTCCGGCGGTCCCGACTCACTTGCTCTCGCGGCCGCGGTCGCCTTCGAAGCGCCGCGGGCCGGCCTGCGCTCCGGCGCGGTCGTCGTGGACCACGGATTGCAGCCAGGGTCCGCCGAGCTGACCGGCAACGTAGCGGCTGCCTTGGCCAACCTCGGCCTTGATCCGGTGCTCGCGCCGGTGGTGACGGTAGCGCGCCCGGCCAGCGGTGGTTCTTATCCAGGTCCCGAGGCGGCGGCCAGAGTGGCCAGGTACCAGGCGCTTGAGGCCGCGGCCGCCACGACCGGCGCGGTGGCGGTCTTGCTCGGCCACACGCTTGACGATCAGGCCGAGACTGTGCTGCTCGGGCTGGCCCGCGGTTCCGGCGCTCGGTCGCTGGCGGGGATGGCCGAGCGGGCCGGCCTCTACTACAGGCCCCTGCTCGACGTCCGCCGGGCGGAGACCAGGGCTGCCTGCGAGGCGCTCGGCTTGCGGCCCTGGGATGACCCGCAGAACTGCGACCGGGCGTTCACCAGGGTCCGGGTGCGGAAGGACCTGATGCCGGCTCTCGCCGCCGCGCTAGGCCCCGGCGTGCCCGAGGCGCTGGCCAGGACCGCCCGGCTGTTGCGCGCCGACGCCGACGCGCTGGACTGGCTGGCCGACGCGCAGGC
>JASHUG010000087.1 GCA_030040155.1 Streptosporangiaceae bacterium | reverse complement strand
CAGGCTGTTCGCGCCGGTGCTGCGCGACGCCGGCCTGCTGCACGGATGAGCCGGGGCGGGCGGTGACCGCGCCGGCACCGGCCGGCGGACTCGCCGGCCTGGCCGCGGCCCGCCTGTGGGCGGCCGCGCACTACCCCTACCTGGCCAGCGGAATCTTCGGCGCCCGCGTGGCGCCCGCACCGGGGATCGGTACCGTCGCGGTCGATCCAGGCTGGCGCCTCTGGGCCGATCCTGACCTCACGGCGGGCTGGACAGCGGCGGAATTCGGCAGCGTGCTGGTGCACCACGTCTGCCACCTGCTGCGCGAGCACAGTTCGCGCGCGGGCCTGGCCGGCGTGCGGCCGGAGGAGTCGCGGACCTGGATCCGCAGCGCGGACGCGGAGATTAACGACGACCTCGTCCCGGCCGGGCTGCAGTTGCCCGGTGATCCTGTGCTCCCGCGTCATCTGGGCTGCCCGCCCGGCCAGCTCGCGGAGCAGTACTTCACGGCCATTAGGTCGGGTGGCTCAGAGCCGGCTCAGTCCGAAGCTGGCGCGCTGGACTGCGGCAGCGGCGCCGACGGGTTCGGCCGGCCGTGGCAGGCCGATCAGCCCGGCGTGCTGCCACCCTGGCAGGCGCGGCTGCTGCAGCGGCTGGTCGCGCAGCAGTGCATCAGCGCGGAAAAGCAAGCGGGCAACGTGCCGGCCGGGCTATTGCGCTGGGCGCAGGACGTGCTCGCGCCGAAGGTTGACTGGCGCCGGGCGCTGGCCGCGGAGCTGCGCAAAGCCGTCGCCGACACCGCAGGCGCGGTCGACTACACCTACCGGCGCCCGTCCCGCCGGGCCGCGGCCGCAGGCAACGTGGTGCTGCCCGCGCTGCGCCGGCCGGTGCCAGAGGTCGCTGTCGTCTGCGACACCTCGGGCAGCATGTCCGACGACCTGCTGTCCGCCTCTCTGGCCGAGGTGCAGGGGCTGTTGTCCGCGCTCGGCCTGGCCCGCAGCCTGCGCGTGCTGGCCTGCGATACCGCGGCCGGGCCGGCTCAGCGGATTACCTCGGCACGCCAGGTCGAGCTTGTCGGGGGCGGCGGCACGGACATGGGCACGGGGATCGCCGCCGCGGCTCGCCTGCGGCCGAGGCCGGCGGTCATCGTCGTGCTGACCGACGGTTACACGCCCTGGCCCGACGATCCGCCGCGCGGCAGCCGCGTCGTCGTCGGCTTGCTCGGTGACGATGCGCCCGATGCTCCTGACTGGGCGAGGGCGGTTCGGGTTCCCGGCTAGAGTGAGCGTCCGGCCGGGCCTTGGCCTTCGCGACCCCTAGTTCCCCACCGCAGCACATGCCGCCAGAAAGCGGGCGTCACCAGCAGGTTCGGCCAGTCACGGAGGGGAATGCGCCGGACCGGCTTGTGGATGCACAATCCAGAGTCGCCGGGCAGCAAGCAGTCGCCGGCGCAGTCGCCCAGGCAGTGCTTGCAATGACGGGTGACCGACACGCCGACTCCGCTCGAGTGAGAACCGGAACCTACTCAGTATCTCGCGACACCGAGTCAGGTGACTTCGCGCAGGACCGCGCACAGCCGGGCCACCGCCGTGCTGAACTGGTGTCCAGGCGGGGTGGCGTAGCCGACAATCACGGCCGGGTCATGCGGCTGCGCGCCGGCGCTGAAATCCGCCAGGCCCTGCAGCGCGAGCCCGCGCCGTGCACCCTCGGCGACCACCGCGTGCTCGTCCGCTCCCGGCGGCAGCACGACCAGCGCGTGCAGCCCGGCCGCTATGCCGGTGACGCGCACCTGCGGTGCCCGCCGGGCCAGTTCGGCTACGAGCCGGTCGCGGCGCCTGCGGTAGCCGATCCGCGCCCGGCGTACCTGCCGGTCATACCCCCCGGATCCGATGAACTCGGCGAGCGTGAGCTGGTCGAGGCTGCTGCTGAGCCGGCCGGCGGCCTGCTTGGCCGCTACGACCTCTCCGACCAGGCGGCCGGGGAGGACGAGCCAGCCGAGCCGCAGGCCGGGCGCCAGGCTCTTGCTCGCGGTGCCCGCGTAGGCGACGCGCTCAGGCGCCAGGGACTGGAGGGCGCCGACGGCCTGCCGGTCGTAACGGAACTCGCCGTCGTAGTCGTCTTCGATGACCAGTCCGCCGGTCCCCGCCGCCCAGTCGACCACTTCACGGCGGCGCCGCGGCTCGAGCGCGACGCCCAGCGGAAACTGGTGGGCCGGCGTCAGCACCGCCGCAGCCTCGCTGGCTAGATCACTGGTACGGGCACCGCCCGCGTCGACCGCAAGCGGGGACAGGGCCAGCCCGCTGCCGGTGATGATCCGCCAGTGCGCGGGCAGGCCGAAGCCCTCGATTGCCAGCCGGCTGGCCCCGCGCGTGCGCAGCACCTGGCCGAGCAGTTCCAGGGCCTGCGCGTACCCCGCGCACACCACTACCCGGTCCGGCGTGACCGCCACGCCCCGTGCTCTCGCGAGGTAACCGGCCAGGGCTTCGCGCAGTGGCGGCAGGCCACGCGGATCGGTGTAGCTCAGCGATGTCGCGGGCGCGGTGGCCAGCGCGCGGCGAGCCGCCGCCAGCCAGGCGGTGCGCGGAAACGCGGACACATCGGGGACGCCAGGACGCAGATCGTAGCGGACCGCTTGAGCGCCTTCGGCGGGCCGGTCGGCCGGCGCGGCGGCCGGCTGATGTGTCCGCTCCGCCACCCACGTGCCCGAGCCGTGCCTGGCCGCGAGCCAGCCCTCGGCGACAAGCTGACCATATGCGTCGACGACCGTGTTCCGCGCGACGCCGAGATCCTGGGCGAGGGCACGAGAGGATGGCAGCGCCGTCCCCGCCGCCAGCCGGCCACCGCGCACCGCCTCGCGCAACGCCGCCTCCAAGCCCCTACGGACACCTGCTCCCGACACCTCCAGGTGGAGGTCGAGTCCGGCGGAAGTGGCCCACGTTTCCTTCATGGAATTGGATCTTAACTCTGAGCCTCTTGGTCGATAGCGTGGAAGCACAACATCAGCAAGGAGGCGCGTTCCGATGACAGTTGACCAGGCCACCCGCGAGATCGGTGTCCGGCTGGACTTCGACGCGCACGCGCCGCATTTCGCGCGCGCGATGAGCCACCTCGATCAGGCCGCGACCAGGGAACTCGACCAGGCGGGGATCGAAACCCTGCTGCGCGAGCTGATACGGGTCAGGGCGTCGCAGCTCAACGGCTGCGCCTACTGCGTTGACATGCACACCAAGGACGCCCGCGCGGCGGGCGAAACCGACCAGCGCCTGTACGCGGTGGCCGTCTGGCCGGAGACGCCGTTCTTTACCGACCGCGAGCGGGCGGCGCTGGCACTGACCGAGTCGATCACGCTGGCCGCGCAGACGCACGTGCCCGACGCGGACTTCGCGCAGGCGGCTGAGGTTTTCAGCGAAGCCGAGCTTGGCGCGCTCGTCAGCCTCATCGTGACCATCAACGCGTGGAACGCGATCGGCGTCAGCACCCGCGCCTGGCAGCCGGGGTCCTACCAGCCATGACCGAAGGCGAGGAGACCGGAGCGACGCGGCTGCGGGCCATGCACCACGGCCCGCGGCCGCTGATCCTGCCCAACGTCTGGGACGCGGCCAGCGCCAGGACTTACGCGGAGGCAGGCTTCGCGGCGCTGGCCACCTCGAGCGGGGCCATCGCGGCCACGCTCGGCTACGCCGACGGGCACACGCCGGGCGAGCTGATGCTGGCCGCGGTCGCGAGGATCGCTAGGAGCGTCGAGGTTCCCGTCACGGCCGACATCGAGACCGGCTACGGACTCGCCCCGGCCGAACTCGCTGAACGACTGCTAGCGGCGGGCATCTGCGGTTGCAATCTGGAGGACTCCGACCCGGCCTCTCGCGCGCTGACCGACCCGAGCAAGCAGGCTGACTATCTGGCCGCCGTGCGGGCTGCGGCCGGCCGGGAGCTGGTCATCAACGCGCGAGTCGACGTATTCATCCGGCCACGACCGGGCGATGGACGGCCCGCTGTCGCCGCGGCGGTACAGCGGGCGAACACCTACCTGGCGGCCGGCGCGGACTGCACCTATCCGATCATCGCCCCGGTCACGGCACTGCCCGCGCTCGTCCGCGACATTAGCGGGCCGGTGAACGCGATGCACCGGCCCGGCGGCCCGTCGCTGGCCGAGCTTGCCGGGCTCGGCGTGGCCAGGATCACCTTCGGCAGCACCCTGCACGCCATGGCCGGCGAGCGCGTGCACGAGCTTGCCGCCGATCTCGCGGCCGAGCAGACGGCACTGCCGAGCCTGCGGCCGGGCACGCCGAGCTTGGATTAGGACCAGCGAAGCGGGAGCGAGTCCACGCCGTAGATCCCCTCGACTCCGCCGAGGAGCGCGGGCCCGTCGGCGGCCAGGCCCGGCATCCGCGGCGCGAGGAACCCCAGCGCCTCCTGCAGCTCGGCCCTGGCTAGGTTGGCACCCAGGCAGAAGTGCGGGCCCGCGCCGAAGGTCAGCAGCCGGTCGTCCCGCTCGGCGGTGATGTCGAACTCCTCGCCGCCGGCCACTTCCCGGTTGGCGCGCTCGGCGCACACCGCGACGATCGTGCCCGCCGGGAACTCGACATCGCGGTAGGAAACCGGCCGCACGCAGATCCGGGCGGTGAACGGCGTGATCGGCTCTGCGCGCAGCACCTCCTCGACCGCCCGGCCGACTAGCTCCGGCCGTTCCCGCAAGATCTCCCACTGGCCAGTGCTGGCGGCGAACAGCCGCAGGGCATGGGACAGCTGTGCCTGGGTCGTGTCGATCCCGCCGGCGATGACGTTGAGCACCAGGTTGACGCACTCCGCGTGCGACAGCCGGTCACCGGCCTCCTGCGCGGTCAGCAGCGCGGTGAGCAGGTCCTCACCGGGCTCTGTCTGGCGCTGGGCCAGCAGCTCCTCGACATACGCATAGACCTCGGTCACACCTCGTTCCATCTCGGGAACCTGTGTGGCCAGTGCGCGAATGTCGAACTGGCGCTGCACCAGGCTCGACCATTCATGCAGCCTGGGGGCATCCTCCAGCGGCGCGCCCAGCACTGTGGCGATGGTCAGCGCGGGGTAGGGCTTGGCGATCGCGGCGACGAAATCGCAGCGGCGCTCGCCCGCGACGCTGCCCCACAGCTGCCCGAGGAACTCCCGCATGGCGGGCCGCCAGCGCTCGGCCGCTCGTGGCGTGAAGGCCGGGCCGACCAGCGCGCGCAACCGGCGGTGCTGCTCGCCCTGCTGGTTGAGGATGTTGGCGTCGATCTGTTCGCGCAGCCGCCCGTCGCTGACACCGAACAGGTCGGCAATCTCCTTGCCAGGGAACGAGGTGTCGCGTGAGCGCAGGAAGAACTCAGCGGAATCGCGATCCAGGACCAGGTAAGCCAGCGGTGACCGGGCCAGCCAGCCCCGCTCCCCCTGCGCGGCCAGCTCGGCCAGCCTGCGGTGGTAGTTGTCGCCCGCCAGCTCGGTACCGGAAAGGTCGATCTCCGCCAGCTCGAGGTCGGTCACGACGGCCATGCACCCAACAGTGTCGGTACCGGCCGCGGCGCGCAACTAGCGGCCGATAAGTTCGCTCTACTTCGCGTCCCGCCCTGACCTGGCCAGCAGCTCGTTCAGTGACTTGGCCAGCAGGTGCAGCTCCTCCAGGTGCGCGGGCGTGAGCGCCGCGAGGCGGCGCTCGGCGAGCGCGGTCAGCTTCACGCGCACGACCCGGCCGTCATTGGCGTCGCTGACCCGGCGCACGAGCCCGGCCGCCACCGCGCGGTCCACAAGCTCGACGGTGCTGTGGTGGCGCTGCAGCAGGTAGCCCGACAGGTCGCCGACCGTCGGGGGCTGGTCACCCGGATGGCCCTTGATAGCGACGAGCAACTGGTGCTGCACGTGCGTCAGGCCGGCTGCGTTGGCCTGATCCTCGCTCCAGCGCTGGAACTTCCGCAAGCTGGTGCGAAACGCCAGCAGATGCTGGAAATCATCATGGGTCAGCTCTCGCACGCATCCTCCTCCCGCCACTACTTCATCAGCCGGATGCGAACGGGGCAATTCTCCGGTCGCCGAGATGCCTGTGCGACCGGTCTAGCGGCCGGCTGTCGGCCCGCTTGCTGCCAGGCCGGCCCAGGGCGCCGCGCTGGCCTCGGCTCCCGCGTTGGCCCTGAACCTCCCGAGCAGGTCCTCGAATTCGGTGATTTCCTCGTCTGAGATCTCCCGGCGCAGGCGCCGATCGAAGGCCATCGCGACGGCGCGCAAGCGCACGAAGGCGGCCTCGCCGTCCGGTGTCAGCTCGACCACCTGGACTCGGCGATTGGCCGGATCGCGACGGCGCGAGATGAGCCCGCCGGACTCCATCGCGGCGAGGTGGTGCGTCAGCGTCGCTTCCCGGATGCCGACCGCGACGGCAAGTTCACGCTGGCTGGTCAGATTCCGGGTCTTCAGGCTGAGAATGACCAGCCACGTCGGCAGTGAGCCGCCCGCCTCGGCCAGCGCGTCATCGAAGGCGCGCCCGACGGCCCTGGCAGTCTGAGTCAGCTGCAATCCGATAGGTGCCCGAGCTGGTCTCATGGTGACCAGGCTACCACATTTCATCGATATCTAATTATTCGACATCTAATGATGGCTGCTATTGACTCGCAACGGCTCGTGGCTCCGGCTGCATCGCCGGGCCGAGGGCCTGCTCCTGTGTCTCACGACTCCTGTGTCTCACGACGCCGGTTGAGTCCCGCAACTGGCTAAGGTCTGACATATGCACCGCAACCTGCCAGACGTTACCGTACTCGGCGCCGGCGTGATCGGCCTCACAACCGCCGTCTGCCTGGCCGAAGCGGGCGTGGCGGTCGCCGTGCACGCGGCCGAGCCGCCGCTGCAGACCACTTCGCTGGCGGCCGGCGCCATTTGGGGCCCGCACCTGGTCGGCCCGCGTGATCGGGTGGCGCGGTGGGCCACAGCGACCCTCGCTACCCTGCACGAGCTCATCGCCGCCGGGCACGCGTTCGTCCGGCTCGCGCCGGGCCTGGCCGCGTCCCGGCTGGCCGACGCCGCAGCGCCGGAGTTCGCCGCAGGCGCGGCCGACCTGAGCGCGTGCCCATCCGCCGACCTCCCGGCTGGCTACCTGACCGCGTGGCGCCTGACCGCGCCGCTGATCACGATGCCGCAGTACCTGAGCTGGCTGCACGAGCGGTATCTCAGCGCCGGCGGCCAGGAGATCACGCTGATTCGGTATGCGACGCTAGCCGACGCCATCCGCGACGCGGCGACCCGAGTGATCGTCAACTGCACCGGCTGCGGCGCGCATGACCTAGTGCCGGACGCGCAGGTCGGTCCCGTCCGCGGTCAGGCTGTCGTGGTCGCCAACCCGGGAATCGGAAGTTTCTTCGCGGGAACCGGCCCCGGTGGCGACCTCACCTACTATTTCCCGCACGGCGACCGCGTCGTCCTCGGCGGCTCGGAGCAGCCCGGCAACTGGAGCCGTGAGCCTGACCCTCAGCTCGCGCGGCAGATAGTCGCCGCCTGCACCGCTGTCGAGCCCGCGTTGCGGGGCGCGGCCGTCATCGAGCACCGAGTGGGACTGCGCCCGGTGCGCCCGGAGGTTCGCCTCGAGGCCGTGCAGGACGGCGATGGCGTCACTGTCGTCCACAACTACGGACACGGGGGCGCAGGAGTCACATTGTCGTGGGGGTGCGCCGGCGACGCGGCCGAATTGGTGCGGGCTGCCCTGCGCTGACCGGCCGCGGTCAGAACCCGGGAAAGATCGCGCGCAGCTTGCCCAGGACAGCGGGATCGCCGGAGACATCCGCCGGAGTATGCGCGGGGTCGAGCCGCCCGTACGCCAGCCGCAAAAGCGACTCGGCCGGCATCCGTACCTGCGGCACCGGCCCGTCATCGCCCGGCCAGTCCGTCATGCTGACCGACTCCCCGCTGGTGAGCAGGTAATCCCGTTCCGGGCTGAAGGTGGTGATGCGGACAGCGAACGGCTCGGCCAGCGCCTTGCCGAGCCGGGGAGCGAGGAAGCCTGGAACGTTATCAATGAGCAGCGCGACCGCGTCTTCGGACACGGTGGCGGCCGGATCGCTGTAGACGGCCACATCCCAGGTGTGCAACGCGTGCTCGCCCAGGCGCAGCCGGATGATGCCGACGGCGTCCAGCTGTCTGCCGAAGAACTCCATCTTCATGCTGGCGAGCTCGCTGTCGCTGAGCTGCTCCAGGGCATCGATCTGCCGCTCGTCGATCGCAACAGCGTCGGCAGCCTGGTCATCCGGGCTCTTGGCGTTCCACTTGTCCCATATCGGCCCGCGTGCCTCGCGGCTGAGTGGCTCAGCCTCGCCGAGCGCCGCTGGGAGTCCCATCAGCGCTATCTCGGCGCCGCTGCCGAGATGCGACAGTACCTGCGCCACCGACCAGTCGGTGCAGTACGACTGGTCGCGCAGTTGCTCGGGGGTCAGCGGCGCGACTAACCCTGCCAGGCGATCGTGCGACCGGCGCAGCGTCGCAATCCAGACGCGCGGATCCGACTCCATGGCGAACTCCACTTCTGCGTGGGATGCGGCGCGCTCAGCCTAGCCGCCGCCCGCGGACGCGCCGGCCCGATTAGGGTGAGCCAGGTGGAACTCGGATTCGGTGCGCCGGTGTCCGGCGCGTGGGCGACACCAGAAAACCTCTCCTCGTTTGCCCGTGGCGCGCAAGACGCGGGCTACCGCAGCCTGTGGTCGTTTCAGCGGCTGCTGGTTCCGGCGGGCTCGGGCATGGAGCCGGTTTATCGCAGCGTGCTTGACCCCATGGCCGCGCTCGCGTTCGCTGCCGCCGTGACCAGCCGGATCAGGCTCGGTGTCGCAGTTATTAACATGCCGTTCGTATCCCCCGGTTACCTGGCTAAGCAGGCTGCGACGCTGGATGTGCTCTCGGAGGGGCGCCACGATCTCGGGCTTGGCATCGGCTGGATGCCGGAGGAGTTCGCGCTCAGCGGTGCGGAGATGGCCAGGCGCGGTGCCCGGTCGGCCGAGTATGTGCAAGCGCTGCGCACGCTTTGGGCCGGCGGGGACAGCGAGTTCAGGGGCGATTTCTACCAGGTGCCCGCCGGCACCCAGGCGCCACCGCCGGTGCAGCCCGGCGGCCCGCCAGTGCTGCTGGGCGGCATGGCCAGGCCGGCCCTGGAGCGAATCGGCCGGCTCGCCGACGGCTGGGTTACCTCAAGCAGAACCGACCTGTCGCGCATCAGCGAGCTCATTGCCATCGTCCGCGGGTCGGCGGCAGCCTGCGGCCGGGACCCCGACCTCATCCGGATCGTCGTCCGCGGGGTAGTCCGGGCTGGCGATTCGATGGTCGCCCCGGACGGGCAGCGGATCCGGCTGTCGGGCAGCTTCGATCAGATCAGGGCGGACTCACAGTGGCTCGCGGAACAGGGCGTCACCGAGATCTTCTATGACCTCAACTGGGACCCGCGTATTGGCGCGCCGGATGCCGACCCCGTGACCGCGGTAGCCCGCGCTACCGAGATCATGGAGGCGCTCGCGCCGGACACTGACTGAGGCAGACGCTGGCAAGCCGAGAGGAGATGCGTCACGTGACCCAGGTAGGGGCCCTTGCTGTTCGTGTTCGCCCAGCCACCAGGGCGGATGCTCCCGCAATCGCGCGGGTGTCGAACTCTTCCATCGTTCCCGGCGAAGATCTCGGATTCGGAGGAGGCCTCGATTCGCCCTTCCACGACGCCTCGAGGCTCGCGGCCGCCTGGCGCGATCCCAACGTCGTCCAGGGGGAGGAAGTGCTGGTAGCCGAACTGGACGGGCTGGTTGTCGGCTGCGCGACGGTCGAGGACAGAGGAGGAGAACTCGAACTCGTCAACGTCGACGTCCCGCTAGAGCTTCAGGGCCGAGGGGTCGGCACCGTCCTCGTCCGGTCAGTCGAGCAGCGAGCCAGAGCAGAAGGAAAGCAGGCCGTCACGTTAGGCACCAGCCGGAACGCCGAGGGCGTGGCCTGGAAGTCACTTCCCTGGTGGCAGCATCTCGGCTACCGAGTCACCCACGAAGAGGAAAACGCGTGGACCCGCTCAATCGGGCCCGGGGCCCGCGAGATACGACTAAGAAAAGAACTCTCGGCCGAATGAGACCCTAGCGGGCGAGGACGTTACCGCACGTGGTCGCCGGACCCGCTGTCCTGTGGCTGGCGCGGTTTCCGGTTGGTGACAATCCTGCGTTTGCGCAAAGACTCGAGCCATTCCTGCCCGCTGAGCAGCCGCGTGGTCTTTCCCGACCGCACCTCGCCCGCCGCCGCAACTGCCATCGCGACGCTGGCGGCAGTCATGTCATCAGGCGCCTCATACACGATGACGACGTCGTACTCGCCAAACGGAAACCCCGCCACCACGATCGCGGCTCCCAGCTCCTCCAGGGTCGGCCGGATCACTGCCAGCGGGTCTTGCGGCGCCTTAAGCTGATCCGCCATTGACTTGGCGGTATAGGAAGCTTGGTACATGTAGAGCGGCATCGAGTTTTCCCTTTGGGGCGGGAACAGGTCACCAGCTACTCCCGTGACTGGCGGCGACTTCTGCCGACGGCTGCACGGCAACGCACTGAAGACCACTGCGGTCCAAAGATCGTAGACCAGGCCAGTCGGGCGCACCAGACCGGCGGCCACGAGCACCACCCGCCTGCCGGTCTGCGGATATTCTGAATGCCATGGACAGCCGGGCGAGTGACAAGATCCCCGGAGCCAGAGTTCGG
>JASHUG010000086.1 GCA_030040155.1 Streptosporangiaceae bacterium | reverse complement strand
ACCAGCACGATGCACAAGCCGACCGGGTAGATCAGCCACCAGTACCCGTCCTGCAAGAAGCTGACGCCGTTGGACAGCTGATCGCCCCAGTCGGCCTTGGGATAGGCCAGGCCGAAGCCCAGGAACCCCAGGAACGCCAGCGCCGTGATCGCGTCAGCGACCTGGAAGGTGACGTTGACGATGATCACGCTCAGGGCATTGGGGATCAGGTGCTTGCGGACCAGGCGGCGCCGCGACGACCCGGCCGCGCGGGCCGCGGCGACAAAATCGCGGGTCCGCAGCGTGAGCACCTCACCGCGGACCAGCCGGGCCGGGACCAGCCAGGAAAACACCGCCAGGACCAGGATCAGCGACAGCTCGGTGGAACTGTAGCGGGTGGCCAGGATCAGCACCACGAACAGGAACGGGACCGACCACATCACGTCCACGAGCCGCATCATGACCGAGTCGATGATGCCGCCGGCCAGGCCCGCGATCGCGCCGTAGATCATGCCGATGCCGGTGGCCAGCAGCGCGACGAAGATGCCGATCTCCAGCGCGGTCTGCCCGCCGAGCATCAGCCGGCCCAGCTCGTCAAAGCCCTGGTTGTCGGTGCCCAGCGGATGCCCGGCTCCCGGCGGGATGAACGAGTTCACCGGGTTGATCAGCAGCTGGTTGGTGTGATACACCAGCGGCCCGGCCCAGCAGAACAACACGAAGAACGCCAGGATCCCCAGGCCGATGACGGCCAGCTTGTTGCTGGCGAACTCGCGCAGCCCCAGCCGCCAGCCGCTCTGGACCTGGAAGGTGCCGCCTTCGGGCTCGACGGGAGGCGGCTCCAGCAGGTTTGCGGGTACGCTTCCGCTTCCAATCACTGCATCTCCTGAGGGGACGGGGCGGTCAGGCCAGCCGGATACGCGGGTCGGCGACAGTCAGCGCGATGTCGGCGACCAGGTTGCCGATCACCGTGAGCAGCGCCGCGATGAGGGTGTAGCTGAGCAGGATCTGGTAGTCCTCGTTGCCCAGCGCCTGGAAGAACATGTAGCCAAGCCCCGGGAAGTTGAACAGCGACTCCACGATCACGTTGCCGGCCAGCAGCGCGGGGATCAGCAACCCGATCAGCGTGATGATCGGCAGGCACGCGTTGCGCAGCAGGTGCCGGGACATGACCAGCCGCTCCGACAGGCCCTTAGCCCTGGCCACCTTGATGTAATCCTGGGCGAGCGCGTCCAGCGCCGACGAGCGCATGTACCGGGAGAACAGGCACACCGACGCGATGGTCAGCGTCGCCACCGGCAGCACCAGCTGGTTGGGATGCGACAGCACGTACGCCATCCCGGTCTGGTTGGTGTTATCCACCGCCGGGAACCAGGAGAACGGCTGCCCCAGCGCGAAGAACTGGATCAGCAGCAGCCCGGTCAAAAACAGCGGCATCGCATACCCGATGAACGCCCCGCCGGCCAGCACGTTGTCGGCCAGGCTGTTGCGCTTGACCGCCTGGAAAATCCCCATCGGGATCGCGATCACCAGCGCCAGCACCAGGCTCGCGCCCACCAGCAGCGCGCTGCGCGGCGCGAACGCCGCCAGTATCGAGTTCACCGACTCGTTCAGCTTGTAGGACTGGCCCAGGTTGCCGTGCAGCAACTGCCACAAGTACGACCCGTACTGCACGAAGAACGGGTTATCAAACCCGTGCGCCTTATTCCACGCCGCCACCGTCGCCTTGTTCGCCTTGGTGCCCAGCACGATCGTCCCCGGCGAACCACCGATGATATGCAGCATCGTGAACGTCAGCAGGGAGACTCCGAGCAGCACAATAAGAGCAATGAAAAGCCGCCGGACTATATACGCGCTCACGTCCCTGCCTCTCCGCCTCGCGCCACAGGCTGACTTGGCCGCGGCGATTCGCAACTAAAAAGCGATCTGCGGGCGCCACGCCACGTTATGAGCGGGACCTATCATCCGGTTAACAGGTCGCTAACACCCCGGTCAGTCGCTGTCTGGGCATGGGGCCGAGTCGGGGGCTGCTGAGATGGAGTTCCGGATCCTCGGGTCGCTAGAGGCGTTCGCTGGCGGCGTCCCGGTGCGTGTGCCGGCCGGACGGCCGCGGGCCGTGCTAGCCGCGCTCCTGCTGCATGCCAACAGGGTGATCTCGGCACAGCAGCTGACCGACGTGCTCTGGGGGTCGGCTCCGCCGCGGACGGCACGGGTTGCGGTGCAGAACCACGTGAAGCGACTGCGAGACACCCTCGGCGACTCCGGGCGGGCCCAGATCCTGACCCGGCCGCCTGGATACCTGATAGCGCTGAGCGAGGATGAGCTGGATCTGACGTGCTTTGAGTCCGCGCTCGAGTCGGCCAGGGCGGCGGCCAGAGAGGACTCCTGGGAGACCGCCGCCGAGCAGGCACGGGCCGCGCTTGAACTCTGGCGGGGAGAGCCGCTCGCGGACGTCGAGTCCGAGGTTCTCGCGGCGAGAGAGTTGCCGAGGCTCACGGAAATGCACCTGCAGGCGGTCGAGACCCGGATTGAAGCGGCGATCCACCTGGGACAGGGCAGCGACTTCGTCGGCGAGCTCCGGCGGCTGGCGGCCGCCAACCCGCTCAGGGAGCACCTGCGGGCCCTGCTGATGTCGGCGCTGCATGCCTCGGGTCGTCAGGCCGAGGCGCTCTCTGTCTATCAGGAGGCTAGGGCCGTCCTGGTAACCGAGCTTGGCGCCGAGCCCGGCCTTGAGCTGCGCGAGCTGCAGCACCGCATTCTGGCGGGGGAGCCGGGCCTGCACCAACAGCAGACTGCGGCGTCCAGGACTGCCGGACCGGATCGGGTGGTGCCGCGGGAGCTGCCCGCCGTCGTGCCGCACTTCGTTGGTCGCGGGCCGGAGATCGCGTCGCTGACCAGCCTGCTCGGTGATGGCTCGCAGCAGCCAGCGGTCGTCATCTCGGCGATCGGCGGGACGGCGGGCGTGGGCAAGACGGCGTTGGCAGTGGCCCTGGCGCATCAGGTCGCTAACCAGTTCCCCGACGGCCAGCTGTATGTGAACCTGCGCGGCTTCGACCCGGACGAGCCGCTACCCGCCACCGAGGCGCTCGCCAGCTTCCTCCGGGCGCTCGGCGTACCCGGCAAGGACGTTCCCGAGGATACCGACGAGCGAGCGCGCAGATACCGCAGCCTGGTAGCCGGGCGACGGATACTCGTGCTGCTTGACAACGCACGGGACGCAGACCAGGTCCGGCCGTTGCTGCCCGGTACGGCAGGCTGCGCCGCGATCGTCACCAGCCGCGACGCGCTTGCGGGCCTGGTTGCCAGGGACGGAGCGCGCCGCCTCGAGCTCGATCTGCTTCCTCTCGCAGACGCGGTCAAGTTGCTTGAGGCGCTGATCGGCAAACGCGTCGCCGACGAGCCAGGCGCTGCGGCCGCGCTGGCATCCCGGTGCTCGCGGCTGCCGTTGGCGCTGCGGGTCGCCGCCGAGCTCGCCGCGACCCGTCCGACGGACACCCTCTCCGGTCTGGTGGCCGAGCTGCAAGACCTCCGCGGCCGTCTTGCGGCGCTCGATGTCGGCCGCGACCAGCGGACCGACGTCCGCGCCGTCCTGTCGTGGTCCTACCAGCAGCTGAGTCCGCCAGTCGCCCGCGCGTTCCGGCTCATCGGCATGCATCCGGGCGCAGACCTTGACGCCCACGCTGTCGCCGCGCTGCTCGACGGGCCGGTGGCCGACTCTCGCTACGCCATCACCCAGCTGTGCCGCGCGCACCTGCTCCAGCCATCCGTGCCGGGCCGGTACGGCATGCACGACCTGCTGCGCGGCTTCGCCCGCGACCTGTCCGCCGGACTCGAGGGGACGGACGAGCAGCGGGCCGCGCTCACACGCCTGTTCGCCTATTACCAGTCTCTGGCGGCCGCAGCCATGGACATCTTGTTCCCGGCCGAAGCTCAGTTGCGGCCGCGCGTTCCTTCGGCGGCCGCGATGACGCCAGCCCTCAGCAACGAGGCCGAGGCCAAGACGTGGCTGGATCGTGAGGGGGCGAATCTGGTCGCGGTGGCCGTCTACTGCGCGGGTCACGGTTGGCTCACAAACGCCAGTGACCTGGCCGCCACCATATTCGGCTACCTGATTGCGGGCAGCCACCTGTCGGAGGCGCTCACTATCTCGAGCCAAACCTTGGAGGCCGCGCGCCGCACCGATGACCTGGCCGCCGAAGCCGTGTCGCTCCATGGCCTCGGCACCATCGCCATCGAGAAAGGGCGGTTCCGCGACGCCGCCGGCTACTACGAGGCCGCCCTGGATGGCTACCGCCGGTGCGGCGACCGCTTGGGCGAAGCGCGCATCCTGCATAACCTCGGGCTCACAGAGCATCTGTTGCACAACCACATCTCAGCGCTCGGCTACTTCCGCGCCGCTATCGTCACCTATCGCGACACCGACAGTCGGCTAGGCGGTGCTCACGCCCTGTGCTGCCTGTCCAGTGTCGAGACCGATCTGGGCTCTTACGACGACGCATCCGAGCACCTGCAGCGAGCCGCGCAAGTCTTCCGCGAGGCCAACGATCAGGTCGGCGAAGCCTGTGCGATGTCACGGATTGGCGAGCTCTGCCTGCGCCAGGGTCAGCTGGGCCAGGCAGCGAGCTTGCTCGAACAGGCCGTGACCTTCTACCGCGGCAGCGGTCAGGCCGCGGGCGGCATGGCCAAAGCGCTGACGTTGCTCGGCGAGGTGAGCCTGAGCCGCGGCGAGTACCACCAGGCCATCGGCTTCCTCCGGCAGGCACTCGCCGGGTGCAGGCAGGCCGGCTACCAGTACGGCGAGATCATGATGCTCCGCAAGCTAGCCGAGGCGCAGCATGCCGCCGGAGAGGCCGGAGCCGCCCGTGCCGGGCTGGCGGCAGCGATCCGGCTGGCGGCCGAAACCGACAATCCCTATGAGGAGGCAGGCGCGCATCGCGATCTGGCCGAAAGTCACCACGACGCCGGCCAGGATGAGCAAGCCCGCCACCACTGGCAGCAGGCCCTCACGCTATATACCGAGCTCGGCGCGCCCGAGGCAGCGCAGCTCCGGTCCTTGCCCGATGCAGTTCTGGCTGGAAGGCAAGGTTCTCAGGCCGGAGGCGTGAGAACCGGCGGCTGAGCTCTGCGATGATGAAGCTCGCGACCAGGGATTGGAGCCGCCAGTTGGGCATCGACGTGCACATAGCCGGCGGCGTGGCCGAGGTGGTCATGGACTTCCCGCCCGTCAACGCGCTGCCCGTGCAGGGGTGGCTGGACCTCGCGGACGCGATGACCAGGGCAGGGCAGGACCCGCAGGTGCGCGCGGTCATCCTGGCCGCTGAGGGCCGTGGCTTTTGCGCGGGCGTCGACATCAAGGAGATGCAACGCACTCCCGGCTTCACCGCTCTGGTCGGGGCGAACCGAGGCTGCTTCGCGGCATTTGCGGCCGTTTACGAGTGCGCGGCGCCGGTGATCGCTGCCGTGCACGGTTTCTGCCTCGGCGGCGGCGTGGGCCTCGCCGGCAGCGCCGATATCGTGATCGCGGCGCAGGACGCGACGTTCGGGCTCCCGGAGGTCGACCGGGGTGCGCTCGGCGCGGCCACGCACTTGGCCAGGCTGGTGCCACAGCAGCTCGTGCGGGCCATGGTGTATACGTGCGACCCCGTTCCCGCTCATGATCTTGTAAAGTACGGCACCGTGCTCGATGTCGTCCCGAACGAGGAACTGCGCGATCGGGCTCACGAGCTGGCAGCGAGGATCGCCGCGAAGAATCCGGAGACCGTGCGGCTGGCGAAGCAGTCGCTGAACGGGATCGACCCGGTGGATATCAGGAGGTCCTACCGCTACGAGCAGGGCTTCACGTTCGAGCTCAACCTGACCGGCGTCTCCGACGAGGCGCGCCAGGCTTTCATGGACGGACCGCGCCAATGACGATCGCGGTCATGACCGCGGACCAGGTGGCCGGGGAGCTGCGGTCAGGGATGACCATCGGCATCGGCGGCTGGGGTTCGCGCCGCAAGCCGATGGCGCTAGTGCGGGCGATCGCCGCATCGAGTATCGCCGATCTGACGGTAGTCAGCTATGGCGGGCCGGACGTCGGGCTACTGATCGCCGCGGGCAAGGTGCGGAGGCTCGTGACCGGGTTCGTCACACTCGACTCGATCCCGCTTGAGCCGCACTTCCGGATCGCGCGGCAGACCGGCGCCATATCCCTGACCGAGCTGGACGAGGGCATGCTCCACTGGGGCCTGTTGGCGGCCGCAAACCGGCTGCCGTTCCTGCCGATGCGGGCTGGGCTGGGATCCGATGTCATGCGCGTGAACCCGCAGATCCGCACGATCCGGTCGCCGTACGCGGACGGGGAGGAGTTCGCAGCCGTGCCCGCGCTGCGGCTTGACGTCGCGCTCGTGCACATGAACCGGGCCGACCACCGCGGGAACGGCCAGTACCTCGGCCCCGATCCCTACTTCGACGACCTGTTCTGCCAGGCCGCCGACCGGGCGTTCATGTCCTGCGAGCGGATCGTTCCGACGGCCGAACTGCTGTCCGGCGGCCCGATGCAGAGCCTGCTGATCAACCGTTCCATGGTGCACGGCATCGCCGAGACGCCGAACGGCGCGCACTTCACCAGCTGTGTACCCGACTATGGCAGGGACGAGGAGTTCCAGGCGCTGTACGCCGGCGCGGCGGCCAGCCCGGAGGGGTGGCAGGACTTCCGTGAGACGTATCTGACCGGGAACGAGGACCGCTACCAGCGGGCGGTCTCGGCCTTCCGGGAGGACAAGGCCGAGGCGGCCGAGGCGGCCGGGGTGACCGGCGGTTGGGCGTGAGCGGCGGATCGCCGACGCTGGCGGAGATCTGCGTGGTCGCCTGCGCGGAGGCGTGGCGCGGGGACGGCGCGAAGGTCGCCAGCCCGATGGGCATCATCCCGACCCTCGGCGCCCGGCTCGCGCAGCACACTTTCGAGCCCGATCTACTGCTGACGGACGGCGAGGCCACGCTGCTGGCTCCCGCGGCGGACGGCAGCCGGATGGCGGAGGGCTGGCTGCCGTTCCGGCAGATATTCACCACGCTCGCGGCGGGCCGGCGGCACATCATGATGGGCGCCTCACAACTCGACCGGTTCGG
Source organism: Streptosporangiaceae bacterium (assembly GCA_030040155.1). Lineage (GTDB taxonomy): Bacteria > Actinomycetota > Actinomycetes > Streptosporangiales > Streptosporangiaceae > JAJYUU01. The sequence goes on along the minus strand of JASHUG010000086.1, from coordinate 16,337 downwards.
GAACCAGAACATCTCCTGTATCGGCGACTGGGCCAGGCCGAGGGTTCAGCTGATCGGCGTGCGGGGAGCGCCGGGTAACTCGGTCAACCACCCGATCAGCTACTGGATACCGCGCCACACGCGGCGTGTGTTCGTGGAGCAGGCCGACATGGTCTGCGGCGTCGGCTACGACCGGGTCACGGGTCTATCCGAGGTCATCCGCCGTCAGCACGAGCTCCGGGTCGTGATCACGAACCTGGCGGTGCTGGACTTCGGCGGCCCCGACCACGCCATGCGACTGCGGTCCGTGCACCCCGGCGTCACCGTGTCCGATGTGGCTGACGCGACCGGGTTCATTCTCGCCGCTCCCTTGCGTGTGCCGCAGACCCGGCTGCCCACGCAAGAGGAACTCGTCCTGATCCGCGAGCACCTGGACCCGGACGCGCGGCGCGATCAGGAGTTGGTGTGAGCGCATTGCCCTGCCGACGCGCGGGGAATCGAGCGTGAGCGCGGGCCCGGCCACGCCGCCGATCAGGACTCGGCTGACCGAGCTGACCGGCATTCGGTATCCGATTGTGCAAACCGGCATGGGATTTGTGGCCGGGGCCCGGCTCACCGCGGCCACGTCGAAGGCAGGCGGACTTGGCATCATCGGGTCCGCGACCATGACCCTCGACGAGCTGAAAGCGGCGGTCAGGGACGTGCGGGAACGCACCGGCGCGCCGTTCGGGGTCAACCTGCGCGCGGATGCCCCCGACGCCGCCGAGCGGATCGAGCTGGTGATCGCCGAGGGTGTCAAGGTGGCGTCGTTCGCCCTGGCCCCGAGGCGCGAGCATATCGCGAGGCTGAAGGAAGCCGGCCTCGTGGTGATCCCGTCCGTGGGCGCGCGGCGGCACGCCGAGAAGGTGGCCGAGTGGGGCGCCGACGCCGTCGTCGTGCAGGGCGGCGAGGGCGGCGGTCATACCGGGCCGATCCCGACCAGCCTGCTGATACCCCAGGTGGTGTCCTGCGTCGACATTCCGGTGGTTGCGGCCGGCGGGTTCTTCGACGGCCGCGGCCTGGTGGCGGCGCTGGCCTACGGGGCCGAGGGCATTGCAATGGGCACCCGGTTCCTGCTGACCAGCGACAGCCCGGTGGCCGACGCGGTCAAGCAGGTGTACCTGAGCAAGACGCTGACCGACACGGTCGTGACGACCAGCGTGGACGGGGTTCCGCACCGGGTGCTGCGCACGCCGTTGATTGACGCACTTGAGCGGTCAGGGCCAGCCGGCAGGCTGGTGCGGGCCGTGCGGAGTGCGGCCGCGTTCCGGGGCCTGTCCGGTCTGACCTGGCGGGAGATGCTCAGGGAGGGTGCCGCCATGCGCCATGGCAGCGAGCTGACCTGGAGTCAGGTCCTCATGGCGGCGAACACGCCCATGCTGCTCAGGGCGGCCATGGTGGACGGCAACTCCGATCTCGGCGTGATGGCGGCCGGACAGGTGGTCGGCGTGATTGACGACCTGCCGTCATGCGCGGAACTGATCAACCGGGTAATGGCGCAGGCGCACGAATGTTTGTGCCGGCTGCGCGACCAGACCTGAGGGCCGGTCTTCATTCGCCGGGAGCATGAGGGTCCGATGCATAACCGCCAGCGCTCCGCGCTGGCGGTTACTGCGACTCGTTGGCCACGCTCGCCGGGTTCTTGCCGACCAGCACAATCCAGACCTGGCCGCGGGCAAAGTTCATCGGCCGGCCGTTGACGGTCGTGAACGTCGTTCCCACGTTCCAGTTCGGCCGCGACCAGCGGGCCACGTAGCCCCGGCCGTCCCGCAGCACGAGCGCGTACCCGTGGCCCACGGTCTGCGCATAGGGCGGGCGCAGGCCCTCCTCCTTGAACGGCGACGTGCTGACCGTCGTGTACTGAATCACCACCGTCGAGGGCGCGAGCTGGCGACCCTCGGTCGTCTCGCCCCGTGCGCCATCGATCCAGACGAGCCAGTCCTTTTTGGGCTGATACCAGGTGAAGCGGAAGGAGGCAGCCGGGTATGAGACGCTTTCCGACGCGACCCTCCGCCCGCCGCTCGGCGCCGGGCCGAACGTGAAGCCGATGCTGTGCGCCTTGGTCGCCGACCTACCCTCTCTCAGCAGCGTGCGGGTGTGCGCGTACAGGTTGTACGGGGCGATCCGGCTGGAACTGCGGAAGTACCCCGCTGGATGACGGCCGACGTATAGGTCGACGATCCTGGCCCGCTCGACGACCGGCAGCAGTTGCGGCTGCGCACCGGAGAATGCGAATGCGGGCCGGCCGAACTGCCTGAGCAATTCGATGTCATCCTGCCGGGCACTGCGGACAGGCCCGATCACGGGCGGTATGTGCGAGGAGAAGATGGCCAGGAACCGGCTGAGGCCACCCTCGACCGGGAGAACGTAGATGATGTCGGCGTCGGTCAGTCCCGTCTGCGGGCGTGCGTACACGATGTTGTCGATCTTCACGGCAAGTACCGGCCCGAGGGACTTGACCGGCTCCCCGGTGAACGGCGACAACAGCGGGCTCCGGACGTGCGCCGGCGGCGCCGCTACGGTCGGCTTCGGCGCCGGCTTGCGCTCGGCGGTCGGGGTGCTGGTGAGAGCCAGCGCGGCCAGCACCGCGACCACGACCACCACCACGATCGAGGCCGGGACCAGGATGGCCTGCTTCCGCGTCCACTTCAGGGGCACTGCAGACTCCATCCCGCTCCGCCGGTTCGCGGAATCGGACCGTTAGATAGGACATCCAGGTCAGCCGCCACCTCAGCTACCCCTGATGCTGCCATCCACGCGACCCGTCGGCGCGTACTTTGCGTCACACACGTAACAACCGGACCGACCCGGCGATGGACCGCCGGTGTCCGCCTGCCGCTGCGCCCGCCCTTATGGAGTGCGGGCGGTGTTGATCTGGTCGAAGTCTCCATAGCCGTTGTACGTACCGCCTCCGCCGGACCACTGCCACATCAGCGCATACTTACTGGTATCGGTCATACCGCCGAAGAACTGCGCGCAGGTGCTCGTGCCCGCCAGGCACCAGCCGTCGGGGAGATTGCTCAGGCTGCTCGTCAGGCCGTTGTACGTCCACTCGTAGGTGTTGCTGAGGCCGCCATACCGACCGAAGATCGAGGACCAGATGCTCGGTGCGGAGTAGACGCCTGCCTTGTAGGACGAGTGGGCGGTCAGGTAGTCGGCGAAGCCGTTGAACTCGGCCCGGTCCACCTGCGGGTTGATGCCATTCGTCTTCACCTTGCCGCTGCACGGCGAGGTGTAGACCGCGTTCCAGCCGTTGTCGGGAGCAGGGGTGTAATTAGGGGCATTACCCGGCAATTCAACGTCCATGAACACGACCGGGTAGTTCACGTGCGGGCTCAGCTTGCTCAGGTTGGCCAGCGCGGCCTTAGCCTGATCCGCGCCCCAGGTCGCCGCCTCGGTGTCGTGGCCGTTGAAGTGCGGGTCGACGCCCGGCCCGCCCATGAACCAGTACGCCCCGACCCCGATGCCGGTGTGATACGTCGTGAAGTTGGTGCGGGCGGCGCTGGCATCGGGCGTGGAGTAGACGACCGCGCCGTGGCAGCCCTGCCAGTTGGCCCAGTTGCCGACCATGCCGATGTAGCCGCCGTAGGGCCCGCCGATGGCGGGCATCTGGTACGGGGCCGGGCCGGGGATGGCGATGTAGTTACTATCCGTGCCGCCCACGAACCCGGAGGGCGCCGCCGCCTGGCTGGTCGCGGCGTCCGCAGTCCCAGTAGCGGCGGTTGCGCCCAGCAAGGAGCAAATCGCGACTCCGGCGCCGGCGATCCAGGCCGCCCGGCCGGGCCGCGGCAGCCGCAGCCGTTGCGACCACTTGCGCGAGAGTACGTCCCTCATGGCAGAACCACCCTTTCCGGCCCCTTCCCCGGCGCTCGGCGGCTGCGATGCTGACGGTGGCATGACCGTAACGCGCTGTGAGGATGTGCCTGAGTTAACCTGCTGAGGGGCCGATGTGCCAATTCCGGTGACGCTCGTCACGCCTTCCAATCCCCGCATATGCGGCGGACCACCGCTGGCCGGCGCCCGGCCTGGCTCCGCTACGGACCGCGTTTGGGCAGGTAGATGCCGCATAGCCCAGTCCAGGCGAATTTGTTGGAGAGAATTTCTGGCGGCGTGTCGATCTGCCCCGCCGGCATTCGACGCACGGGTGAGACCGGCCGGAGGGCACTAGCCACCGGCCCGATGCCTTGCCTCCGGCGCCGGCCGGCGGCGGCGAACTGAAGGGAAACTGGCATGAAGTTCCTCGGATACACCCTGGGCGACCCCAACGCCCCGATCGGCCCCCCGGACCCCGATGTCTACGAGCGGATGAGCGCCTTCATCGCGGAGGCCACCAAGGCCGGAGTCTTGCTGGCCACTGGCGGCCTTGCTTCTCCTGACGAGGCAATCAAGGTGACCTATCACGACGGCGAGTACAGCGTGCTGGACGGCCCGTTCACCGAGGCCAAGGAGCTGATCGGCGGCTGGGCGCTGATGGAGTGCCGGGACGAGGCCGAGGCGGTCGAGTGGACCAAGCGTTTCCTCGGCGTTGTCGGCGAGGGCGAGTCCACGATCCGCGAGGTCTACGGAGGCTGACCTTAGAGCGGCGACCGGCCAGCCGGCTAGGCTGGCCGGCCGCCCGGCTCGTTGCCAGTGCTGCTGCTTGCTGCCGGGGCTGGTGCCTGCGGCCGGGCTGCTGCTTGCTGCTGGGCGGGCGCGGTGGTGTGATCGGGTCCCGTGACCTACGCGACGACGCGGGCTGCGATCGAGACGGTGGTCCGGCTTGAATCGGCCCGCCTCATTGCCGGTCTGGCCCGCTACACCGGCGACATCGGGCTGGCCGAGGACCTCGCCCAGGACGCGGTCGTGGCCGCGCTAGAGCAGTGGCCCGACGAAGGGATCCCGCGCAATGCGGGGGCTTGGCTGATGACGGTGGCCAAGCGTCGTGCGATCGACATGTTCCGGCGCAACCGGGAACTGGCGAAACGCTATGCCCAGATCGGCCGGGCGCTGGAGGCCGAGGGCGTCGGCTTCACGCCCGACTTCGACCGGGCGTTCTCCGACAACATCGACGACGACCTGCTCCGGCTCATCTTCACCGCCTGCCACCCGGTACTGAGCGTGCAGGCCCGGGTAGCGCTGACGCTCCGCATGCTCGGCGGCCTGACCACGGCCGAGATCGCGCGCGCGTACCTGGTGTCTGAGTCGGCGATCGCCCAGCGCATCGTCCGGGCCAAGAAGACCCTGGCCGACGCGCACGTGCCGTTCGAGGTCCCGGGGAGCGACGAGCGACCGGCCAGGCTATCTTCGGTGCTCGAGGTCATCTACCTGATCTTCAACGAGGGCTACTCGGCGACCGCCGGGGACGACTGGATGCGCCCGGCCCTGTGTTTCGAGGCGGTCCGGCTCGGCCGGGTGCTCGCCCAGCTTGCACCGGATGAGCCAGAAGTGCATGGACTCGTGGCGCTGCTCGAAATCCAGGCGTCGAGGCTCGCGGCGCGCACCGGGCCGTCGGGCGAGCCAGTGCTCCTGCTCGACCAGGACCGGGCTCGGTGGGATCGGCTGCTGATCAATCGCGGGCAGGCGGCGCTCGAAAAGGCGATAGAGCTCGGAGGGGAACGAGGCGTGTACTCGCTGCAGGCGGCCATAGCGGTATGCCATGCCCGGGCTATCCACGCGGAGGAGACCGACTGGACGGCCATCGTCGGGTTGTACGGGCTCCTGGCCGAGGTCATGCCGTCGCCCGTCGTCGAGCTGAACCGCGCGGTTGCCGTGTCGATGGCGTACGGGCCGCAGGCAGGCCTCGATCTGGTCGATCAGCTGGCCGGCGAGCCGGCGCTGGCGAACTACCACCTGCTGCCGAGCGTGCGCGGCGACCTGCTGTCGAAGCTGGGCCGTGATAATGAGGCCAGGGCCGAGTTCCAGCGCGCCGCCGTGCTCACGCACAACGAGCGAGAACGGCGCCTGTCCGCCGACCGCGCCCGCTCCGCTGCCGCGGGGCACGACGCCGGGTGACGCACCACGTGCCAGGATGAGGTCATGCCCGAATCGTTCGCGGAGCGGTTCGCCGCCGCCAGGGCCGCGCACGGACCGCTGGTTTGGGGAGTCGACCCGTCGGCGGCGGTGCTCCAGGAGTGGGGACTCGGCGACAACCCGGACGGGCTCGACCGGTTCGCCGACATCATCCTGGCGGCCGCCCCGGGCACGGTCGGACTGATCAAGCCGCAGTCGGCTTTCTTTGAACGGCACGGCTGGCGTGGCGTGCACACGCTGCAGCGGCTCATCGCGGACGGGCGCAGTGCCGGGCTGCTGGTCATCGTGGACATCAAGCGCGGCGATATCGCGTCGACCAACGACGCTTACGCCGATGCCTATCTCGGCAAGGGCGCGCCGCTTGCGGCCGACGCGATCACCGTTCATCCCTATCTCGGCCTGGGAGCGATGGGCACGTACGTCTCGCGTGCCGCCGAGTCGGGCAGTTGCCTCCTGGTGGTGACGCGCTCGTCCAACCCGGAGGGCCGCGCGATCCAGGCGGCGCTCCTGGCCGGCCGACAGCGCAGCGTCGAGCAGGACCTGCTGGCGGAGATAGCGAGCATCAACCTGCGGCTGGCGCCCGATGGCATCGGGCCGGTCGGCGCGGTGATCGGCCCCACGTACATGGAACCCGAACTTGACCTCCCGGCGGGGCGGTGCTTGTTCCTCTCGCCCGGAGTCGGAGCCCAGGGCGCGACGGTGGCCCACGTGGCGCGGGTGTTCGCCGCCTGCCCGGACCGGGTAATGCCGAGCGCGTCCCGCTCGCTGTTGTCGGCCGGGCCGGACGTGAGCAGGCTGCGGAACTGCGCGGCGGCGCTCGCGGCCGAATTCCGCACTGTCCTGCCGGGTTAGTGCGGGGCCGCGGGGTGTGAGTCGGCCCGCCGTCAGTCTCCGGGTGCGGCGCTACGGAAAGCGGCCCCGTTACCCGGAGCGAATTTCCGGGTAACGGGGCCGCTTTGTCCGCTGGTCGGCCGCTCGTATCTCAGCCGTCGCCGGGAATCCCGGTGTCGGCAACCGTAGTGCTGATGCCCAGGTAGGACGGTCCGCTCTTGGCGCAGGCCGGGAACGAGAACGGGACCACCATTGAGGAGTAGTCACCGGGAGCGTAAACCCGCAGGCCGTATGCCACCGTCGGGTGGCACTGGGAGGCCGGCACGTCGCCCTTGTAGTCGACGAACAGGAAGGCGTGCGACGTGCCGCCAGGAGCCAGCGTCACGAGTGCCTCGAAGCCGCCGGCCCGGAAAGCGGCACTGCCGAGTTGCTTTCCGCGGGAGTTCACTGCGGAAACGCCGGCGTAACCATAGAGGGTGCACGTGCTAGAGGAAATGTTAGAGATCTCAAGGTCGTAGAAGTTCTTCTCATTCGCGAAACCAGTCCGAGGTATGCCAAGCCATGCGACCAGCTCGGAACGCAGGCAGCGGCCGATGCGGGTCGTAGCGGGCGTGGTATTCGCCGCCGACCGGGTCGGCGCGGAGACCGAACCGGAAGACGCAAGTGCGACGGCAGGGAGGAGGATCGCGGCGCTAACAGCCGCGGCAGCGGTGACAGTGTGCTTCAGTCCAAACTTCATCGAAGGCTCCTTCTGTCTCACTAAGGGACACACGCCTACTGAGACGACGGCCATCACGGATCGGTTGGAAAATTTCTTTGGCATCGTCGCCCTAGCCCGCTCGTGATACACGGGATCATGAGTGAGCTGAGCAACCTGGAGCGTCCATGATCTTCATCACCGCGAAGTTCCGACTACTGCCCGAGCACGCCGACCAGTGGCCGCAGATAGTCGGCCCGTTCACGCAGGCGACGCGAGGCGAGCCTGGCTGCCTCTGGTTTGACTGGTCGAGGAGCCTCGATGATCCGGACGAGTACGTGCTGGTCGAGGCGTTCAGGGACGGGGACGCGGGGTCGGCTCACGTCCAGTCAGCACATTTCAAGCAGGCGCAGCAGACGCTGCCCCCCTACCTGGCCGAGACACCGCGCATCGTGAACATGACGATCCCGCAAGACGACTGGTCCAGGCTCGGAGAGATGGCGGTGCCGGAGCGCGGCTGACGCCGGCAAAGTTCGCGGGCATCGGCAGGCAACTGGGCAGCGCTGGCGGCGTCTCTTGAACGTGGAAGCCAACATGCCTAGCTTCACGGCTCGCCGCGGCGCTGCTGCCAGCACTGCGGCCGCAGAATCCGAAGAAGCGGTCGCGCTCTTGTACCAGGTCCATGCCGCGCCGATGATCCGGCTCGCGGTCGTGATGCTCGACGACCGCGCGGCCGCGGAGGACGTGGTCCAGGACGCATTCTGCGCGCTGTACCGGCGGTTCGGATCGCTGGCGAAACCTGACCGTGCGCTGCAGTACGTGCGGTCGAGTGTGCTCAACGGCTGCCGGTCGGAGCTGCGCTCTCGCAAGCGCCGGGCCCGCCGGGCCGCCTCGGCGCTCTCGCCCAATGTCGCGCCCGCGGAGCACGAAGTGCTCATCGGCGAGGAGCACCGGCAGGTGCTGGAGGCGCTGCGGCGGCTGCCAGACCGCCAGCGCGAGGCGCTGATTCTGCGCTTCTACGTTGACCTGCCCGAACCGGAAGTCGCGCGGGCGATGGGAATCAGCCAGGGCACGGTCAAGTCGACAACGTCGCGCGCGCTGGCTGCGCTTGCGCGCTTGCTGGGAGAGGACCGATGAACACCATCGAAGACAGGATCCGGGCCGCGACACGCGCCGCCGCAGATCTGGTTCCCGACGACTCAGCGCGGCCACTGGACTTCTCGCAGGTGCGCACCCGGACCGGCTGGTCGCGGCGCCTGCATCGGCGGAATCGACCGGGGCGGCGCGGAGTGTGGGCGGTCGTGACCCCACTGGCAGCGGCGGTCGCGGTCGCGGTTGTAGCGGTTGTTCCGGCCCGTCTGGCCGGCGGCAGCCATACCGAGCGGGCCGGTACCCCCGGAGGGGCACTCAGCCTGGTGCCGCGGTATTTCATGGTCTTGCCGTGGGTCTCGCCGCAAGCTGAGGTCCGGTACGCCGAGATCCGGGACACGGTTACTGGCGAAGTCCTGGCGGTCGTCCGCCCGCCCCGGCCTTACCACAGCTTCAGCCTGGTCAGTGGGGCGAGTGACGACCTTACATTCGTGCTCATGGCTCAGGCGAGCCAGGAAGCGCCCTCGAATGCATCCGGCCCAGGCCGGCTGTATCTGGCCCGGTTCAACCCCGGCAGCCGCACTGTCAGGCTGACTCCGCTGCCCATCCCGGCGTTTCACGATGTCTCCAGGTTCTCAGGGCTCGCGCTGTCACCCGATGGCAGCCGACTCGCCGTGGCGTTCTCGGGCAACGGCTTGACCTGGCACGGCACGCTGCGGATCTACTCGACCAGCACGGGCCAGCTAGGGCGCGAGTGGGAGGAAACCGGGTCTATCGGCGCAGTCCTTGACGACCCGTTCGCGATGTCCTGGGTCGGCGATGGCACACTCGCTTTCAACTGGTTCTTCGACCAGCGCAGCGTGCCGCCGCTGCCGAAGGGCATCACAGCGGCCGATAGCGGCGTTTGGCTGCTGAACACCAGGGCACCTGCGGCCGGACTGCTGGCCGACAGCCGGTTCGTTATGCGCGTCAGCCAGCCGGGCGGCTGGGGGTTCGACACTGGCGACGGCATCCTGACCCAGAACGGCAAGACCGTCGTGGCCGGCGTGGACCGCGGGATCAACAACCCCAAGCTGGCGATCCGGGCGGAGATCCGGGAGTTCTCGGTTGCCACCGGCCAGCTGGTTCGCGTGCTCTGGCCCACTCACGGCCTATACGAGAGTTCGCTGTGGAGTAACTCCTCGGGCAGCGCAGTCGTAGTCGCGGTCCCGGTCAGCAGGAGGCGGGCCACCGTGCGGCAGTACGTCGGAGTGCTGGCGGGTAACAGGTTCGTCCGGATACCTCGATTCCCAGTGATGCCTTTCGGGTGGCCGATCATCGCCTTCTGATATCAGTCGGGCCGTTGCCGCCCCGGCATGCCGGGCCAGCTCAGGTGTCCCTGAACGTGAACAGCCTTCCGCTCGGCAGGCCTGACGGGGGCCAGGGCCTGTCGCTGCTGGGCGGAGCGGCCGGGCTTGTGGTCCGCAGCCGGCCCACGCCTAGGCCCGTGAGGGTGGTTGTCCCTGGCGCCTCGAACGCGACCTCGTCGAATCCGGCGCCCGCGAACCAGGACCTAACCGCGGGCGTGAGGTCCGGCTCGCGACGGTGCCGGGTCCAGATCACGGTCCCGTTCGGCTTGCACATAGCAGCCGCCGCGGTCGCAGTCCGGCGGATGTCCTCGTCGCTGACGTTCCCGAAGATCCCGCATAGCAGCAGGACGTCCGCGGGCAGCGCATCGGCAAAGGTGGCGATCAGGCCAGCGTCGGCCTCGCGGACCTCGATTGTTCCGGCCAGCCCCGCATCCGCCGCCAGCCGCCGGGCCGCGGCCGCGTTCCGCGTGTCGGCCTCGACCAGGACCGCGCTGACATCATCGCGCCGGGCATGAGTGGGCAGCACGCCGAGCACGTCCCGCCCCTGGCCCGCGCACAGGCTAAGCAGGCGGATCGGTCCCGCCGGAGCGTTCGCGAGCGCATCCGCAAGGTGACGCTGTACCAGCGCGAGCCTGGTCGCCAGCGAGGATGTCGGGTCGTCGTAGTTGTCGTGCCAGGCGGCCCAATCGCGCACGACTACAGGCCAAGGGTCGGCGCCAGGGCCTGGAAGCCCGGCATCGGATCGGCGTCTGAATCGGTCAGCAGCTGGATGCACACGTGGTCGGCGCCGGCGTCCAGATGTTCCCGCAGCTGGGCCGCGACCTGCTCCGCGCTGCCGTGTGCGACGAGCGCGTCGACGAGCCGGTCGCTGCCGCCACCAGCCAGGTCTTCGTCGGTGAACCCTAGCCGTCTCAGGTTGCTGGTGTAGTTGACCAGCCCGAGGTAAGGAGTCTGGACGCGCCGTCGGCCTAGGTTGCGGGCCCGCTCCGTATCGGTATCGACCACCACCTTGTGCTCAGGCGCGAGCAGCGGCCCCGGGCCGAGGATCTCGCGCGCGCGCCGGGTGTGCTCGGGCGGCACGAGGTACGGAATCGCCCCACCCGTGCGGTCGCCCGCCAGGCGCAGCACCTTCGGGCCAAGCGCGGCAAGAACAACCCTCTCGGCGGGAACGCTGCCCTCCAGCAGCCGCTCGACGTAGGTCGAGAGCGCGTCATACGGGCTCGCGTACTGCGGCGTCGCCTCCGGATGACCGGTGCCCACGCCGAGGATGAACCGGTCAGGGTGACGGGCCTGGATCCGGGCGAAGGACGCGGCTACGAGCGGCGCGGCGTCCTTCCAGATATTGACGATGCTAGTCCCGACGATCAGCGTGCTGGTCGCGTCGAGTAGCTGGTCGACGATCGCGAGATCCCCGCCGGGCGAGCCGCCCAGCCAGAGTGCACTGTAGCCGAGGTGCTCCAGTCCGGCTGCGATATCGGGGGTCGTCTGCCATGCCCCGCGCCAGACACCATACGGACCTAGCTGATCACGCAGCTGCGCTGTCATCGTGCTCTCCTCCGTTGGCTGTACCCGCTCAGGTTGTCCGAACTGCGCGCGGGCCGCCGCTGTTCCTGCGGACTACGCTGCCGGCGGCATGCCGGCGAGATCAGCCATGAGGTCCATCTGCTGGTCGAAGAACTCGGCCCGTGCCTCGATCACGTTATTGAACTGACCGAATAGTTCGAGACTCACGGCGCCGAACATCTGGATCCAGCCCGTCATGCCGAGCAGCAGCAGCTCTTCGGGCATGCCCGGCGCGAGGTCGTCGCGGGTGCGGGCGAGGTCAGCGCGCACCGCCTCGCCCAGGTGGAACGACGGGCCAGGCGCAGACGCGGCGGCGCGGTCAGCCGGGTCGGCGAGCAACCCGCGCGCGTAGCCGTCGGCCAGGATCTGCGCGAGCAGTGCCGGAGTCCGGGCGGCCGCCGCGACCGTGTCCTTCGGTGCCGCGTAACCAGGTACCGGGCTGCCGTAGATCAGTGCGTACTCTGCCGGATTGGCAAGTGCCCACTCCCGGACGGCCCTGGTGCCCGCCCGCCATCGGGCCCTGAGCCGCGATCGGTCCTTAACAGACGCCTCGGCCGCCTCAACCGCATCTCCGAGCGCGTTGTAAGCGTCCAGGATCAGCGCCGTGAGCAATTCGTCGCGATTGCGGAAGTAGCGGTAGACGGCCGAGGAGACCATGCCCATGTCGCGGGTGACTGCCCGCAGCGACAGGTTGGCCGCCCCGTTCCTGGCCAGATGCTGCCTGGCCACGGCCTTGATCTCGGCTGTCATCTCGGCGCGGACTCGCGCCCGGATAGATCCCGCTGACATGGGAAAGATTATTGCACACATTCGAGAGCACTGCTCTTGCGCAGCCAGAACTCTTGTGGCAGACTCGTGCTTACAACAGAGAGCAATGCTCTCAAAGGAGAGCTCCGGATATCAGTGGAGTCCGGACCCCAGAGCGAAAAGAGGAGCAGGAAATGTCCGAGCACGTGATCGTCGGGGCCGGCGGGGTCGGCTCAGCCACGGCCATGCTGCTGGCCGAGCAGGGAGAGCACGTCCGCCTCATCACTCGGCGCGGCAGCGGTCCAGAGCACCCGGCGATCGAGCGGATCGCCGCCGACGCGACGGATGCCAACAGGCTGGCCGAGCTGGCCGTCGGCGCGGTCGCGCTCTACAACTGCGCGAGCCCGCAGTACCACCAGTGGTTCGAGGACTGGCCGCCGCTGGCGGCGGCGTTCCTGGCCGCGGCCGAGCGATCCGGCGCGGTTCTGGTGTCGATGAGCAACCTGTACGGCTACGGGCCGGTAAGCGGTCCGATGACCCCGCAGACCCCGATCGCGGCGACGCACCCCAAGCTGAGGTTGCGAGCCGACATGTGGAACGACCAGCTCACGGCTCAGCGGGCGGGCCGGATCCGGACGACCGAGGTGCGTGCCAGCGACTACATCGAGGCGAACTCCGTACTGTCGACGGTCATTGGCAAAGCGCTGCTGGCCGGCAAGCGGGCGTATTCGCCCTCGCCCCTGAACGTGCCGCACAGCTGGACCTCCATCCACGACTGCGCCCGGACGCTCGTCACCGTTGCCACCGACGAGCGGGCATTCGGCCAGGTCTGGTTCGCGCCGACCAACCCGGCCCTGACGGTGCGCCAGCTGGCGACGAGGTTCGCGGAGGTCAACGGCGCGCCCAGGGCACGGGTCTTGGCGATCCCGTACCCGGTGATGTGGACGAGCGGGCTGTTCTCGCCGATGATCAAGGAGCTGCGGACGACTCGCTATCAGTTCACCGCGCCGTTCGTGATTGACGCGAGCTCGACCACCGACACGTTCGGGCTCAAGCCGATCGCGATGGACGACGCGCTGCGTGATGCCGCCGAGCGGCTGCGCGCTCAGGCATAGGAACAGCCGGCTGCAGAGCCGCCTGGGAGCCGACAGGCTCCCAGGGCGGCTTGGCGTCGCTATCGCGCGCAGGCTCGGGCGAAGTCGAGCGCCTCGCGAGCCAGCGCCAGCCAGTCCAGGTCAGACTCGGGGTCGAGGCTGAACCACTCCTTCATCGGTGTGCCCTTGTTCGCATCGAAATGCATCCCGCCGCCGGAGCTGACCAGCTTGCTGACCCGGGCGGCGGGCAGCTTGAGCACGAGTCGACCGCGCACGAACATGGCGAAGATCTTTGTCTGGTAGCGCAGTGCGCTACGGCCGAATCCGCTCCCGCCGCGCGGCGGCGTGACTCCGGGGATGCCCACGAGGTCATCCACGAGGTCCTCATAACGTTGCCTGAGCGCGTCCAGATCGGCCTGCTTCGATGGCACCATGGCAGGCTAAACCCAGCGACCGACACCGCGCCGCGCCTCAGCGGAACGTGGCGCTGCTCAGGACGACCTCGGCCGCCGGAGCGACCGGGGCCGCAGATCGCGCGGCCGCGGGAGGGGCTCCGGCTCCCAGTCCCGATCCGGGTCAAGGTCGTCGGTCTGCTCCCAGTTGAAGTTCGGCAGCCAGTCGCCCGACTCCCAGTTCGTGCGGCGCCGCAGGGTCTCGCGCTGACGCGAGTACTCGCCGCCCTCGAGAATCCACCGCATAATGCGGACGGTAGCAGCCGAATGTCGGCCCGGCCAGCCCCTGCGCTTCGGGACAAGCAGCGGAGGCCCGCACGATTACCAGGCCATCGGGCCGATGCTGCCTTGCCCGAACGGGAACTTCCCGGTGAGCTGCAGCGACGAGATGCTGCCGAGCGCCGTGTACTGGCCAGTCGCCGTGCTGACCCTGGCCAGCCTCGCGCCGTCAGCGATCAGCAGGTAAGCGCCGTCCGGCCCGATGGCGAGCTGAGGGATGAAGTCGGCCCAGGCGGCCCGCCAGCTGTGCAGCACGGAGACAATCGCGCCGGTGCTGGTGTTGACCGCGACCAGGTCGAAGGCCACCGGACTGCGGTCCAGCTGCGGACGGCTACCTACCCGGCCGGCCTGCAGGAACTCATACACCGTGCCGCCGTCCGGGCTGAGCGCCAGCGTGCTGGCCTGCGGCCGGAGTTCCGGCAGCTTGTCGATCGGAGTGCCTGACGTAGCAGGGCGCAGCACCGACGTCCACTGCGTCAGGTCGTGCCTGACCGCATCCATGGCGGCAAAGCCGCTGTAGTGGTAGTAGTACGCGCCGATCGCCAGGGCGTTGCCGTCGGCGTCGATGGACAGGCTGGCAATGGAGTCGTTGACCGGGATTGGCCACGAGGCAATGACCTTGCCCGTACGCAAGTTCGCGAGAACCACCTCGTCCCTGGCGTACTGCCCGCCCTTCCCGTAGGTGGTGGCGAGAAGGTAGCCGATGTACCTGCCGTCCGGCGTCACCGCCACGGCCATCACGGTACCCGCCACGGTTTCGACCCGCGTTAGGCTCGCCACGGTGCCATGGCTGCCGATGACGAAGCGATACAAGTAACTGCTGCCGTTGCTCGCCTGCGACGTGGACATGTCCTCGCTCGCGATGAAGGTCCGCGGACCCTCCGCAGCTAGTCCATACCAGTAGCCGTTACTCAGGTAGCCGGTCGGTGTCTTGATCGTGGCCGCAAGTTTGCCAGTAACGGCGTTCTGCACGTCGAGCAGGCCGATACCGACCGCGGGGATGGTCACCATGTACCTCGGCAACAGCTCGGCTTGGCCGCCGTAGCCGCTTGGCGCCGTGCTGGCCACGGGCTTGCTAGCCGCGACTGCGGGATGCTGCCGCGAACCCGCATTCAGGCCTTCAGAAATAACGAGGGCGGCGATCGCAATCACCAGCACCGCCGAAGAGGCGGCCAGCGGGACCAGCCCTCGCCTCGGGCGCCGGCCGGGTCGGCCAGGCCGCGGGCCGTGCGCTGCCGGCGCGACCGGGTGCAGGTCGTGCTGGTGCACGGTCGCCGCGGCGTCGGCGTAAGCGTCGCGGAGCCTGCGTTCGATCGTAGTCAGATCTGCTGGGCTCATTGCTCCTCCCGGAGCTGTCGGGCGAGCGCGGCGAGGGCTCTGGATGCGGTGGAGGAGACGGTTCCGCGGCTCACGCCGAGGATTTGGGCGATCTCGGTGTCGGCGAGGTCAAGGTAGTAACGCAGGCCGAGCACCTCGCGGGACCGGCGCGGCAGTCTGGCCACCGCTTGGAGCATGAGCCTGCTGTCTTCTCGTGCCAGAACCGCGGCCTCGGCCGACCAGACGGCTGGCTCGTTCTGGGCCGCCTGGCGGAATCTCACCCGGCGCGCGCGGTGTACCGACCGGCAGCCGTTGACGACGCTGACGCGCAGGTAGGCCAGGGCCTTATCCGTGTTGCTCAGCCGGTGAGACATCCGGTACAGCCCGGCGAACGCGTCCTGCACGACGTCCTCTGCGGTGGGCTTGTCGCCGACAAGCAGCAGTGCTATCCGCACCATCGGCAGGCCGTGAGCGCGATACAGGTCACTGACAAGCTGGTCAGCTGTCACTGGCTGGCTGGCAGCTTCGCGGGGCCCCGGCGCCACGGTCGGTCCGGCCGCCGCAGGTGGAATCGCGCCATCCTCCGGCGGACCCGTCGCCTTAACCGCGCGGGTGGTATGGCGGCCGCTCTCGCAGTCCGGTGCTGCTTCGTCGCTCGCATGCAGGTGCGAGTTCATGGCGGTCATGCGCCTCCCTCGGGCGGGTACGATCCCGACTCGGCGAGTTGCCGGATGGACCGACTGAGACACACCTATGACGCGCCAGGCCGCTATTTGCTGAATGGCGGGAGCCAGAGGTTTGGCACGGGTGGCAGACGTTGCCGGCCGCGCCCGGGTGACCAGAGATGCAGGCCGGGCCGAGCACTACTGCGAGGCTCGCGCGTAATGCACGC
>JASHUG010000085.1 GCA_030040155.1 Streptosporangiaceae bacterium | reverse complement strand
CAACTCAGGTCAAGGTCCTGCTCCGGCTCACACCGGGCGAGGCGACCCCGATGCGCAAACTCGCCCAGCAATTGGACTACGACGCCTCCAACCTCACGACGCTCGTGGATCGGCTCGCGGCTCGCGGGGCAGTTGAACGCCAAGCCGACCCCGCCGACCGCCGGGTCAAGGCCCTAGTGCTTACTGCGGGAGGCGAGCGGCTACGCGATCAGTTCTGGCACAACCTCCTCACAGACACGGCGCCACTGACCGCGCTCAGCCAGTCCGACTTGCGCACCCTGACCCGAGTACTCGCCAAGCTCGACGAATCATCGAGTGAGACCAGCCAGCCGATGTGAACGGAGGTCGGCATGACCGAGCGGACCGAGCCTGGAGGGCTCAGCGACGAGCGCGGCCTTCTCGGTGGCTGGCTCGATTACTACCGGGCGACCCTCTTGGTTAAGTGCGAGGGCTTGTCTGGCGAGCAACTCGTCATGCGGTCCTGCGAGCCGTCAGCGATGTCGCTGCTGGGCCTGATCCGGCACATGACGGAGATGGAGCGCGTGTACGGGCACCGGCTGGCCGACTGGAATACCGGCCTTCTGTACTGCACCGACGAGAACGAGGATGGCGACTTCGAGGCGGCGACCGCGGCAGGCGCGGTGGCCGATATCGAGACCTTCCGTGAGCACTGCGCTCGCTCCCGGCAGATCATGGCTGCCCGGAAACTAGACGACACGTTCGGAAAGACGAACTCGCACTCATTGCGCTGGTTCTACCAGTACCTAATCAAGGAGTACGCGCGCCATCTCGGGCACGCCGACCTGCTGCGCGAGCGAATCGACGGTGCGACCGGGGAGTAGCCTGGCGCGTTGCTCCACCGCGCGGCCGCGTCACGCTCATCGGTTGCGCGAGATACTGCAAAAGTGACGGAACTTATAAGGT
Source organism: Streptosporangiaceae bacterium (assembly GCA_030040155.1). GTDB lineage: Bacteria > Actinomycetota > Actinomycetes > Streptosporangiales > Streptosporangiaceae > JAJYUU01. Next base: position 12,905 of record JASHUG010000085.1, on the reverse strand, counting down.
CGGCCATTCCCGGCGACGTCGATGGGATGGCGGCGATGGCCAGCGCCCGGCGCACCCAGTACGCCCTCTACCAGCCGGTGTTCTGGGCGCCCGCGCCGAACGCCGAGGAGTTGCAAAAGCCTTACTTCGCCAAGCTGGTCAGGGACCAGGACGTGATCACGCTGGTGGCTGAGGACTCCGGCACCGTGACCGGGTTCGTCATCGCCATGATCACGGGCGCTCCGCCCGTCTATAACCCCGGCGGCCGCACCTGCCAGATCGACGACTTCGTGGTAGCGCCGGGTCGATGGCAAAGCACGGGAACACAGCTTCTGGCAGCCGCTCTCGAGCGTGCGGCAGACCGCGGCGCCGTGCAAGCGGTGGTAGTGACTGCCCACCTCGATGCCGACAAGCGAGAGGCACTACGCGCGTCCGGGTTGTCCATAGCCTCCGAGTGGTGGGTCACGCCGCGACTCTCGCAGCGACCCGGGGTTGAGGGCTCCTGACCATCACCAGCACGCCTCCACATACGAGCACGGCTCCGGCGATCTGGGGCAAACTCGGCCGCTGGTCCAGGATGATCATGGCCAGAACCATGGCGGCCGCTGGCTGCACTAGCAGCATGAGCGATGAGATTGCGGCGGGCAGCCGCGGCAGCGACCACGTTATGAGCAACCAGCCGGCGATCTGAACTAGCAGTGCCAGGAGCACCAGCCACACCAGGGAGCGCAGCGGAACCGCCAGTTGCAATCCGCCGAACGCCAGGCCGAGCAGCAGTGCCCCGACCGTCGCGCCCGCGGTCGCGTCGAAGAGTTGACCAGCGACATGCCGGGCTTGGCCGGCGGCGTGCCGCAAGATCAGCAGGAAGCATGCGTAAGCGGCGCTGGCGGCGGTCCCGGTTATCACTCCGGCAGCGGGATGCGCCGCCGTACCTGCGCCTCCGGCCAGTCCCGACACCAGGACCAGGCCGACGAGCATCACCGGAAGCGCGGTCAGATACCGCCGACCAGGACGTTCGCGCAGCACGACCCAGGCCAGGACCGCCACGAACGGCACGTACAGGCTGCCGACCACCGTGGAAACACCGGCTCCGACGTCGGCAATCGTGTGGTTGAAGACGACGAGGTCGACCGACAGGAACAGGCCGGCCAGCCCCGCGTAACCGCGGCTCGCCAGCGGACGCGGGCCGTGGCGGCGCTGCTCGGCGGCCGCGAGCACGGCCAGCAACGGCAACGCCAGACCACAGCGGTAAATGACGATCGGTACTGACCCGGTATGCGCGAGCGTAACGAGAACCGGCATCGGAGAGATGCACGCTGCGCCGAGGACCGCTTGAACAATTGGCCGCGAACCGGCGTCTGTGTCGGCAACACCGGTTGTCAGGACTGTCCCGCTCTCTCTGCGACCACGACTACGTGCGGCCCGGCGGAAGGTCCACGATCCCAAGATGGGCCTTTATTACCGTATATCACTCCGGGCGCGGCGGCATGCGTGTGGGCGGCATGCGGATCGGGCCATGACGAGTGCGAGAGCGCGGACTCGCGCCGCCGGCGCGCCGTAGCGGCGCCAGCGCACCGTGTTAGTCACCAAGCACTTCAGCGAGCACGCCGGGGTTGGCGTAATCGCGGAAGAGCAGGATCTTGCCGTCGCGGATGCGGAAGACCTGGATGGAGGTGGTCGTGAACGTGCGGCCAGTAGCCGTGATGACTCCTTTGGCCAGGAGTTCGACGATGAGAACCTCCGGATCGCCGGTCTCGTACACGGCAATCTCCTCGAGGTGGCTGATGCGCCACGACGAGACGGCCGCCCGGCGGGAAAAGTCACGAATCGCCTGCTGCCCCTCGAGCCGGAGCGGCACCCCGTGGCCGGCGAACGGTATCTCGATCACCGCCTCGGGGGCGAAGAGGTCGGCGAAGCCCTCGGTGTCCTGGTTCAGCAGCAGTTCTCGGCGCCGGTCCAAAACCTGCGCGGGAGTTGGATGAGTCACTGCGCACCTCTCGTTCAACAAGCGTTGATTGAACAACTGTAGAACGAAAAGAGTGCCCAGGTCAACGCTTGTAGAATCTGGATTCGTGTCAGAACCTGAGGCCCGCCCGGCGCGGGCGGAACAGCGGCGTGCGACCGAGGCGAGGATCCTGGCGGCCGCGTCGCGCCTGTTCATCGACAACGGCTACGAGCGGACCACGATCCGAGCCGTCGCGCGCGCGGCCGGGGTGGATGCGGGACTGGTCATGCACTACTTCGGGTCCAAGCAGGCACTCTTCCAGCGCGTGACACAGGCAAGCCCCATGCCGGAGCTGACCGGGACACCGGAAGAAGTGACCGAGCAGATCCTGGCGAGGATTGCCCAGATGCTGGCGGTCGAGCCCGCGCAGTCGCTGGCGCTCCTGCGATCCGTGCTCACGCACCCCGAGGCCGCGGAGGTATGGCAAGAAGGCACTGACCGCTATCACGCCGAGATCAGCCACGCAATTGGCGCAGCTGACGCCGACGTGCGGGCGGCACTGGTCAGCGCCGTCTGGCTCGGCGTCATCGTCTCGCGGCATCTGCTCAAGTCACCTGGCCTCAGCGACGCCGGCCCGCAGCTGGTAACCGACCTGCTGCGACCCTGCCTGCGCTCCCTGACCCGCGCGGATCTTCCCGGGACAACCGGCTGACGCAGGTCCAGGCGTCGGTAAACGATCTTGGCGGTTAAGCTGGCCAGGTGGCTCAACCTCTCCCGACACGCCACGCCGCCCGTGTCATCCTGCTGGACCCCGATGATCGCGTCCTACTCATGCGCTACGACGACGGACCTCCCAACGGCCGTCACTGGACGACCCCCGGCGGCGGCGTCGAGGACGGCGAGGAATACGAGGCCGCGGCCCTGCGCGAGCTTGCCGAGGAGACGGGCTGGACGGACGTGATCCTGGTGGACGAGGTGCACAGGGAAAGCTTCGCGATGGAGTACTTCGGCCAGGCGGTGGACCAGGTCCAGCGTCACTACCTGGCCAGGACCGACCAGCCGCGACGCGAGATCAGCGGGGTAGACGCCATGCATGCCGCCGACGGGATCGCGGCCTGGCATTGGTGGTCGCTGCGCGAACTCGAGGGGACCGATGAGCAGATCTGGCCGGCGAACCTGGCCGGCCTGATCAGGTCGGTGCTTGACTCGAGGCGCAGCAGTGAGCGGGAGCAGCAGTGATGACACCGCAGGACCTGGTCGGCCTCGCGATCGACGTGGCGGAACAGGGCCTGGAAGCCGGGGAATTGCCGATCGGCGCGGTCGTCGCGCTGGGCGAGGAGATTGTGGGCCGCTCGTACGCCATGGAGCGGTCGCAGCGGCGCCGCCTGGTGCACGCCGACCTGCTCGCGATGGAGCAGGCCGACCGGGCCCTGAGCGGCCGGAAGCGGTCGGCGCCCGTGCGGCTGGCGGTCAACTTGGAGCCTTGCCTGATGTGCCTGGGCGCGGCGATGGCGCTGGTCGTCGACGAGATCTACTTCGGCCTGGAGGCGCCGGGCGACGGCGCGGCCGGTGTCGGGGCGGTATGGCGGCCAGCCGCGCCGGACGCGGACTTCTGCCGGATCCCGCCGCTGACTGGCGGCATCCACCGCGCCCGCTGCCTCGACCAGTTCCGCCGCTACGTCCGCACCGCGCCAGACTCCGGCTTCAAGACCTGGGCCCAGAGCCTGGCCAGCCTGCCCGGCTGAGGCTTACGGGGCGACGCGCCCGTTCCGCACGAAAGCAGCATGCGTCAGGGGCATCAGCCTTGCCCACTGCGCCTCCATCTGCTCCGCGACCATCTCGATCTCGCGCTGCGGGAACGACGGGAACGCCGCCTCGTCGCTGCAGACGCGCAGCGACAGGAAGTTCATGAGCGCGCGCGCATTGCAGGTGGCATACATCGACGAATAGAGCCCGACCGGCAGGACCGTCCTGGCGACCTCGCGCGCGATCCCGGCCTCGAGCATGGCCAGGTAAGCCGCGTAGGCCTGGCGGCAGGAGTCCTCCACCGCCTCGGTCACGAGTTCGTGCTGCGCGGGCGTGCCCGGCTCGAACACGTACGCGCCCGGCTTGCCCGTCTGTACCAGCTTGCGGTCCGGTCCCGGCCGGTAGAAGACCGGGTTGAGCTTGCGGTACCGTCCGCTCTCCTCGTTGTAGCTGAACGTGCGGTGCCGCATGAACTCGCGGAACACGAAGATCGGCGCCTGGACGTAGAAGGTCATGGTGGAGTGCTCGAACGGCGTGCCGTGCCGATCCCGCATCAGGAAGTTGATCAGTCCGGCCGACCGCTCAGGGTCCACGTCGATCTCGGCTAGAGTCTGCTCGCCCTTGGTGGACACTCGCGCAGCCCAGATCACGTCCGCGTCAGACGCTGCGTGCTTGATCAGCTCCACCGTCATGTCACTGCGGAAGGTAATGTCCACGTCCTGCACGATCGTCATTCTGCCCGCAGCTACCGTCACTTCCATCGAGATGGCCCTCCTGCCCGTCGGTTGGCTCGATCCTGGCCGCGATCAGCCCGAGACCGAGCACAATCATGCCGATTCCGGCCAGCACGCGCTGCCACGACGCGCGGAGGTCGACGTCCACATACCGCTGAGCTTCGATGAGCGCGCGGCCGGTCAGTCTTAAGAGAACGGTTAATCCGGGTTCGTCGGCCGTCCACATCCGGGATTAGAGTCGGAAGGGACCGCCGGAGGAGGCTGCGATGAGCGCTGACCAGGACGAGGCACTGGAAGTGCTGCGGGCCGTGTGGCGCGCCCGCGGGCAGTCCGCGACCGACCTTGCGGACGAACTCGGCGAGAGCAAGTCGTGCAAGCGCATGACCGACGTGGGCTTCGAGGATTACGCGGGCGGGGAAGAAGACCGGACCGCTGCCTGGCGGGCCACGCTGGAGCGCGAGGGCAAGCTCAGAGATACGGGCAGCGTCAGCGATCTTGTCCGGGAATCACCTGATTCACGCGTCCGGGACCTGGCCCTGGGCTCGGCCGACTCGCGCTGACCGGACGAATCGGGCGGTGACCAACGAATCCGACGGCGAGGAGAAACGCCTTCCGTGGAGTACCCGCAGACCGTCGGTGAACTGACCGACCAATTGCGCCAGGGCGGTTACCTGGCCGATCGCGGCCTGGCCACGGCGCTGCTGGTCTCCCTGTCGCTGCACCGGCCCGTGCTGCTGGAGGGCGAGGTCGGGGTCGGGAAGACCGAGATCGCGAAGGTGCTGGCCAGCGTGTACCGGCGCCGGCTGATCCGGCTGCAGTGCTACGAGGGCATCGACACCAACCAGGCGCTGTACGAGTGGGACTACGCCCGGCAGATGCTGCAGATCCGGGCGCTGTCGGAGCGGCAGGCGGCCGACGAGCAGTCCGTGGACAAGCTTTTCGGCCCGAAGTTCCTGCTGGAGCGGCCGCTACTGGCCGCGATCCGGGCCGGGGACCAGGCGGTGCTGCTGATCGATGAGATCGACCGCGCGGATGACGAGTTCGAAGCGTTCCTGCTCGAGGTGCTCTCCGACTTCCAGATCAGCATCCCCGAGATCGGCACGATCGCCGCTACGGCGCCGCCTGCGGTCATACTGACGTCGAACCGCACCAGGGAACTTCACGACGCGCTGCGCAGGCGCTGTCTCTATCACTGGATCGGATACCCGCCGGCCGAGCGCGAGACCGAGATCGTGCTGCTCCGCGAGCCATCGGCCACGCAGGCCCTGACCAGGAAGGTCGTCTCGGCCGTGCACCGGCTGCGCGAACTCGACCTGGCCAAGCCGCCGGGTGTCGCGGAGACCATCGACTGGGTCCGCACGCTGGGCTTCCTCGGTGAGAGCGACCTGACGGCGACCGGCGCGGCGGACACCATCGGCGCGGTGATCAAGGACAGGGACGACCTGGACCTGGTTCGCGACCAACTGGAGGAGATCACCTCCGGTGCCTGACGAGGCCGCTTTCCCTGGCCTGCTGGTCGGATTCGGGCAGGCCCTGCGGGGCGCCGGGCTATCGGTCGGCACCGGCGACGTGCTGTCCTACTGCTCCGCCGCCAGCCTCCTCGACCCCTCCGACCTGGCCGACCTTTATTGGGCGGGCCGGGCCACGCTCGTTCGCAGCAAGGACGACATTCCCCGCTACGACGCGGCCTTCCGCCAGTACTTTCTCGACGAGGCGTCGTCAGCGGCGCAGATGCTGTTCCTGCGCGCGACCAGTTCGGCGCAGGCGCAGGCGGCCATGGCCATGCCCGGCACCGAGCCGGGCACGGAGTCGGACGAGCAGGAGGCGGTCCTCGGACTGATGGCCTCGGACGTCGACGCGCTCAAGCACCGGTCGTTCGCTGCCTGCACGCCCGACGAGCTCGCGGCCCTGCGCCGCATCATGGCCAGGATCAAGCTGACTCCGCCGCGGCGCCGGACCCGGCGGACCAGGTCAGGTCAGTCCGGGCGCGTTCCCGACCTGCGCAAGATGATCAGGGAGTCGATGCGGATGCACGGCGACCCGGCCCGGCTGCTCTGGCGGCAGCGCCGGGTCCGGCTCCGCCCGCTCATCCTGATACTCGACGTCTCCGGCTCGATGGCCGACTACTCCCGCCACCTGCTGCAATTCGCCTACACGGCCAAGCACGCCGCGGCGAAGGTCGAGGTGTTCTGCTTCGGCACCCGCCTTACCCGCATCACCAGGGCCCTGGAGCACCGCCGGCCCGACAGCGCGCTTGAGCAGGCTGCGCAGGCGGTCGTCGACTGGGACGGCGGCACCAGGATCGGCGCGTCACTCGACACCTTTGTGCGGCGCTGGGCTCGGGGCGGCATGTGCCGTGGCGGCGTGGTCGTGATCTGCTCCGACGGCCTGGATCGCGGCGACCCAGAGGTTCTGGCCGGGGCCATGGAGCGGCTGTCCCGGCTGTGCCACCGGATCGTCTGGCTCAACCCGCACAAAGGCAGCAGCCCGCAGTTCCAGCCGACCGCGGTCGGCATGATGGTAGCTGCACCGCACATCGACCTGCTGCTGTCCGGCCACGACCTCGCCAGCCTGGAGGAACTCGCCGCGTTGCTGCCGGTGCTGAGCTGATCCGGTGCTGAGCTGAGAGGGGCGCCCGCCATGAAGTGGAGCGTGGGGATCGAAGCCCAGGGGGACCGCGTCCTGACCAGGGAGGAGATCGTCGAGCTAGCTGACGCCGTCGCCGCGAGCGACGGGATCGCGACCGGGATCGGGAGCAACCGGTACGGAGCCCAGCTTGTCGTTGACGCCGATACCAGGGAACAGGCGATCGAAAAGGCGGCACAGGCGTTCGAGCGGGCCGCCGCGGCTGCTGGCCTCCCCCCGGCGCCGGTGGTTCGCGCCGAGGCCATCAGCGAGGCCGAGGACGAGTCGCCGTGATCAGGCTCGGCTCGCTGGCCGGCTACCCGTTCGAGGGACCGCGGCTGCTCGCCGGGTGGACGCCGCCGACCGCAGCCGCCGTGTTCGCCATCGCCTACAAGCCCGATCCTGAGCACAAGCCCGAGCAGTACGCCGTGATCTACGTGGGTCACAGTGACGACCTGTCCGCCGAGCGGTTCCCGTTCCAGCATCCGCGCGCGGCCTGCTGGATCAGGCGGGCCGGCTCGAAGTGGAAGATCTACGTGTGCACCTACGAAGTGCCGGGAGGCGGGCCGGCGCATCGCGAGCAGGTCGCACGTGAGCTGACCGCCATCTACCGGCCCAGCTGCAATGACCAGCAGTTCGAGCACGCCTGGAAGGACGAGTGGATCGGCGAGTACTCGGCCCCCACGGCGGCGCCGGTCGCCAGGCGCGGCCCGGAGCCGGGCTGGACGGCTCCGTCAGGTCAGGAACTTCCGCCGTAACAGTTGCGCAAACGGAACTCAACGAATTACCAATCTCAATAGTCTGAGCCTGAGTTCAGGGTGCTTGTCGCGGTGGAGCCTTGGTCGAGTCGGCCATGGTGCCTGCCGCACCGTAAACTGGCGACTACAATCCTGCGGATACCGCGCCTAGGCTGCAGAAATCTCCGCTTCGACACCAAGCCCGCTGCTGGGCTCTCGGCACACGAGGCGATTGCGCCGCCCTGGCCGGGGGCGAGACGCCACGCTGGCTCGCTTATCGGAACTCTTGCGAAGAGGTGCAGAAGGGAGGCGGCAGACCTAGGTGTCAGATGAGGCGGCGGTGAAGGGACTTGCCGCCGAGGTGACTGAGTCGGCGCAGCAGCCAGCTTCCTCCTGGGAGCAGGCCTGGGCCAGGCACCGGGCGCTAGCGATCACGCTGGCCTCCTACCTGTTCCTCGCGTTCTACGTAACGTCCGAGCTCTGGATCAACCCGGTGGGCCGCTGGCAGACCGGCGACATCGAGGATGTCGACCAGGCCACCTGGTTCATGCGCTACACCGCAACGGCCCTTGAGCACTTCCGCTTGCCCGCGCTGGTGACGACGGCGATGAACGCACCGCACAGCGTGAACCTGATGTGGAACACCTCCCTGCTGCTGCCCGGCGCAGTCGTAAGCCCGGTCACGCTGCTGTTCGGGCCGCAGATGAGCCTGACGGTTCTGCTCGTGATCGGCTTCGCCGGATCCGCGGCAAGCATGTACTACGTGCTGCGGCAGTGGAACGCCAGCCAACTCGCAGCCGCTCTGGGCGGCTTCCTGTACGGGTTCTCGCCGGCTCTCATCCAGTCTGGCGTCGGCCACTACTCGCTGGTACTCGGCATCATCCCGCCACTGCTGGTCGACCGCGTGCTGCGCATCGCCACCGGCCGGGGCAGGCCGATCCGCAACGGCCTATGGCTCGGCGTGCTTGCCGGGGCGCAGGTGTTCGTCAGCGAGGAAACGCTGGTCGACGCGATCATCGCGTCCGTCGTCCTGCTAGTTGTGCTGGCGATCTCGCGGCCCAGGTCGGTGCTGGCGCGGCTGCGCCCCCTCGCCATCGGCCTGGGGGCGGCCGCCATCCCCGGCCTGCTGCTCGCCGGCCGCGCGATCTGGGTCCAGTTCCACGGCGTGATCGTTCGGGACGCGTCCGCGACGGTCGTGATCATGTACGACGGGCGGTGGACGAACCTCGGCACGCTGCCGTATGCGTTCGTGACGCCATCCAGGTTCGTCCTGTTGCACTCGGTCTACACCGCTGACAGCGCCTCCAACTACCCGCAGCCCACGCCCGAGTACCTGGCGTACCTCGGCGTGCCGCTGATCATCGTGCTGCTGGCGGCCATCGTGATCTTCTGGCGGAACTTCCCGGTCCGGGTCGCCGGCATCACCTGCGTGGCGCTCGAGTGGATGGGCCTCGGGGCGAGGCAGATCAACCCGAAGGCGGTCACGCTGCCCGGCTTCCTGCTGCCCTGGACCTACCTGCAGCACCTGCCCGTTATCTCCGGGCTGGTGCCTGACCGGCTGTGCATCATCGCCGACGCCGCTGCAGCGGCCGTCCTGGCGCTCTCCCTCGACCTCGCGCGCAAGCCCGGGGGCCCGTTCGCGAACTGGCAGTATGGCAGCAGGATCGCAACCTGCGCCGTGGTGGGCGCGCTGCTGTTCGTCGTGCCGACGCCATACGGGGTAGCTCGCGTCAACCCGGTCCCCGCGGGCTGGACGGCTACCTTTACTGCCCTGCACGTGACTCCGGACAGCCGCGTACTGATGGCGCCGTTCCCTGACGCCGCGACGTCGTTCATGATTCGCTGGACGGCCACGGCCGGCGAGCCCACGACGATGATCGGGGGCGATTTCATCGCGCCCGACGAGCCTCCGCTCGAGAGCCGGGCCGGACGAGCGGCGCTCAATCCCACCACCTGCTACCTGGCCACGATTTCCGGGCAGGCCGCTGCCGGGCAGATGACCCCGCCCTGCCCGAGCACGCCAACTCGCCCGACCACCGCTCAGGTCAGGGCCGATCTAGCCCAGATGAAGCCGCAGGACGTGGTGGCCGTCACGACGCCATCCAGCCCGCTCGGTAAGTTCCTCATCAGCCTGTTCGGAGCGCCGACGACCCGGATCGGGCGCGTCCTCGGCTGGCGATTGCCGGCCTAGCTCAGGTCAGCAGTCCCGGCCTGGCGGTCCGGCTCAGGGACTGACCGGTCCGGTGGTGGTGTGGGTCGCGTTCCACTGCCGGTTGAAACACCAGATCAGCATCGCCACCAGCGTCCCGAGCATGAACAACGGGGCGAGCTTGTCCAGGTTGAGGCTCTGGAGATGGGTGATCGTGTGCCCGAGCCGCTGGGTCTGCCCGACCCCGGTGCCTGGCATGTTGACGTAGGTCATGACCCCGAGCCAGGTCAGTGCCAGCCAGTCAAGCCGCGAGGCCGGGAAGAAGATCAGGACGCAGATCACTATGAGGCTGTACCAGGCGAACTGGTGCGGCCAGACCAGCAGCCAGGCCAGGCTCAGGGCCAGGGCCGCACGTGCCGCCGGGCGGTCGTCGAGCCCTTGCGGCATCCGCGTGAGCGCGAGCCAGGCAACCGGGAAGAACAGGACCACTGCCGCCGGCACCGCGTAGTGCAGCGGAATGCCCAGGTGGTGGAAGACGAAACCCCAGTAGCCCCAGCCTTCGCCGGTCTGAGCGCGCGCCGTCACGGCCTTGATGGCGGGTATCCCAGCCCAGGCGTAGGAGGCCGCGAGGACCGCAAGTCCGCCCGCGGTCGCGGCCAGCAACTGCCGTGGTGCACGCCAGAGCGACCAGGCCAGGGCCAGGCCGAACAGCGCGAACGGGAGAGTGATATCGGTCGCTGCGCCCACGCAGATTCCCGCCACCAGGGCGTTAAGCACAGGCCGGGACAAGACATGGCGATCGACGATCAGTATGCCGGCCACGCCAATAACTGCCCCGAGCAGTTCCACATGCCCGCCCGCAATCGCCGCCCACAAGACCAGCGGGTTGGCGGTCCATAGCAGGTGCGCCCGCGCTCGTGCTGCCGGGTTACGCCGGAACAGGCGGTCGGCGACGTAGGCGATAGCCGCAAATCCGATCAAGTTGATGAGCTTCAGCCAGAACGCCGTTCTGGCCAGCGAGGCGCCACCGAGCTTGGCCGCCAGGTACTGCTCGGCCGTCGCGAGCGGCCCGTACACGCTTGGGTCCTTCTGCCAGTCAACCGGCACGCCGAAGGCGTGCGTGAGCTGCCGATACTGCAGCGGCGTCATGACGTAGGGACTATGGCCAAGCGCCACAATATGACCGTAAACCGCGTAGTCCAGCGTGTCGGTGGAGCCGGCCGGCGGCAGCACCGTCATCGCGACCGCGGCGATGCCGCCCGCGACCAGCAGTATCCGCATCGGCACGGGGAGACCCCGGCGGATCGCCACCAGCGCCGCGCCGACGCCGACCGCGGCGAGCGGCGCGGACAACCACAAGATCGATACGGTCAGCCGCGGCGACACCCGGACGTCGAGTTCCCAGGGCGGCCCAAACGAGGGCAGCTTCAGCGCAGGCGGCATCCAGTTAGCGCGCAGCAGGCCGGCGCCAATCATGATGACCAGAGACAGGAGGATGGCCGCCGTGGCCGCCTGGCCGAGCCGCTTGTCAGGTGCCGGCGACTCACCCCCGGACTCGGGCAACGGCTGGGCTGACTGGGCTGCGGCTGGCGTTTTGAAGAAGGTCACTGTGCTCTCATGGGTGCTGGGCTCATGGGTGCCGTGGTCTTGCGGGGCGGTGGCGTTGCAGGACTGTGCTCGTCAGGATGCCCGCCATGAGCATGCTACCGAGCCGGCCGGCCCAGCCGGGAACAGGCATGGCAAGAGGCGGCTGTGGCTACCGCTGGTTAGCTGACTAGCGCGGGGCGTAGCCGACGGCGTCGTGCAGCCGGGACCGGCGGGTGCCGGACACGGGCCTGGCTGGCTCCGGCACTTCCGGAGCCGCGGGCCGCGGCGTCACGTCGGTCACGATCTCCTCGGCCATGCCGTACAGCAGCGGCAGCGCGCCGGCCACGACACCGCCGGTCTCGTTGATGTGCTCCACGCCGGGCCCGATGACCTTCGCGTGCCCGACGATCGTGCGAACCAGTTCTGAGCATTCCTCCAGGTTCCCGGCGATCCGGGTCAGGAGCGTGCCCGCCCAGTACAGGTAGAACGCGAGCCCGGCCACGAGGAGGACGATTTCAAGGACGGTCAGGATGACCAGGGTCGTCACGACTTCACCTTCCCGAGCACTCGGCCGAGGAACAGATGGTGCTTGAGGCCCTCGGCCAGCACCGCCTCGACACCATCAGCGACCTGCGGGATGAGGGCCGCGTCGGCCGTGTTCGCCGCGGCCGCCTTGAGGGAGTCCCTGACGTCGACCACCCGCCGGTCGATCCGCTGGACGAGGTAGATGAGCAGGCTGAGGAGGGCCGCGACCGCCAGCACCACGACCAGGCCCACGATGAGCGCGATCACCCACCTGGTGTGCTCGGAGGAGGACATAGCGCTCGTCCCTATGGCGCCCGTGGTTATGGCGACTGCATGCATGGCTAACCTCCCAGCCGGGCCCGGCCGCGCTGCAGGCCGCCGATGATGGTGGTGGCGTACTCAATCGTCGTGCGCAGGGCGCCAAGCGGCGCGGTGTTGTGTACGGCGTCGGTGAGGGCTGCGTTGATCTTCGGAGCCTCATCGCCGATGCTGCGCGCCAGCAACAGGATCGGGACGACGAGCGCGACCACGGCGAGCACCACGACGATGCCGATGACCCAGCCAAGAGTCCAGCCGAAGTTGCTTGGGCCGCTGGCGGCGGCCAGGTAGACGACGTGTGCTTTCATCGGTAATCAGACCGTCTCGCAGAAGTCCCTGACGGGCTTCAGGCTGGCGTTGACCGAGGTGAGCCGGTCAGGGACCGTGCTGGTCAGGTCGGCCACGGCCCGCACCCCACCAGTGGTGGAGACGAGCGTGGCGCGTACCGCCCGCAGGTGGAAAATGACCCGCAGCAGGGCCACCGCGGTCAGCGCAATGATCACTGCGGAGATGATCAGGGTTGCCCAGGCAGCAGCTGGCATGTCGGTTCCTCCTTATCC
>JASHUG010000084.1 GCA_030040155.1 Streptosporangiaceae bacterium | reverse complement strand
ACCTGCAGCTCGAAACTCGCCCCGTTCTCGGCAAGGACGGGAAGGTGCTGACGGCGCCGCCACCAGGAATCACCAGCGAGGCCGGACTGAGCGCGTATGCAGAACTGGCCGGGCTGACCGCCAAAGCGGCCCGCCAGCAGGTGACCGGCCAGCTGCACACGGCCGGCGCGATCCGCGGCGAACCGGAGCCGATCCGGCACGCGGTCAAGTTCTACGAGTACGGCCAGGTGCCGCTGGAGATCATTACCACTCGCCAGTGGTACATCACGAACGGGAGCCGATCGGCCGAATTGCGGAACACCCTGCTGACGCGCGGCCGCGAGCTGCGCTGGCATCCCGAGCACATGCGGACGAGGTATGAGCACTGGATCGAGGGACTGACCGGCGACTGGCTGATCAGCCGCCAGCGCTACAACGGCGTGCCGATCCCCGTGTGGTACCGGCTGGACTCCGGCGGCCAGCCCATCAGGGACGAGCCCATCGTGCCGGCCGAAGCGCAGCTGCCAATCGACCCGGCCGCCAAGACTCCGGCCGGCTTCCGGCCCGAGCAGCGGGGACTGCCCGGCGGCTTCGCCGCTGACCCAGACGTGATGGACACCTGGGCCACTTCGTCGCTGACGCCGCAGATCGCAACCGGGTGGCCAGATGGGCACGACCTCCCGGCAATCCCTTTCGACCTGCGGCCGCAGGCGCACGACATCATCAGGACCTGGCTCTTCTATACCGTGCTGCGGAGCCAGCTAGAGTTCAGCACGCTGCCATGGCGGCACGCGGCGATCTCCGGCTGGATCCTCGATCCGGACCGGAAGAAGATGTCCAAGTCCAAGGGCAACGCGGTGACGCCCATGGATCTGCTCCGTGAGCACGGCGCGGATGCGGTCAGGTACTGGTCGGCCAGCGCCCGCCTCGGCGTGGACACCGCTGTCGACGTGGCGCAGTTGAAGATCGGCCGCCGGCTGGCCATCAAGATCCTTAATGCCACGCGGTTCGTGCTCGGCATCGGCGAGAATCCGGCCGCGGCCATCACCGAGCCCATCGACCAGGCGCTGCTGCGCCGACTGGCCACGCTCACGCGACGATGCACGATAGCGCTCGAGGACTACGACCACGCGACCGCGCTGGACCAGGCCGAGCGGTTCTTCTGGTTCTTCTGCGATGACTACCTCGAGCTGGTCAAGGCGCGCGCCTACGGCGAGCTCGGCGCGCAGGCAGCCGGCTCGGCGGTGGCCACTCTCCGGCTCGGGCTCTCGGTCACATTGCGGCTGCTCGCCCCGTTCCTGCCATTCGCGACCGAAGAGGCGTGGTCGTGGTGGCAGGAAGGATCGATCCACCGGGCCCCGTGGCCGGATGCGGCTGAGCTCGCCCCGCTGGCCGGGATCGGCGACGAGGGCGTTCTCATCGCGGCCGCTGCCGCTATCGCCGCGATCAGGAAGGCTAAGTCGCAGGCCAAGGTGGGGATGAAGCAGCCGGTGCTTCGCCTGATCGTGACCGGCGACGCTGATGACCTCGGTGCGTTCACCGCCGCCAGCGAGGACGTCCGCGCCGCCGGACGGGTGACCGAGATCGAGTTGCGGACCGCGGCGGGAGCGGAGCCACTCCACGAGGTCGTGTTGTAGCTCCGCCCTCCCCTCCTCCGCTAGGTGTGCAGCGGCCCGCTGCCCTTGACGATGATGAAGAACCCGGACGGCTGGGCGTTCTCACTGCACACGCCCTTGACCCGGCCCAGTATTCCGACCTCGCTGATGACGGCCGAGCCCTTGCCACTGATGCCGCGATAACGGCCGGTGCCGTCGGCGATCTTGTACTTGGCGGTGCCGCTGCCAGTGGCCACGCACGTCTTGAGGTTGACCTTGACGCCTGGTGGAGCGGTGTGAATCAGCTTGAACGTGCCGCCAGGAAGATGGACGGTGTCGGTATTGCCGCTGCTCGGGGAGATCTCCGTGCCGGCACCGTTCACCACGCCGTAGTAGATGGCGTGGAAGCTGATCGTCTGACCAACCGACGTCGTCACCAGCTCGAAGTGCTCGGTGCCGGATGCGGACCGGCTAGCAGTGCTGGCCGCGGCGCTGGCCGCCAAGCCGAACGCCGCGACGCCGGCGACGATGAGGACGGCGCTCGCAATGCTGATAATCCGTTTCACGTTCCCTCCCAGGAGACGACGGACGTGACGAGACCTGCGCCTGCGAAGCTACGCACGCGCGAGGTCCGCGCCCATCGGCAATCTCCCGGAGATTTAACCGCCCGCCTCGCCGGCGCCGAGGGAGCCCAAGATGCTCATCAGGTCGATCCAGCCGTGGAAGACCTCCGTATGCTCGCTCCCCGCGTGCCGGACGGTGCCGCTGATCGGCTCGGTGCCGACGATGACGAGCTCGAGGACAACCGGGTCAGCCTGATCACGAGCATCGCGCGCGAAATCGGCCCGCCCGCAGTCGCTGGCGCGAGGATCGAGGGAGTCATCGGAAGGCAAAATCCGAACCTCCTGCGCGTCGGACCCGAGAGCGGGCTGCTCTTCCTCACGGTGGCAGAATTCCCGGCTCGCGGCGTCGGGGGATTCCCCTACGCCTAAGGATCCAGGCCGAGTTCGCCGATCCTGGCGATTAGTTCGAACCGCGAGTGGATCCCGAGTTTGGCGTAGATGTGTTCTAGGTGCGTCTCGACCGTCGAGACCGACACATACAGCTGACGGGCTATCTCGGCGTTGGCCGCACCGTTAGCGGCGAGCCTCGCCACGCGCTGCTCCTGCGGGCTGAGCGTCCCGCGTCTGCGTGCGCGCTGACGGCCGCCCGCGACCTTCAGCTCGGCTCCGGCCAGGCCGGCTAGCCAGCCGGCGCCGGAGGCTGCGGCGATGTCAGCAGCCTGCGCCAGGACCGACCGTGCCTGTGTCGCCCGACCCGACCGGCGCAAGAAGCCGCCATAGGCGAGCAGCGTCTCGGCGTGCTCCAACGGCAGGTCGACCTTCCTGTGCAAGGCCAGGGCAGCGTCGAAGTGAGATTGAGCGCCCGACTCATCCCCGGTGAGCTCCGCCAGCTGCGCCTTGCCGGTGCTCGCAGCAATCCGCGGAAACCGGCAAGGCATCCGGGTTTGATCCAGCCAGGCAATCACCCGCCTCGCGTCCTCGATCCGGCCCGCTGCAAGGTATGCGGCGATGGCGTGCCGGCCCCAGGCGGGCAAGCAGGGCTCGCCGATGCCCATCTGGTTGATTGTCGCCTCGAGCCGGATGTAGTTCTCGCACGCCTCCGCGGCGTTGCCGTCGCGCAGGAGCCGGTGCCCGCGACCGTCCCAGAGAAACAGCAGCGCGTTCCACTCGCCGCGTGCGGTCGCGAGTTCCTCGACGCGCTCGAACCACCGCGCGCTTTCCTCAAGCTGCCCCAGAAGGAGGCGGATGTAGCCGTTGCCGACAGCAGCGAACGGCTCGACCACCGGGGCCAGCTCGACGAGCGAGAACGCGAACTCGATCGCGGCCAAAGCGTCGGGCAGCCGGCCCATCCGCATCAGCGCGTACCCGTGCCCGTTCGCCAGGATGGCCATCGGCTCCGGCGCGCTTGCTCGCTCAGCCGACTGCCGCATGACGGTGAACGCGCGGTCAGCCTCGGCTAGCCGCTCAGTGATGGCGCAGCCAAACGCGAAGCTGCTCACGGTGCCCCACGCACTGGGGTCGATGTCGGGGGCGAACGCGAGCCACGGCGCGCCTGCCTCGATCGCCGCGATCCCGGCCGGATCGCCAGCCTGGATCGCGACCTCACCCCAGCCGGCGTCCGCCCTGATCCGGGCCGATTCCCCAAGGGATCGAGCTAGTTTCCTCGCCCGGCTGGCCGGCGCCAACCCGCGCCTGGGCCCTTGGGTTATCTCCGCCGAGAACGTCGCGTCCAGCAGGATCGCGACGGCTGTCTCGGGGTGCTCCGATCGCGCGATCTCAGCGGCCTCAGCAAACCGACTCGCCGCCTGGTCGTGCTCGCCGAGCATCGCCCTGGCCCGGCCGAGCATCCAGAGTGCCTGCACTCTGTCGATGCCGCCACAGTCGGGTCGGCCGAGCAAGTCGTCGTACACCGCCACGGCGCGGTCCGGGTGACCTCCACTGAGCAAAGCCTCGCCCTGAGCCAGCCGCAGCCCGAGGCCGGCCAGGTCGCCGGCCATCGCCACGGCCGCGTCCAGATGCGTGACCGCCGCGGCGAGGGCCCCGGCCCGCCGCGCCGCGAGCCCGGCTCGCTCCAGCACCGCCACCGCATCGGGATCACCGGCGAGGTGCGCTGGCACCACATGCTCGGCCGCCTGGGCGTCCATCCCGCGAGCGTGCAGCGCCGCGAACGCGCGGCCGTGCAGGCGAGTCCTGACCGGCCCGGTCAGGTCGTCATAAAGGGCCTGCCGGAACAGTGGATGCGCAAACTCGGCTGCGGCGGCAGCGCCCTGCTCGATCAGCCCCGACTGGCCAAGCGCGGCCAGCGCGATATCGACGTCGAGTCCCTCGAGGCCGGCGACCTCGGCGGCGACCGCCGGGAGGAAGTTCGTGCCCAGGACGGCCGCGGCCTGCGCGCAGCGCATCCCGGCCGATGGCAGCCCGGCGAAGCGAGCGAGGAGCACGTCCTGACCAAAACCGCGGCGACCTGCGCTCGCGAGCGTGGCCAGTCCTTCGCCGTGTGCCAGCGCGACCGCCAGCTGTTCGAGCAGCAGCGGATTCCCCGCACACAGCCAGTACGCCCGCTGCTGGTCGGCGCCGGGCAGGGCATGGCCGAGGCGGGCAGCTAGCAGCGATGCTGCGGCTGACTCGCTCAGCGGCCCGAGCCGGCTGATGGTGCCGCAGCCCTCGTCGGCCAGCGCCATGACAGTGCCCCGCGCTTCCGACGGCCACGGCCGCAAAGTGAGAACGATCCCGACACGGAGCAGGCCAAGCCGGCGGCACAGGAACGACAGCAGGGCCAGCGAGTCGGTATCCGCCCAGTGCACGTCGTCGAAGACCAGGAACAGCGGCCTGTCGGTCCGGTCCTGCAGCCAGCGCAGGACCCGGAAGAACGTGGCCGCCCGATCATTGGGCGATGCGGGCAGGCGCTGATCGTCGTCGAGCAAGCCGCGCGCTCCGACCGCGTCAAGGGCCTGGGCAAGCAGCCCAAACGGCAGTCCGGTCTCCATCGGATGGCCGCGGCCAAGGCCGACGGTGAGGCCCGCGGCAGCAGCGCGCTCGCGCGCGTACTCGAGCGCGGATGTCTTGCCGAGCCCCGCCTCGCCCAGCACGTACAGGGCTACGGACCGGCCGGCGGCAACGTCGGCAGTCAGCTGGTCGACTGACGCGACGACATCGTCCCGCTCTAGGAGGCCGTCGAGTCCCACCCCAGTTTCCCCTTCCCACCTAGCAGACGGGCAAGAAGGGAAAAAGTATTACCTACCCCGAAGGATTGGCGCACATGGGCCGAGATCGATCGGCAGGACCCGGCACCCGACCCGGCGCTCGCGCACAGCATTAGAACGAAGTTTCGGGTGACCGGCGCTCCACAGGCTAGAATGGAACACATGGACTCCGAGCGCGCCACTGCGGTCCGGACGGCTTACCAGTCCCGGCCGGGCAAGCGCGCGCTTGTCATCCTGGACCTCGCCGACCTGCGTGGCCCGACGACGAGCGCGATCGAGCTGCCGTTGCGGCTTTACTGGAGCTCACCCAGCCGCATCTTTGATCTCGACGACCCGGAGAAGCGGCGCTGGCTTTATCAGATCGTGCTGCGCGAAGCGGGCACCGCGCACGACCTCACCAGCTACCTGGACCGCGACACACTGATTGAGCTCTGGCCGCAGCTTCATTTGCCGAAGGGCGTCCGGCAGGCGTGGGAGGACCAGCACCCCGTCCTTCGACCAGCGGCGGCCTGATGCCGCTCAGAAAGATCCACCGCGACGTTGCCTCGGTTGCGCTGCGGGCCGCCTCGCGGTTTGGCTTCGCACTCGGCGGCGGTAATGCGTTCATCGCGCACGGCCTTATCGAGCGGTTCACGCAAGATGTTGACCTGTTCACCTGCGACGAGTGCGGCGTCGAGGCCGCAGCCGATCTTGTAGACGCGTCGCTGCGCACGGCCGGATTCGACACCCAGCGCACCGACGAGAGGGCAGACCTGGCCGACATCTTCGATGGAATGGGCGAAGGCCTGGCCGAGTGGACGCTCACTGCCCCCGACGGTGAGCAGACCATGATCCAGCTCGCCTACTTCTTCCGGACTCGGCCGCCCGTCACGATGAATATCGGCCCAGTGCTTGATCTCGAGGACGTCATTGGTGGGAAGGTCTGCGCGCTGGCAAGCCGAGTCGAGCCTCGCGACTATGTCGATACCGCGGCAGCTCTCCGTCGTTACGGCGTGGCCGAGGTGATTGGCTTCGCCCGCCGTCTGGATCCCGGTCTCGGCCGAAGAGACTTCGCAGATGCCGGGCGGCGTCTGGACAAGATGGGCGATGGCGTGTTCGCCATGTATGGCCTCGGTCCCGCCGATGTTGCCTTGTTGCGCAGGCAGTTTGCTGACTGGCCACGACCCTCGGACTAAGGCTGGTCAAGGGCAGGACTCCTGCGAACCGGCACACTCTGGAATTCTGTGGCGAGCTCTGCCGAGTGGCGCATATCTTCCTCGTATGCCCGCTGTCATCAAGTCGGTCACCTTCGACTGCACGGACGCGCTCGCGGTCGCCGAATTCTGGGCCGCGGCCCTCGGCAGCGATGTGGACGAGGATGCGACGTCGGAGCTGGCATACGTCGAGGCGGCCGGCTGGGGCGGGCCGAACATGTGGTTCGCCAAAGTTCCCGAGCCGAAGTCGGCCAAGAATCGCATGCACCTGGACCTGCGCCCGCCGGACACCATGGCCAAGGAAGTTCGCCGGCTGGTCGCGCTTGGCGCGACGATAGTCGAGGAACATGAGGGCCTTACGGTGATGAATGATCCGGAAGGCAACGTGTTTTGCGTCGAGCTAGGTCCCTCCGACTGACCTGGACACGCCAGGTAGTCTCACGGCATGGACAAGGTGCAACTGTCAGAGGACGAATGGCGAGCCCGGCTCTCTCCCGAGGAGTACCACGTGCTGCGGGAGGCCGGTACCGAAGCCCCATTTATCGGTGAATATACCGATACTGAGACTAAGGGCGTCTACCGGTGCCGAGCCTGCAGCGCCGAGCTGTTCCGGTCGGACACGAAGTTCCACTCCGGCTGCGGCTGGCCGAGCTTCTACCAGCCATCAGAGAGCGACGCCGTCGTGCTGCTTGAGGACCGCTCGCTTGGGCGCATTCGTACCGAGGTCCGATGCGCGGCCTGCAACTCGCACCTGGGCCACGTATTCGAGGGCGAGGGCTACGATGTGCCGACCGATCAGCGGTGGTGCATCAACTCGGTGTCGCTGACCCTCGAGGAAGAGTGAGCAACGGCGGCCTGCGGCTGATCAAGGCCGACGAGGTGTCGCCCGCGACCGCGCAGACCAGTGGGATGCTCAGGTCGGCGGCAATCTCGGGTGACCTGACCGGGGCACGGTCGCTGTGGATGGGCCGCACCGAGTTGCCGCCGGGCGTGCGCTCGGGCGATCACCATCATGGCGATTCCGAGACCGGCATCTACGTGGTCTCGGGGTCGCCTGCCTTCGAGTTCCGGGATCCGGTCAGCGGCGAGATCGTTCGGCTCAGCGCCCGGCCAGGGGACTATGTGTGGGTGCCGCCGCATGTTCCGCACCGGGAGGAGAACCTGTCACCGGACCAGGTCGCTGTGATCGTGGTCGCCAGATCCACCCAGGAGGCCATCGTCGTTAACGTCGACAGCCTGTAACGGCCCTTCCTGGCCTTCACCAGCCGCTCTTGCGCGCTCTCGCCTCGTATAGCAGCACTGACGCCGAGACCGACACGTTCAGCGAGTCGGCTGCGCCGAGCATCGGGATCCCGATCCGCTGAAAGCCCGCCTCATACCAGGGCGCCGATATGCCGTATCGCTCGCTGCCTATAACCAGGGCGGTGCGGCCGCCGTAATCAGCCTGCCGGTAGTTCGTGCTCTCGTCGGTGTCGGCCAGGTAGACCGTGAACTTGGTGCGCCGCAGCCAGGCGATGGCGTCGCCCGCCTGCTCGAACTCGAACGACGGCACTTTCATGTTCATGCCCTGGCTGCTGCGCAGCACCTTGGGGTGAGTCAGCCGAGTTCGGCGATTCGTCAGGACGAGGCAGTCCGCGGCGCAGGCATCCAGCGTCCGGATGAGCGTGCCGAGGTTTCCGGGAATCTCAACCGCGTCCGCGACGAGGATCAGCGCATCCGGCCCCAGCCGGACGCTGTCAGGCTGCCAGTCAGGCAACTGGGCCACGCTGATGAGCCCATCCGGATTCGGCCGCTCTGCCAGCCGCTCCATAGTCTTGCCCGACACCTGGTAAGCGCGCCTGGCCCGGTCCGCCAGCTGCTGCGCGCGAACCGTCGCTTCGTCGGAGTACGCCGCGTCCGGGCACCAGAGAAACGCGTCGATGTCGACGCCGGTCGAGAGCACCATGTTGTTCTCGTAGAGGCCCTCGGCCACGAAGGTGCGCCGCGGTATGCCGGTCCGGTTGTGCTGGATGTCGCGGATCAGTTCCGCCACCGGATGCCGGAGGCCGATTTGCTGCAGTTCCATATCCGCAGATTCCGCTACGGGCGACGCACCAGGCAGTCGGACCGCAGGTCGCTCAGGGTGGCCAGCCCGGCCAGCCGCATCGTCAGCTCGAAGTCGTTGCGCAAGGCCCGCAGGACGTGCCGGACACCAGCCTCGCCGCCCAGGCCGAGGCCGTAGACATAGGGCCGGCCGATCAGCACCGCTTGCGCTCCGAGTGCGAGGGCCTTCAGCATGTCGGCGCCGCCGCGGATGCCGCTGTCGAACAGCACGGACATCCGGGCGCCCACGGCCTGCGCCACCTCGGGGAGCGCGTCCAGCGCCGCGATCGCGCCGTCGACCTGCCGGCCGCCATGGTTGGAGACGATGATCCCCTCGATCCCAGCATCGGCGGCTCGCGCTGCATCCGATGCCGACAAGATGCCCTTGAGCACGACCGGCCCTTTCCAGTGCTCGCGCACGAACGGCAGATCGTCCCAGGTCAGCGACAGATCGCCGAACACCTGCGTATAACGCAAGATGGCTGCGCCAGGGTCAACGTCGACCGGAGCCGCCAGCGCCGCCTGGAACGCAGGGTCAGTGAGATAGTTCTGGATCCCGATGCCGTGCAGGAACGGCAGGTGCCCGCGGTCCAGGTCGCGCGGCCGCCAGGCCAGTGTCCGGGTGTCCAGCGTGACCACGAGCACGCGGAAGCCGGCTGCCGCCGCCCGGCCCATCAGGCTCGCAGCAAAATCCCTGTCCTTCGGCCAGTACAGCTGGAACCAGCGCTGGCCGTCGCCGTTAGCCGCTGCCACCTGCTCGATTGGCGTCGATGCCGCGGTGCTCAGCACCATCGGCACGCCCGCCGCCGCAGCCGCACGGGCGACGGCGGACTCCCCGTCAGCGTGCACGATCGCGAGCACGCCAACGGGGGCAAGCAAGAACGGCACGGTCAGATTCGCGCCAAGCACCGTAGTCGAGTAGGACGGCGTGCTGACGTCGGTCAGCATCCGCGGCACGATCCGCCAGCGCCGGAAGGCCTCCAGGTTCTCCCGCACCGTGTCGCCAGACCCTGCCCCACCGGCCACATAGTCGAACGAGCGCGGGGTCATCACCCGGCGCGCTGCTTGCTCGAGGGCGGACAAGTCGGCGGGGAACGGCGGGACTGCCCACGACAGCCCGTTCAGGTAAATCTCGTCCTGGTAGGTCTCCATTGGCTGGCTCAACTGGCGCGCTACCCTCCCGGCCCGGCGGCTGACCGGTATCTGCCGGTAGTCCGCGATCAGTGGTCATCACATGGTGCCACGCGCCATTCAGCGCAGAGTCGCCTCGGACGGCGGAGGCACCCGGTCGGCTCGCTGCCTGGCGCTGTCATCGAACAGCGCCGCGCGCAGCACGGTGTCGGCTGCGACGAGGTCGGCCGGGCTGACCCGCCGCGCGACTTCCCGGTTCAGTTCCTCGATGACGACGATGACGGCACGGGCGTAGTCGCGGCCGACCGCAGTCAGCGTGACGTTCAGCTGCCTCGCGTCACGCGAGTCGCGTTGGATCGTTGCGTAGCCCCGCTGCTCCAGCCCGTCGGCGACCTTCCTGGCCGCCTGCCGGGTCACGCCCAGGGCCGTGCCGAGGTGGCCGATCGGCAGCGGGGCCCGCCACAGCAGCCGCACGGCAGCCGCGTCAGTGCGCCGGTAGTCGGCATACCCGAGCCCGTCCAGGCGGCTGGTCATCTGGCCGAGCCAGCTCTGCCGGGCCAGCCCGACCAGGTCGCCGAACCGATACGTGGGTGTTGACTCCGCGGCCATGACCACAGCATAGTAGAGATATGCAACTAGGTTGCCCTTTCTCGCGGTACATCTCTCGGCCGCTGAGCTGCAGTGCCGGCCCCTTCGCGCCCATCCGGAGTTCCCGATGACCGCCGCCGTCTCGCCTCCGCGGCAGCGCCTCGCTCCGGCCCGCGCAAAGCCACTGGCCCGGCTGGCGCTCGCCGGGGTCGCCCTCTACGTGGCAATCGACGTGCTGCTGGCCTTCCTGCGGCCCGCCTACAGCCTGCTCTACAACGCAGAAAGCGACTACGGCCGCGGGCCGTGGTACTGGGTGATGGACCTGAACTTCCTGCTGCGCTGCGCCCTGTCCCTGGCCGTCGCCGCCGCGCTGTACCGGGTCGTCCGACCTGACCCGGCTGCCAGGGGCGGGCTGTCCCTGCTCGTCGGGTGGGCGATCAGCTCGGGCCTGCTCGCGTTCTTTGCCGACGACCTCGAGGGGCAGCCCTTGACCGCCAGCGGCATCGTCCACTTGGTCCTGGCCTTCATCGCGTTCACCTGCGTCGCGATCGGCTGCATTCTGCTATCGGCAAGCCTCATGCCCGACCCGGCCTGGCGCCCCGCCGCGCGCGTCCTGCTCGCCATCTCGATAGCGGGCGCGGTCGCCTATCTGCTGCTCGGCATCGCCATCAAGCACCAAAACGCCCCCGGCGGCCTCTACGAGCGAATCTTCCTCGGCCTGGAACTGCTCTGGATAGCCGTGGCCGCGATTTCCATCGTCCGGCGGGTTTCAGCGACTCAGAAGGACGATCCCAAGACACCGGCAAGATAGGCGCTAGCCGTAATACCACGATTGCGGCGAATACGGGGTTTTCAACACGTCGCCGAGGTGCTCTCCCCTTGCCAGCAAGCTTCGCCGCCGCAGCACGTGGTATGACCTGCCAGGGGACCTACGGCGATGCGCTCTATCGTTTAGAGAAACTGGCGAAAGAGGACGAGGCTATGACCGTTCGGGTCGGCCGCCGGGAGTCATTCAATGCCGCGCACCAGCTGTGCGACCCGGACCTGTCCGACGACGAGAACCGGCGACTATTCGGGAAGTGCGCGAACCTGCACGGGCACAACTACGTCCTGGAGGTAGTGGTGGCCGGAGAGATTGATCAGGCCCGCGGCTACGTCCTCGACCTGAAGCTCTTGTCGGAGGTCATCACCAGGCAGGTCATCCGCGACGTGGATCACCGCAACCTGAACACCGACGTCCCTTGGCTCAAGGGGCTCATCCCGACCGCGGAAAACCTGGCCCAGGCGTTCTGGGAGCGGCTCCAACCAGAGTTGCCGGCGGGCTTGCTCCGGTCGGTTCGGGTCTGGGAAACGGACAAGAACTGGGCAGAAGTCGGTGCCCAGACCTGAGGCTCCGACGCGGCCAGGCCGGGCCCTGCAGAACCGGTACACGGCCTCGGACCTGAGCGTTTTCACCCCGGAGGAAGCAAGCCGCTTCGTCCCGGACGGAGCCGGTGATCCTCAGTCGGACGTGACCTTGGCCTGGGAACTGCTGTACCGGCTCGAGCCCGAGCTCTATGACCGGCTGGCCAGCGCCGAGCGCCTGCATCCTGCCGTGCTGGCCTGGCTGCCACGCGGCGTGGAGCGGATCGCGGAGGTGGGTGCCGGCACGGGACGGCTGACGCTCGAGCTCATCGGCCGGGCGGCCCAGGTCGTGGCGGCGGAGCCAGCGCTGCCGCTGCGCCGGATCCTGGCGCGAAAGCTCGCTGCTGCGGATCAGGGCGACCGGGCGAGCGTGGTGCCCGGGTTCTTCGATCGGCTCTCGTTGCCCGACGGCTTCGCGGACTTGGTCGTCGCTTGCTCGGCCTTCACCCCTGCCGCGGGACACGGCGGCCAGGCCGGGCTGGCGGAGATGGAGCGCGTCTGCCGACCGGGCGGCTGCGTGGCAATCATCTGGCCGAACCACCTCGACTGGCTGGCCGCGCGCGGCTATCAGCACGTCAGCTTTCCCGGGCCGATGTCGGTCGAGTTCGGCAGCTATCCGGAGGCAGTAGAGCTTGCCGAGATCTTCTATCCCAGCGCGGCGCAAGAGGTCCGGCGGCTCCGAAGACGGACGATTCCTTTCGACGTGCTCGACATGAATCCGCCGCGCGACTTGGCCTTCAAGGTGCTGGGACGATGAAAATCGCCATTCTGGCGCCGCTGGTGACAGCGATCAGGGAGCCTCAGCTCGGCGGGTCGCAGGCATTCGTGTCTGACTTGGCCCGCGGTCTGGCTGGCCGGGGGCACGACGTGCACGTGTACGCCGCTGCCGGCTCGCACATCCCTGGCGTGGACGTGCTCGACGCCGGCATCGACCCTGCATCCCTGGCCGGGACGCTTTACCGCTCATCTGGGTCCTCGGCTGATGAATCAGCGACCCCCAGCCAGGCGGCGGCTGAGTCAGCATTCAGCGTCGTCTACGCGGCAATACAGTCGAGGCGGTATGACGTTATCCACAATCACGCCTTCGACGCGCCGGCCGTCCGGCACGCGACGGCTATGCGCGCGCCGGTGGTCCACACGCTTCACCTTCCTCCGGACCGGGCCGTTTCGGCAGCGCTTCGGGACGCCGTTCGTGGTCCCAGACCGCCAGCGGTCGCCGCGGTGTCGGCGTTCCAAGCCAGCGCGTGGCGGCGCCTCGTTCCCGTCGACGCGATCCTGCCACCGTTCCCGGCTACGCGCGCCATCCGCTGGTCGCAGGCGGCCGGGCAGGGCACGCTGTTCGCTGGGCGGCTGAGCCCGGAGAAGGGCGCAGCCGAAGCTATCGACATTGCCCGCGCGGCGGGAGTGCCGATCGATGTCTACGGTGACGTCTACGATCCGCACTACAGTCGGGAGCAGATCGAGCCGCGGCGCAGCTGGCCGGGCGTAACCGTCCGCCAAGGGGTGCCCCGAGCCTTGCTGTGGGAGGCAATGGCCCGGGCGGCGGTCGTCTTGTGTCCCTCGCGCTGGGACGAGCCGTTCGGCCTAGCCGCGGCTGAGGCACAGGCATGCGGCACTCCCGTCGTGGCCTTCCAGCGCGGCGCGCTGAGCGAGGTCATCATGGACGGCGTGACCGGTTTCCTCGTGCCGCCCGATGACGTCGCGGCTGCCGCCGAAGGGGTATCCAGGGTGGCCGGGATTTCGCGGGCGGCCTGCCGCGAGCACGCCGAGAAACAGCTTGACCTCGACCTGAGCCTGCGCGCGCACGAATGTCTTTACCGGCGCGTGACCGGTGGGTGAGGGACTGCGCGGCGGCGCGATGGCCGCCGGCGACGTTGCCAGGGAGCGGTGGCTGGCGGGACGCCTGGCGGTTGTCACCGGGGCAAGTCGCGGGATCGGGGCGGCCACAGCCGCTGCCATCGCCGCTGCGGGCGCTCACGTGGTACTGGCGGCTCAGGATCGTCGGGCTCTGGATAGCGTCGCCGCCCGCATCAGGGATGCGGGTGGGCAGGCCACGCCCGTGGTGACGGACGTGAGCGACGAGGCCGCGGTCCAGCGCCTGTTCACCGAGGTCGCCGGGCTCGGTCAGGCGAGCGCGTTGGTCTGCGCGGCCGGGGTGCTGACCCCAGCGCCGTTTGCCGAAACGACGTCGCAGATGTGGCGGCGGACGCTCGACGTCAACCTGACGGGCACGTTCCTGTGCTGCCGCGCAGCGTTCACCGCCATGGCAGCGGCCGGCGGCGGCCGGATCGTGACCATCGCATCGCTATCGGGCGTGTACGCCACTGAGAAATTCCCTGGGCTGGCCGCGTACAACGTGTCCAAGTACGGTGTCGTCGGCCTCACCGAGGCGATCGCGGTCGAGGGCAGGGAGTTCGGCATCAGTGCTGTGTGCCTGAGCCCCGGTGCCGTCGACACCGAGATGCTGCGCCGGGCCAATCCGGCCTTGCGCCCCGGCCTGACGCCCGACGACATGGGGGCGTTGATCGTCGCGCTGCTGGACAGCCCGCTGGCGCACGTCAGCGGGGCGAATATTCCGCTGTTCTCGAACGCTTAGGACAGCGGATCATGGGCCGCCAGCGACCACAGGTCGGTACGCTCGTCGGCCAGCAGGGCGGCGGCTGGCCGGGCTCGCTCGGACACCAGGCGGGCGCAGGCCGCCATCTCGCCGCTGAGGTCCAGTTCGGGATCACCGCCGCGGTCGACGCCCACGGCGGCCGCTACCACTCCGTTCACCAGGTAGAAGCCGATCAGGGCACCCTGCTCGACGCTGCCGCGGACTGCGAACTGGTCCCAGCTGGCAGCGTGGCCGACGTACTCGATCTTGTGGTCGTACTGGTCGGACCAGAAGCTGTGGACATAGTCATAGGGGTCCGTTGAGCCGAGCATCGACCTGGCAGCGGCGGCCCCCTGCTTTTCTCCGTTGTTGAAGTGCTCGACCCGGATCCGCCCGAACAGCGGATGGAGATGGTTCGCCACGTCACCCGCGGCGTAGACGTCAGGCGCGCTGGCCCGGCAGCACTCGTCGGTCAGGATCCCGTTCCGCTGCGCAACACCGACATTGGGGATATCGGGTTCTATGCCGATGCCTGCCACCGCGAAGTCGCACGCGATACGCCGGCCGGCAGCAGTCACAGCCGCCTCCAGGCGTTCGGTGCCCTCGAAGGCAGCGACTTGGTCTCCGGCAAGCAGGTCGACGCCGTTCGCGCGGTGGAATCGGCCGATAACGTCGCCGACCTGGCCGCCCAGGACCCTGTCCAGCGGCGCCGCGCCAGGGAAGACCCCGCAGACCCGCACTCCGAGCTGAGTCAGCGAAGCCGCCACCTCACAGCCGATGAATCCCATGCCCACCACGACCGCGCGGCGGCCCCGCACCGCATCCTGCTTGATGGCGTCGCATTCGGACACTGTGCGCAGGTAGTGGATCCCGTTCAGGTCGGCCCCCGGGATCTTCAGCCGTCGGTTACGTCCTCCGGTGGCGATCAAGACGCGCTGGTACCCAAGTTCTTCGCCCGACACCAGGGTGACGGTGTGCGCGGCTGGGTCGACGGCGGCCACGACCTCGCTTCGAAGCTCGACCTCGTGGTCGCCGTACCAGCTGCCCGGCCTCACGTACCAGCCCTGGAGATCTTCCTCTGACCGCAGATAGGTCTTCGACAGTGGCGGACGGCCGAAGGGAACGCCCGGTTCCTGGCCGATGATGACGACAGGTCCGCGGAACCCCTCATCCCGCAGGGTGGCGGCAGCGTTGCCGCCAGCGAGGCCCCCGCCGATGATCACCATTGGGCTTGCGTTGGCTCGTGAACTCACCCGACACATTCTGCTCGCTGGCGGAGGGCCGTCCGGCGTCGTGGGTGCTCAGCGTGGCTGTCGGCCTGCTTGCGGTAGCGACCAATCTGGCACCCGCCAGCCCGGAATCACACTAGTTTCATCCTCAAGATGCAGCTCGCCCCGTATCTAGGAGGGGCGGGCCTTGCCCGCAGGGGAGCCAATGTCGACTAGTCCTGACCTGACGTCGGGGACGATAGGGCCGTCAAACGAGCCAGATTCGCAGCGCTCCCGGCCTGGTTCACCCGGCGGCTCGAAACGGCGTAATTGGTGGATCGCGGGCGCCTGGGTGCTCGGCATACTCGTTCTTCTCGCCTTTTTCATTCGTATAGCCCTGAGCCTTCCGATCAACTCCGACGGGGCGAACAACGCGTTCCAGGCCTGGGACATGTTCCACGGCAATTTCCTGCTGCACAACTGGGTCATAGGCGACGCGACCTATTACACCTTCGACCTGCCGGTCATGGCGATTGTCGAGGCTTTCCTCGGGGTAAACGCCGCCGCCGTGCATGTCGCCGTCGCGACGACCTTCGTGATAGTGGCGGTACTGGCCCTCGCCATTGCCCGCATCGACAGCCGCGGCGCCGCAGCCGCGGTCCGGTGCGGCCTCGTCGTAGCCGTGCTGACAGCGGGATTCGCCGACTCCTTTGTCTTCCTGCTCAAGCCTGATCACGCGGCGACATCGGCGTTCCTGCTCGGTTGCTTCCTGCTCGTCGACCGCGCGCCGAGCCGGTGGTTTACGCCGCCCGCGCTGTTCGTGATCTTGTGCGCGGGGCAGATCGGGGATGGGCTGGTGCTGTACGTTGCCGTGCCCAGCGTCATTCTGGTGTCGCTCTACCGTTGGGCTTCCGGTGATAGGCATCGACCGTTCGACGTGCTGGTCGCGGCTGCGGCTGCCCTCTCCGTGCCCGTGGCCCTGCTAATCCGGGCCATGATGATTCGCCTCGGCGGGTACGTCATGGTCCCGCCGGACGCCACCCCCGCGCGGATCTCACTTCTCGGACGGCACCTGCGGCTGACGGCGCAGAACATCGGGACGTTGTTCGGCGTGATACCCCACCCATGGTCGGCGCTCGGGGTCGTCGGTTCGCCGTTCGGGACGCTGTGTCTGCTCGCTGCCGCGTTCGGCTTCGGGAAGGCTGTCTGGAATTGGCGCAGGGCAAGCTGGGCCGAGCAGTTGCTGTGCCTGGCCATCGTCCTGAATATCGCCGCTTACGCCTTCTCGCGACTGCCGTCGACCAGCAACCCGTACGAGATCGCCCCGGTCGTGCCGTGCAGCGCCATTCTGGCTGCGCGGGCCCTCGTACCTGGCGTCATCGCGAGCGCCTGGCGGGCGCGGGTAGCCATCGTGGCCGCGGCGTCGGCCGCCCTGTTTCCGCTGACTGCTGCCGCTAGCAGACCGGTCCAGACGACGCAGGCCTCGGTTCGCTTTGTCGAGTGGCTTGAGGCCCATGGGCTCCGGTATGGCATCTCCGGATACTGGAACGCGTCGGTTCTCACCTTCGTGTCGGGCAACAAGGTCCAGATCCGGGCGGTCAAGCCATTTCGCGGCAAGCTTGCCGCGCTCGAATGGGAGACCGATAACACCTGGTACGCCGCCTCCGAGCACGATGCGACGTTTGCTCTTGCCGGGCACGGCCGGATCACGAGTTCTGGCATGACTCCGGCCGAGTTCGAACGGTACCTCGGCAAACCTGCCGCGATCTACCACGTGGACGGCAGGTACATCCTGGTCTACCGGCGGAATCTGCTGACGTCTGTCGTGCCTGGGCCGCTTGGGCTTTATGGCCGGCCTTGACGTGCTTGGGCGAAGTTACCAGAGCGCAAACGGGGGCTGCGCCGCGTCCTGATCGCTGAGCTGCAGCGGCAGTTCCACCCGGCCGATGCGCGCGGCTCGGTAAGCCGCGTAGATCAGCTCGAGTACCGTCCGGCCGTCTGCACCGGTCTCCTGAGGCGTCGCTGCGCCGAGGACGCAGCTGATGAAGTGATCCATCTCCTGCGGAATGCCGGACTGCCACAGCTCGTCGAAGATGGTGAACGTCCAGCCGCGCGTATCAGGCGCTTTCTCGACGGCGTATCCGTAGCCGACATCGCTGTAGGTCAACAGGGACGAGCCCCGCATCAGGTCGGCATAGGTGATCCCCCGGCTTCCCGCAATCTCGGCTCGGTCGTCCATGCCGCCCGGCTTTGCCCAGCTCGCCTCCACCAGGCCCATCCGGTTGCCCTCAAAGCGGATCGTCACGATCGCGTGGTCGTCCGCCCGCGTCCGTTCCCTGTGGACGAACGTGCCCACCTCCGCCGCTACTGTCTGGGCAGCGGGTTTGCCCAGGACCCACCGCGCGAACTCGATGCCGTGGCAGCCCATGTCCATCAGAACGCCGCCACCGGCCTGCTCCGGGTCCCAGAACCAGTCCGAGTGCGGACCGTAGTGCTGCTCGGTCTGCCTGACCAGGTACACCTCCCCGAGCGCGCCCTCGTCAGCGAGTTCCTTCGCGCGAACGTATTTCGGCGCGAAGCAGATCTCCTCTGCGTACATCAGCAGCACCTGAGCGTCGGCGCAGGCGCTGATCATCTCGTCGGCCTCGCGCAACGTCCGGGCGAGCGGCTTTTCGCAGATGACGTGCTTGCCGGCCTCGGCCGCGGCGATGGTGATGTCCCGGTGCGGCGCGTTCGGCGCCGCGACGCATACCACGTCGACGTCGGCTCGGCCAGCCAGCTCGCGGAAATCAGTCAGCCAGGCGGGAATCGCCCAGCGCGCGGCGAACTCCGCCGCCCTTCCCGCCGATCGTGAGGCCACGGCGCGCACCGCGGCGTGCGGCAGCCGGGAGAAAGCCTCCGCATGCGCGGCCGCGATGAAGCCG
>JASHUG010000083.1 GCA_030040155.1 Streptosporangiaceae bacterium | reverse complement strand
CTGGCGGTCGGGCCCGCGCGATGCGCGCTCAGCCGGCCGGGGCTGATGGTTGATCGGCCCGGGGCGAGGAGGCTGCCGCCGCGCGCTCGCCGCGCCGGCCATCTCGCGTGGCGCGGGCTCGCGCATCCTGGCGTCCTCAGGGACGCGGCTCGGCCTGCGCGGCTCATCCGGCACTTCGTCGAACGGGTCGACGTCGTCCGCGCGCAGGAACAAGCGGAACGCCACGCCAATGACGATGATGATCACGACCACAGCCGCAAGACTGATCCAGATGGTCATCGCACCATTCCCGTGACGAGGCCTGGGGGCAGTGCTAGCCAGGCCCGCGCGGCCATCGACGCGGAGCCTCCCCCGAACATGCAAGCACCATCGTTTTAGTTGCGAAGGCTTTTCGCTGCCTGAACAGTGATTCTGTCGGACGCTATGCGGCTTGTCACGCAATTCGGGAAGTTTAAGCGGGTGTCTCGGCTGGCCGCACGGGGACGCTTACGTGCCGGAGCCAGCCTTCCCGGCCGCGCAGGCCGGGATCCAGCCCGGCGATCCCTCTACCGGGCACGCTGTCACCGTCATCTCGCCCCGCGCGAGGACGTGCGGGGCGATGGATGTCCAGGTGGGCAGCAGCTGCGGGCCGGCTTGCGGCTGCGGCAGGTACCGCACGTTGAGGGCGTAGACGGTGATCCGGTACCGGTGGATGGCGCCGACGGGGCACGGCGCGTCGTAGCGGGCATGGCCGGTGCTGTTGTCGGCCACCTCGGCGCCCGGCGGCTTGCTGTTGCCCTGGATCTCCGTCGTCAGCTGGCTGATGTTGACCACCAGCCAGTAGACGTACGGGGAAATGGGCGCGTCCGAGTCGTCGAAGACGAGGGCGAACGATTTGGTCTTCGGGGGAGCGCCGGACCACGACACCGGCGGGCTCTCGCCGGCCCCATGGCAGGTGTAGTTGACCGGCAGAATGCTCCGGGCGGACACGACCGGGCTGCTTACCTGCATGATGAGCGGCGCGTCTTCGTCCAGCGGCTGCGGTCCTGACACCAGGCCGCAGCCGCTCAGCAGCAGGCTGCCTGCCAGCACCACCATCGCCGCAGCCAGCCGGCCGCGCCGGGATCGGTCACCGCGGCCCGCCATGCTCGTTCCTGATCCTCACTGTGCTGCTCTTCGCGTCCGGACGGCTCGTGGCGGCGGACGGGTTCGTCGGGCCTGCCCGGCACGCCGCAGTCTTGCCGCTCTGCCGGACCGCTCCCGCAGCCAACTTAGTCAGGCTGCCTGGATGTTCCGAACATTATCTCGTCCCAGGACGGCACTGACGAACGCCGAGCCCGCCCGCCCGCTGCCTTCTTCGGCGTCCGCGGGGCCACCTCGGGCTCCGGCTGCGTCGGCTCAGGCTCGGCGGGCCTTTCGGCGGTGGCCGTCCGTCCGTCCGCGGCGTCCGGCTCGGCGTCCGGAGACGGCGCGGCGCCGTTCCTGGCCCGGGCTGGCACGGCCACCGCGCCGTCCATGCCGAGCACGACGGCGGATGCGAGCCGGTCGGCCTCGGCCTGCTGCGCCGAGTGCCGGGCGCCGATCGGCG
The DNA here is from genome assembly GCA_030040155.1 of Streptosporangiaceae bacterium. Taxonomy (GTDB): domain Bacteria; phylum Actinomycetota; class Actinomycetes; order Streptosporangiales; family Streptosporangiaceae; genus JAJYUU01. Next base: position 7,806 of record JASHUG010000083.1, on the reverse strand, counting down.
TGACCGTCGCCGTCGGCTGGCTGCGCTGGGCGAGTCCTGTCGCGGCCCACTCCGACTGGGGCAGGGACAGCCGGACGGCCTGGTCGTCGTCGGGGACCACGTGCCGGCGGCGCGGGTCGTAGATCCACTCGGCCCGTCCCTGCCGGCCGCCGATGCTGAACACCAGCTGGATCTGCCAGGTGCCGTCCTGGCGCTTGCGCGAATCCCACTCGGCGGCGTCGGGGCTGGCGCCGGCCCTGGTCAGCCGCTCGGCGACGATATCGCCTAGCCGCGGGCCGGGCCCGGAGTCACTGTGCCCTGGAACCGTGGCCCGCCGCGCCTGCTCCGCCTGGTACTGCCGCTCCGCGAGAATCGGTCCCTCGAACCGGCGGATCTTGTCCGGCGGGATGCCCGCTGCGTCCGCGATCTCGTCGGCCGTCTCGCCCGCCCGGATGCGGTCCTGGATCTCCTTGGGTCGCAACGGATTCTCCACTTCAATCTCGTACTGGGCGAGCCGGGAGAACTGACCCTTGGCCACCGTCCTCAGCCGGTCATCGATCGGTAGCAGGAACCGCCCGCTTCGCCCGGGCACGGCGAGGATCGCGTAACTACCGTCCTCGCTCACTGCGACCAGGCGCAGCTCCTGCATCGCCGTTCCCTCCTGAGGCGGCCCGGCCGCACGGGGGCGGAGCCCGGACCAGCCCAGCCTTAGATGAGTCTGCCGGCATTGGCCGGGCCAGGCCAGCACCTCGCCCGGCATGTCCCGCACTATCCAGGCTTGAGCCTGCCTGGTCAGATCGATTCCGTGACCAGTACTGCTCGGCAGGGTATTCACCGCGGTGCCGCCGGGCCCCGGCAACCGCGATAATTGCGAGCCGTGCTGGCGCCAGATCAGGTGCTCGCGGCGGTCGGCACCGGTTTGTCTGGGGCCCAGGGCGGTGCACGGGTCAGTCACTTTGCTCCCGTAGGATTCGTGGCCATGGACGTCGACGCGATCTACGGGGCGATCGGGCGATTCAGTGTTCGCTTTCGATGGCTAGTTCTGCTCGTCTGGATTCTCGGCGCCATTGCCGCCAGCACCCAGCTTCCCTCCCTCGGCAGTGTTACCCAGGGCAACAACCAGAAGTTCCTGCCGGCCAACGCGCCGAGCTCTAAGGCCGCCGATCTGGCCGCGCCATTTGGCATCGCCGGGCAGGAATCCATTCCGGTGGTCGCGGCGACCTCGGGCGGACCGCTGACCGGCTCCGATACTGCGGCCCTGACGTCGCTGCAGAAGAGCCTGGCCACCGTGCCGAACGTGACCAAGGTGCTCGACGCAGGCGTGTCCACCGACGGGCAGGCGGAGCAGCTTGTCGTCCTGGCCAGCATCGCGGGCAGCGGCAACCCGAGCTACGCGACCAACCTCGTCGACGGCCTGCGGGCCAAGATCTCGCAGGAGCACCTGCCGGCGGGCCTGTCCGCGCATGTCACCGGCGACCTGGCCGTGCAAGTCGACCAGCAGAAGTCCTCGGGCAACACCGGTAACAAGGTCCAGAGCCTATCCGTGCTGTTCGTCATCTTGCTGCTCGTGCTGATATTCCGGTCGTTGACGCTGGCCATCACCACGGTGCTCCCGGCGGCATTGTCCGTGACCATTGCCGGTCCGCTGGTCGCGGAGGCGGCCAAACACGGCCTGCAGGTCTCCCCGATCGCGCAGTTGCTGCTGATCGTGCTCGTCATCGGCGCTGGCACGGATTACGGCTTGTTCCTGGTCTTCCGCGTGCGCGAGGAACTGCGCGCCGCCGACCACGAGACCTCCGGCGACAACTTCCCCGGCAAGGGCGGCGTGCTCGGCAGCGTGCTGGCCGACTTCGCGCATCCGCGGCCGGCCGCCAGGCACGCGATCGTGAAGTCGGTGACCAGGGTCGGCGAGTCGATCAGCGCGTCGGCCGCGACCGTGATCGCAGCGGTGCTGACGCTCTTGGTTGCCAGCTTCTCGTTCTACGCCGACCTGGCCTGGCCGTTCGCGATCGCCGTCGGCGTGATCCTGGTGGCGGGCCTGACGCTGCTGCCGGCGCTGCTGTCCATCCGGCTGTCGCTGCTGGCGGTCAAGCGCTCGCTGTTCAAGGCCATGTTCGGCAAGCCCAAGCTGCTGCCGTGGAGCATTCAGGGCAGCGGTAACAGCACCGGCACCTGGGGCCGGGTGGCCGGCCGGATCGTGCGCCACCCGGTGCCCACGCTGATGATCGGGGTGGTCGCGTTCGGCGGCCTTGCGTTCGCCGTCCTCGGCTACACCGCGGCCGGCTTCGGCGGCGACACCACGCCGCCGGCAGGCAGTGACTCCGCCATCGGCCAGGCGCTGCTGACCAAGCACTTCCCGCAGTCGGCTGCGAACCCGACCAGCCTGATCTTCCAGTTCAAGACGCCGGTCTGCACGGACCCGGCGCCGCTGGCCACCCTCGACTCCAGCCTGCGCGCGAGCGGCGAGTTCACCGGGATCACCGGCCCGCTCAACCCGGTCGGCGGGATCACGCTTACGCCCGCCCAGTTCGCCGGGCTGTGCGGCGCCCTGGGCCCGGCCAAGTTGCTTCCTGCCACCCCGCCTAAGTCCATCGATGGCGGCAAGATCCCGGCGGAGGCCTACCTGCTCTACAAGGCGACCGCGAACTACGTCGCCCCGGACGGCCGGACTGTGCAGATCTCGACCGGCCTGAAGGCCGGAGATCCGGCCAGCACCGCGGCGATGGATGCGGTGCCGGCCGTCCGCGCCGCGACAACGGCCGCGCAGAAGGCATCGGGCGCGACCGCCTCGGGCGTCGGTGGCGAGGCGCCGGCGCTGTATGACATCAGCCAGATCTCGACCAGCGATCTCAAGCACATCTTCCCGATCGCGATCCTGGCGATCGGGTTCCTGCTGGCGCTGGTGCTGCGCAGCCTGGTCGCGCCGCTCTACCTGATCGCCTCGGTCGGCCTGTCCTACCTGGCCGCGCTCGGCCTGTCAGTGATCGTGTTCATCAAGATCGGCGGTAGCGGCGGGCTTGAGTTCTTCATGCCGTTCCTGATGTTCATCTTCTTGCTGGCCCTGGGCGAGGATTACAACATTCTCGTCATGACCCGAATACGCGAGGAAGCGCACAAGCTTCCGTTGCGAGAGGCCGTGGCCAAAGCCGTCGGCATTACCGGCACGACCGTCACCTCGGCCGGCCTTGTGCTCGCGGGTTCGTTCATCGTGCTGACGGTAGCCGCGGGCGGCAGCAACAGCCAGGTCCGCGACATCGGGCTCGGCCTCGCGCTCGGCATCCTGATGGACACGTTCCTGGTCCGCACGTTGCTGGTGCCCTCGACCGTAGTGCTGCTCGGCCGATGGAACTGGTGGCCGTCGAGGCTGCGGATGGACCAGGCTGAGGAGGAGGCCACCCTGACCGGGGTAGGCGGGCCGGCACCTGCGGCGGGCCCGGCAGCTGCGGCGGGCGCCGCCGGCGGCGAGCTCAGGTAGGCGGCGCGCCATCGTGGCGGCAACGCCGGGCATCACGGTCATCGTGCCCGTCTACGGCGTCGCCGGCTACCTGCCGAGCTGCCTGGACTCGATCCTGACCCAGCCCGGTGCCGACGACATCGAGGTCATCGCGGTCGACGACGCCTCACCTGACGGCTGCGGGAAGATCCTGGACGACCGGGCCTGCGCCGATCCGCGCCTGCGGGTGCTGCACCTGGAGCGCAACGGCGGCCAGGGCAACGCCCGCAACCTGGCCCTGCAGCAGGCGGTCGGCGACTACGTCTGGTTCGTGGACGCCGACGACCTCGTGGCCGACGGCGCGTTCGCGGCCATTACGACGGCCTTGGCCGCGGCCAAGCCGGACGTGCTGCTGATCGACTGGGTGAGCCGCTATCCGGGCGGCCGGACCGAGCCGAATGTGAACAAGGCACTGCTGGCCGGTGTCCCGCCCGACGGGTGCACGCTGGCCGATCAGCCGAGGCTGATCAACCTGACGATGACCTCCTGGAGCAAGCTGTTCCGCCGCGACTTCCTGCTCGGCCTGGGCGTGAACTTCGCGGACGGCATCCACGAGGACATCCGGGTGACCTGCGCGGCGATGCTGTCCGCGGACGTTATCTGCGCGGTCGACCAGGTCTGCTACCGGTACCGCCGGCGCCGCCTCGGCCAGGCGATGGGCACTACCAGCCACGGCCAATGGGCCGTGTTCGACGCCTATGAGCAGGTGTTCGACATGCTGGCCAGGCGGGCCGAGGCGGGCCAGCCGGTCCCCGACGCGGTGGCGGCGGCCGTGTTCGAGCGCGCGATCTGGCACTACTCAACCGTGCTCGAGACCACCGGCATCGGTATCGGCCGGATCGGACTGCCGGGGCTGGTCCCGAGGGCCGAGCGCAAGCAGTTCTTCGCGCGCATGTACGCCGACTTCAGCCGGTACCGGCCAGCCGGCTACGGCCACCCGGCCGGCCCGCGCGGAGCCAAGCTCAGGCTGATCGAGCGCGGTGCGTACTGGACCTACTCCGTACTCGAGCCGCTGAATCAGACTCGCGTGGCCGCGCGGAAGGCGACGCGGCGCCTGTTCCACTAGACCAGCGGGCATCGTGCCCGGCAGAATGTCTCCGCTACTGGCAGCATCTTTCGGGCCCTTCGGGATGTATGGGGGATTTCTCAAACATGTTCGACTGCTGGCGCCGGGTCGCGGGCGCACACCGGGTCTGTGTGCTCGCACTGTCCGCCGCCGTGATGGCCGGCGTCGCCGGCTGTGCGGCCCACCCGTCGACCGGGGCCGCGACCACCGCCGGCGACCCCGGCTGGGCGCGAGCCCTGGGCCGCGGAGTCGTGATTACCGGCCCGGCCGCGGCGGCCGCCGGACATGGCACCCCTGGTGCGGCGCTGCAGGGCGAGGTGGATGCCATCGACTCCGGCAAGCCGGTCGCAGCCTGCCCGTACTTTCCGCCCGCCAGTCAGCCCGGATGCCGGGCGGCCTTCGCCAGCGCATCGGCCAGCCTGGGGATATCGGTCAGCCACTTCGCCCTCGGCTACGTGGTCATCAGCGGCACCGACGCGCTCGTCGGGTCCACGGGGACGTACTGCGCCGCCGCGCAGACACCGGAGTGCACGTCGAACGCCAATCCGGCCGCGGTCTTCGCGCGCGGCAAGTCCTTCGCCGCGCTGTGGAAAGAGGCCATCTCGCAAGACGGCAGCGGCGCCGCGAACGCCTATTCGCTTGCGCCGTGCGTCCGGGTGGACGACCGCTGGTACGTCTACGTTCCGCCCAGCGGGCCCTGACCCTCGGCACCCGCAGTCAGTCCCAGCGATGGGCATTGCTGTCGTCGAGCGAGCCGGCCGGTGCTTGGACGACGCAGAACACGAGCCCGGCCGGGTCGCGCATGACCCACCAGAACTCGAGCTGTTTCACTCGCTCGGCACCGAGCGCCTCCAGCCTGGCCACCTCGGCGTTGACGTCACTGGCGTGAATGTCCAGGTGCACCCTGGCCGGGCCGTCGCCGAGACGCTGAACGAGCAAACCCATGTGCCCGTCAGGCAGTCTGGTGCCGTAATACTCAGGGTGACCCTTGAGTTGTTTCAGCTGGCGGCCGGTCGCTCCCTGCCAGAACGCGACTTCGGCGTCGTTCTGGTCCTGCGGGACGTCCAGGACGATCATCGAGAGCCTGCTGTAGTGCGTCACCGGCCTAACTTATCGATCAAACCCCGGTAGCAGGTTCAGTGGTTGCGAGGTGGGCGCCGACGCGGCGCAGGCGGCCTGCGCGGATCAGATCGGGGACAAGGCTGCCGGTCCAGTGCCACTGCCAGGTGAACCACCGGCGAGGCTCGGCTTCATCGACGACGACCGCGGCGCGGACGGCGGCTACCACCAGGCTGGCGAGCGCAGTCCCCGGGTCGGCACGCGGCGCGTCGTTGGCACCCTGGTAGGCCTGGTCCCAGCGGAACAGCTCACTGGAGTGCGTGTGCCCGTGGCCGTCAGTCGCCGGCATGACCACCGAGCGGGCCACGAGCGCGCCGCAGCGCTCCAGCGGAGCGCGCAGCACCCTCAGTTCCTGCCGCTTCAGGCCCAGTTCCAGGCGGAGGTCCTCAAGGCTTGACGGGCCCGCCCGGGCCAAGTGGTCGAGCAGCCGGCGCCAGCCGGCGTCTTCCGCCCGCATCCGGTCCGTCTCTGCCCGGCAGATGGGGTCAAGTAGCGCGGCGACCTGCTCGCTCACCAGGAGGTTCTTGCCCCGGTGCACGGAAACGCAGAGGTAGCCTCGCTGGGCGAGCTGGCCGAACCAGGGCCACTTCGTCGCGGGCCAGGTCGCGAAGCCTGGACTGCCCGGCTTATACGGTTCCTCGTGGCAGGCTCCGTACAAGCTCGGCAGCGCGCTGTCGGTCGTCCTGGTGAGCATGCCGCGGTCGCGCAGGAACTCCCCGGCCTCACGAAGCGACCCGAGCGCCCGGTCAGGGGTCAGCCGGCACTCGTAATCACGGCGCGCGCGAAGCTCCGCCAGTGACTCCACCAAGTCAGGCTAGCCCTCGGCCGGCCGGGCCGCCGTGACACTCAGGGCGTCAGTGTGCGTGCGCGAACTGCTCGCGCTCGGTCGAGCCGGCCAGTGCCGTCGTCGAAGCCGCCGGGTTGATGGCCGAGGTGACCTGGTCGAAGTACCCGGTGCCGACCTCGCGCTGGTGCCGGGTGGCGGTGTAGCCATCGGCCTCGGCAGCAAACTCGGCGTCCTGGAGTTCGACATAGGCGGACATCCCGCGCTCGGCGTACCCGCGCGCCAGGGTGAACATCGACTCGTTCAGCGCGTGGAAGCCGGCCAGGGTGATGAACTGGAACTTGTATCCCATCGCGCCCAGCTCGCGCTGGAACTTGGCGATCGTGGCCTCGTCGAGGTGCGCGCGCCAGTTGAATGACGGCGAGCAGTTGTAGGCCAGCATCTGGTCCGGGTACTGGTCCTTGATGGCCTCGGCGAAGGTGCGCGCGACCTGGAGGTCCGGGGTCGAGGTCTCCATCCACAGCAGCTCGGCGTACGGCGCGTAGGCCAGGCCGCGCGCGATGCAGGACTCAAGGCCGTTCCGCACCCGGTAGAACCCCTCGGCCGTCCGCTCGCCGGTGACGAAGCGCTGGTCCCGCTCGTCGATGTCGCTGGTAATCAGCGTGGCCGCCTGTGCGTCGGTCCTGGCGACGACGAGGCTGGGCACGCCGCAGACGTCGGCGGCCAGGCGGGCGGCATTGAGCGTCTTGATGTGCTGCCCGGTCGGGATCAGCACCTTGCCGCCGAGGTGACCGCACTTCTTCTCGGACGCAAGCTGGTCTTCCCAGTGCACGCCCGCGGCGCCCGCCGCGATCATCGCCTTCATCAGCTCGAACGCGTTGAGGACCCCGCCGAAGCCGGCCTCTGCATCGGCGACGATCGGCGCCAGCCAGTGCGGTGCACCCTCGTTCTGGGATTCGGCCCAGGTGATCTGGTCGGCGCGCAGCAGCGCGTTGTTGATGCGCCGCACAACCTGCGGGACCGAGTTCGCCGGGTACAGGCTCTGGTCAGGGTAGGTCTGAGCCGCGAGGTTCGCGTCGGCAGCGACCTGCCAGCCAGAGAGGTAGATGGCTCGCAGGCCCGCCTTGACTTGCTGTACGGCCTGGTTGCCGGTGAGGGCGCCGAGCGCGCTCACGTAGCCGTTCTCGTGCAGCAGCGACCAGAGCCGCTCGGCCCCGAGCCGCGCCAGCGTGTGCTCCTCCTGCACCGAGCCGCGCAACTTCACCACGTCCGAGCCGTGGTAAGTGCGCTTGATGCCGGCCCAGCGCGGGTCGGCTGCCCAGGCGCGCTCCAGCGTCGCGGCCTGGCTCTCGACCATGCTGGCGA
>JASHUG010000082.1 GCA_030040155.1 Streptosporangiaceae bacterium | reverse complement strand
CTCGCGCAGCCCTTCGCGGCCGCGCTGACCTCGGCTGAGCTGGATGGCCGGGCAGGCGCGGCACCAGTCGGCGGCCCGGGTACCCCCACGATTTTTCCTGATGATTTGGTCAGCATTCGTGCCGCTAGGTACCGTCGCTGAGGTGAGCGGCAGTTCGGAAGACAACGGCTGGTTGGACTCGTGGTTCCGCCCGGAGCCAACCGCCGCACGCCCTCCGCCGGCCGGCCCTCCGCCGGCTGGCCCTTCGCCGGCTGGCTCTCCGCCGGCTGGCCCCTCGCCGGCTGGCCCTTCGCCGGCTGGCCGTTCCTCAGCGCCCGAGTCGCGGCCGCCACACGGCAGGCACGGGAGGCGGGGCAGGAAGCGGCGAAAGCTTCCGTACGTGGTGGCCGCCGTGGCGGCAGCTGCCGCAGTTGTCACGGCGGTGCTGGTGGTGCCGAAAGACCGGCACACCCAGGCCACGGGATTCCTGCCGACGGGCTCATCTGCCGGCCAGGACGCACAGCAGACCGCCCGCGCATTCCTGCGCGCCTGGGACGCGGGTGACCTCAAGCAGGCGGCGGACTACACTAATCACCCGGCTCTCGCCATGGCGGCGATGACCGCCTTCCGCATTGACCTGGATCTCAGGAAGCTCACCGCTGCCGCCAGGTCAGCGGCAGCGGTCCCGGCCAGCCCGGCAGACCCGCGGGAGGAGGTCACCTACGCGGCGAGCGCCAGCCTGGCCGTGCCCGATGGTGACGGCGCGGTGGAGGGGACCTGGCACTACCACGCGTCACTGATCACCTACCAGGCCAGGAATTCCCAGTACTGGTACGTCGACTGGGCGCCCGACGACCTGGCTCCGCGCCTGACCGAGTCCGCCCACCTGGCTACCGTCGTGATCGCCCCGCGTGCCACCTCGGTCACCGACGCCAACGGCAATGACCTCACCAGCTACGGTGACGCAGGGCTGGACAACATCGCCGCCGGACTGGAAGCAAGCCCGCCCCTTGGCCGCGGATCCCCTGGCCTGGACGTTGAGGTACGGACCAGGGCTGGCAAGCCCCTCCGCCACTCCCGGGTCGTGGTGGTCGCGCCGAAGAACGTCGCTGGAGTCGCCACCACGATCGACCCGGCGGCAGAGCAGGCTGCGCGGTCTGCCGTCACCGCGCATAAGGACAGCTCGATGGTCGTTATCCAGCCATCGACGGGCAGGATACTCGCGGTCGCCAATAACGCGGGGTTCAATGATTTCGCGCTCACTGCGGCGGTGGCGCCAGGCTCCACGATGAAGACCGTCACCTCGACCGCACTGTTCAACGAGGGCGTGCTGACGCCGGCCAGCCACGTCATGTGCCCTAAGGCGTTCACGATTCAGGGGATCACCTACCATAACGACAACGGAGAATCTGAGCCGGCCTCCACGCCGTTCATTACCGACTTTGCCCAGTCCTGCAACAACGCCTTCAGCACGCAGTGGGCGCATCTGACCAATGGCCGCCTAGCCGGCACCGCCAGGCAGTACTACGGCCTGGATCAGAAATGGGATATCGGCATCGGCAGTGTCTCCGCTAGCTATTTCAACGCCCCGCCGTCGGCATCTGGCTCCGAACTGGCACAAGAAGCGTTCGGCGAAGGCGAGCTGACGGCCTCACCGCTCGCGATGGCGTCGATAGCTGCCACCATTGACAGCGGACGGTTCCGGCAGCCCTACGTCGCAGCGGGCGGTCCGCTGGTCACTGCGAAGCCGCTGCCGGCCGACACCGACGCCTGGCTCAAGCAGATGATGCGGGCCGTGGTCACCAGCGGCACCGCCGCGCCGGTCGGGTTCGGCCCGGATGTCTACGCCAAGACCGGCACCGCCGATATCGACGGCCAAGGTGAGCCGAACAGCTGGCTGATTGCCTTCGAGCCGTCGAAGGATGTCGCGGTGGCCTGCCTGGTCGTCGACGCTGGCTACGGCGCCCAATTCGCGGGGCCCGAGGTGAAGGCCTTTCTCGACAGCTACTGACCTCAGCTATTGACCGCAGCTACTGACCTCCTCGGCGCGGGACGCCTCGAAGCGGTGGTCATAATTGCGTGGTGGTGAGTCGCCGCCATCCCGGCCTTCTCCGCCACAGTGGCAACGGGCATCGCCCACCTCATCGGGCTGGCCAGGAAGCACGGGGCATGACGGACTGGATATTCCAGGGGAACCGCGAGCATGACGACCTGGACACTGCGGTAACCGCGTCGCGGTTGCACTGGTGGCGCACTCCGCACTACCGGGACCGGACGGCGGCTGGTGACGCTGTGTGGCTCCAGATAGCGGGACGAAACCACCCCGGCATCTACTACCTCGCGACGATAACGGCACCCACGTACGAGAATCCTGACTGGCACGACGGCGACCCCGCCTCAGCGCGGTGGCGCACGGAGATCCGGTTCGACTACCGCATCGAACCTCCGCTGCTCAGAGCCGAGTTGCTGGCGACCGCGGAACTTGCCCCGTTCCGCCCGTTTCGGGGATTCCAGGGCTCAACCGTGCCGCTGCCCGGCGATGTCGCGGTGGCCCTGCGCAAGCGCGTTGCAGCGCGCCTTGAGCCGATCCGACTAGATACCGAGTTGTGAGAAACCATGCACGCTCGGTCCGAACGGAGAGCCTGAATGCGTGACGAGGTGCGGGCCGAGCTGGCCATCGATGGATCCTCGAGCCTGGCGCAGCGGACGATCGACATCACCACCACCGGCAGAAACTCTGGCCAGCCGCGACGGATCGAGATCTGGTTCTACCGGTTCGAGGACTCTATCTACCTCAGCGGGCTTCCTGGGATGCGTACTCGCGACTGGCTGGCGAACCTCGCAGCCGATCCGCACTTCACCTTCCACCTCAAGCACGGTGTCATCGCGGACCTGCCGGCCGTCGCGACGATCATTACCGATCGAGCCGAGCGCCGTCGCATACTGGCCAAATTCGTCGACGAGTTCAACCGTCGCCGCGGCCCAGGGCCCGAAGCTGATCTTGACGAGTGGGTGGACCGCAGCCCGCTGGCGAGGGTCAGCTTCGTGGAGGCCGACTGAGCTGGTTAGGCTTGCTCGGGTGTCTGATCATTACCGCGCCCCTGGCTGGTTCACGCGTAACGTCTTCAACCAGACGGTCGCGTTCTTGACCCGGCAGGGCATCAGCGTCATGGGTTCGCGGGTCCTGGCCGTGAAGGGCCGGAGCAGTGGCGAGTGGCGTACCACGCCGGTGAACCTGCTCACGTATGACGGCTCCCGGTACCTCGTCGCGCCCCGCGGCGAGACACAGTGGGTCCGCAACCTGCGTGCCATCGGCACCGGTGAACTTCGCCTGGGCAAGCGGGCCGAGGACTTTCGCGGCCGGGAGCTCACCGACGATGAGAAGGTTCCAGTGCTGCGCGCCTACCTCAAGCGGTGGAAGGCGGAGGTGGGGATTTTCTTCGAGGGCACCGGGCCGGACTCCACTGATGACCAGATCCGCGCCATCGCAGGTAAGCACCCGGCGTTCGAAGTGCTGCCAGTGAGGTAGCCATCGTCTGTGCCGATCATGGGGTGATCGCCGCCGACCCGGAAGTTATCAGGCTGTCGCGTCATGATGCGCTGCCGTCGCGGCTGGGTCGGCTTCCAGCGCCGCGAGGTCGCGGACGGCGTAGCGCCGGTGCTCGCATTCCTCCCTCATGATCACGCGCAGGCAGCGGCCAAGGGTGTATGTCTCTTCTGGGTAGTCGGGTCCGGGCAGGCGCGGGCATTCCCGTTCCAGGTCGTCATCGGTGAGCTCACCGACGATGCCGCCGACCATCGCCATGCGTATACCGCGTACCTCTAGCACCTCTGCCAGCGACGGGCGCGCGTCGAGGTCGATGCCGAGCGCCGCGGCGTCCGCCGGCGGATGGCCGGTGACCGGGAGGCCGAGCGGGTGGTAGGGCATCGGCTTGTTGAGAATCATGTAGCTGCCCCACCGGTCGGTGGCGAAGACGAGATGGCGCAGTGTCTCGACGAAGGACCATTCGTCGTCGGCCCGCTGGTGCAGGGCGGGTTCGGGCAGCCGCTCGGCGCGGGTGACGGTCTGGGCCCACAGGCGCTCGATCGTGGCCCACATCGCACGGTAGTCGCCGGCTGTCTGCATCTGTCTCAGCTGCACCCGTTCGGGGTGCCGTCGGTCAAGTTCGCCCTCCACGAACGCCGTTACGTCGACGTCGTTGACGACGAGATTGCCGACCAGCCCGGACAGGCTGACGTCAATAAGCCACGAGTCAGTGATCTTGGCCTGGCGCAGGTCACAGTCCCGGAAGTTCGCTCCGGTGAAATCAGCGCCGGTGAAGCTGGCGCCGCGGAATGAGTTGGTGCCGTCGTAGTCAGCTGCCACCGAGCCATTGTCCTCAATCGGCCTGTGGCCTACAACGGCCGCCCGCGGGTCGTCGTCAAGGCGTGATGGTGCCGTTGTTCAGCCTGCGCAGGATCTCGTCGAATGCTTCGACGTTCCCCATCGCGTCGTGGACGGGATTGTGGTCGTGCGCAGTCTTCCTGAACCGCTTCCAGCCCTGGGTGTCGCTCCAGTTCCGGTTGAGCCCGGCCCAGAAGTCGCTGATGCGACGGGCCGAGTGGCCGAACGGATTGTCGATTCCGGCCCGATCGAACATCCCGGCTATCCACTGCCAGTCGTAGGCGGGATTGTCACTGACGAAAACCGGCTGCATGGCGCCCAGACGATCCCGGAGCCAGGCGGCAAATTCCGTCGCGACGTCCGTGTCGGTTGCGATGCGTTCGCCAACGATGCTGATCGCCGGGTTCTGCGGATCCGGGGTGGCTTCGAAGAGCCGACCATGAAACGCGTCGCGGGTGTCGTAATGCACGGCCCCGAACTCGGTCAGGACGCCGTGTACAGGGCTGATGCCGCGCGCCTCGCAGTCGACGAATATCCACGGTGTTCTCTTGCTCATCGTCCGCATATTGTACGGACGCGTCGGCGCTCGGTCTGGGCCTAGGTCCTGTGCCGCGCCGCTTGCGGGGACTGCCGCCTCCTGCCGGACGGCGACTTGGATGTTGAGAAGGGCGTGCAGCATGGACGGCGACGTGGGGCGCGAGCCCCAGTACGACGTATTCGCTGACGAGTTCCTCGACCATGCCAAGGAGGGGTTCTTCAATGCCTACTATGACCGGCCGGCGTGCCTGGCGCTGCTAGGCGATGTGGCTGGGAAGCGAGTTCTCGACGCGGCCTGCGGCCCCGGTCTTTACGCCGCTGAACTGGCCAGCCGTGGGGCGCGGGTGGTCGGATTCGACCACAGTCCGCGAATGGTCGAACTGTGCCGGGCGCGAGTCCCGCAGGGCGAGTTCCGGGTGCACGACCTCGGCGATCCCATCGGCTGGCTGCCCGATCGGTCGGTCGACCTGGCCTTGTGCGCGCTCGCGATCGAGTACGTCGACGACCGGGTGGCGGCGCTGAGCGAGCTCCGCCGAGTGCTGCGGCCTGATGGCGCGCTGGTGCTGTCGCGCCTGCATCCCACCGGTGACTGGCTGCGTCACGGCGGCAGCTACTTCGATGTACGGACCATCGAAGAGACCTGGAGTAAGGGCTGGACGGTGCGGTACTGGCTCACGCCGCTAGAGACAACCTGCGAAGAGATCTTCGCCGCCGGCTTCCTCATCGAGCGCCTGCAAGAGCCGCGCCCGGTGCCCGAGGCTGCCGCGATCGACCAGGGAGAGTACGAGCTGCTGGCCAGGGAGCCCAGGGGATTCCTCGCCTTCCGGCTACGACCACGTGCATGAGGCGCGCCCGTGAGGCCTAGTGACCGGTGAGGGCCCAGTGACCGGTGAGGGCCCAGTGATCCGTGAGGTCCTAGTGGCCGGTGAACGACCAGGGGCCGAAGCGGCCGGCCGCCACGAAGGCGGCCAGGGCGAGATAGACCAAGTCACCGGCGATCGTCGCCCGCTCGCCGCGGCGCAGGCGCGTGATCGCGGCGCCGGCAAACAACAGGACTGCACCGCAAGCGGCCACCGGCACCAGCACCGGCGCGATATTGAGCGCCGCAGGCAGGATCAGGCCGACCGCGCCCAGGAACTCGACGACCGCGATGGCCTTGAGGGCACCGGGGCTAAAGTCCTCGACCCACTTCGACAGATTGCCCATCGTCCCGGCCAGCTTCTCCTTGGGAACGAGCAGCTTGCTGATGCTGGCGCCCAGGAAAACGACGGCCAGCACTCCGGCGATGACCCACAGCGCGACGTTCATGCGTTCCTCCTATCGTGGCGCGCCCCGAAGTCGGGACGAGTACCAGCCGCGATTTGTGACATCGACATCGTGGTGCTTGCCGGCGGCCAGCTGAGCGGGCCTGGAGAGGCGGTAGGTCGCCTGGTCGCCGGAGCTGGCGAGTGCCTGGCGGCAGAACGCACGGGCCTGCTGCCCAGCCGGGCGGTCGGCATGTGCACCGCCTCGGCGTGGCTCACCACCTCCAGCGTCGGCAGCCTCGCGCCGTCGGCAGCCGCCAGCCCGGACAGCTGATCGCGGCTGGTGACCAGCCGCGCTGTTGAACGCAAACCGGCTCGTGCCGGTCGAGAAGCTAGCCGAGACGCTGTGGGGCACCGCGGCACTGCCGCCGGCACGCGTGACTGTGCAGAACTACGTGGTAAGGCTCCGGAAGGCGCTGGGAGACGAGCGCCACTTCCGGATCGGCACGCGGCCGCGCGGCTATTTGATCAACGTGGCTGCCCACGAGCTTGACATGGCGCGCTGCTGCCGGAAGCCCCAGGCTGCCTGGTGCTGCACAAGCGGGCGGTGTGAAGATCGTGCGGGTGGTTACCTGTCCCGGTCATTGACGAGAACGGCCGCCCCGTCGAAGACGCCCGCCTTGAGATCCTGCAGCGCCTGTTGTGCTTGTGACATCGGGTACACATGGGTGGTGGCCCGGACGTTGTACCGGAGGGCCAGTTTGAGGAACTCCCGCCCGTCCTGCCGGGTGTTGGAGGTAACGCTGCGCAGCTCCTTCTCGTAGAACAGCTCGTGTTCATAGTTCAGTGGCGGTGTGTCGGTCAGATGGATCCCGGCAACCGCGAGGATTCCGCCGCGGTCAAGCGCCCGCATCGCGACTGGCACGAGGTCCCCGACCGGCGCGAACAGGATCGCGCTGTCCAGCGGCTCCGGCGGGGAGTCGTACGCGCCCCCGGCCGACGCCGCGCCCAGTTCCATCGCCAGCCGCTGGGACGCCTCGCCGCGGGTCAGGGCATGGATTGTCGCGCCCTGGGCCAGTGCTACCTGGGCGACGAGGTGGGCGCTGTCGCCGAATCCGTACAGTCCGAGCCTGCCGTGCTCGGGCAGCGACGCGCGCAGCAGTGCCCGGTAGCCGATGATGCCGGCGCACAGCAGCGGAGCCAGTTCGACGTCACTCACGTCGGCCGATAGCCGGTAGGCGAATGCCGCCGGAACGGTCGTGTACTCGGCGTAGCCGCCGTCGGCATCCCATCCGGTGTAGAGCGAATTCGGGCACAGATTCTCGTTGCCACGGCGGCAGTACCGGCAGGTCCCGTCGGTGTGCCGCAGCCACGCCACGCCGACCCGGTCCCCGACGGCATAGTCGGTGACGGCCTCGCCGAGCGCCGCTACGAGGCCCACGACCATGTGACCAGGCGTGACGTGCTCGCGGTGCACCGGCAGGTCGCCCTCACTGACATGCAGGTCAGTACGGCAGACGCCGCAGGCTAGAACCTGGACTAGGAGTTCACCGGGAGCTGCGGCCGGCACCGGCTTCTCCACGTACCTCAGCGGGTCGGTCTCGATCGGTGCCGGCTGGCTCACCTCCCACGCCCGCATCGTCTTCGGACTGCCAACCGTCATCCTTGCTCCTGTGATGATCGTTCCCGGCCGTAGTGGACTCGCGATCTCGCGACCTCCGCGTCGGGCCATTCGCCTATCCGCCAAGAAGTCGTTCGTAAGAAGTGTTGTGCCCGTGGTAAGGGCTGTCACGCGATAGAGATCCGTGAGGTTCTTCGCATATCGAATAGTTCTTCGCTAGGGTCCGCGGCGCCGAACGGCCTGGCCGGCCAGGTCAGGTGCCACGGCTGTGGTCCGCCGCGACCAAGGACGCCGCGGATAATGATGGGGTGCAGGCAGGCAGGAATGATCAAGCGGGCCACCTCGATGGCGAAGCGACGGCTTCGAATCACCGGCGCCGCGCGAGCGAGAACAGCGGGAAGGCGGGCGCGCGCGTGCAGCATGCCGCGTCGCCGCCTGCAGCTCGCGGGCAACTGCGCACCTACCTGGGCATCGCTCCAGGGGTAGGGAAGACCTATGCGATGCTGCGCGACGGCCGGGCCCAGCGGCGATCCGGCGTCGACGTCGTGCTGGCCTTCTGGGAGCGTCATGGGCGTGAGGGGACCGCCGCCCAGGTCGATGACCTCGAGATACTCACCGGAACGGTCAGCTATCGAGGGGCGAGCATGGAGGAGCTGGATGTCGCCGCGGTCCTGGACCGCCGCCCGGCCCTGGCCCTGGTCGATGAACTGGCCCACGCCAATCTGCCGGGCGTTCGCCACTCAAAACGCTGGCAGGACGTCGATGAGCTGCTTGATAGCGGCATCGACGTGTATACCACCTTGAACGTGACCAATATCGAGTCGCTGGGCTCGCTGGTCTCCCGGATCACAGGGGTACGAGCGAGCGAGCCGGTGCCGGATGCGTTCGTGCGGGCCGGGGAGGTTCAGCTGATCGACCTGGCGCCCGCGGCGCTGCGCCGTCGGCTGGCCCAGGGTCTGGTGTTCGCCGCCGAGCAAGCGGATGCAGCCCTGGAGCACTATTTCCGGTTCGCGAACCTGGCGGCGCTGCGGGAACTGGCTCAACTGTGGCTCGATGACTCGGTCCTCGATCCGGCTATGGCCTTCGTGGCGGCTCACCCCAAATGCGAGTCGAGCGAGGTGGCGGTTATCGTGACGGGGCTGGCAGGATCGCCTGCTGACGAGTGGCTGATCCGCTACGCCGCCCGGCTTGCCGAGTTGTCCGGCGCCCGGCTGCACGGCGTGCACGTTCGTCCGCTCGACAATATGGACCAATCCGCGGTCAGGACCCGCCTAACTGCTGACCGGCGCCTGCTCAAGCAGCTTCACGGTGAGTTCAGTGAGGTCAAGGCGAGCGATCCCGCCTCTGGGCTAATCCGCGCTGCGCTTGCGGCTGGCCCCGACGCACAGCTGCTCGTCGGCTCGCGCCGCCGGTCACACCTGTCACGTCTGCTCACCGGAACCACGGTCGCCGATCAGGTCATGCGCATATCAGGAGACCTGCCGGTCCAGGTCGTGAACGTCGGGCAACCAGACAGCGCCAGCGGCCACTGGGGCCACCACACCAGCACGAAGAAAGGTAAGCATAAGCAGGCCGTGCCGCCGGGATCTCGCAGCTAATGGCCCTCAAGGTGCCCAATTCGCTGCCCACAGGTCGTCGTCCAAGCCGATGAAACCGGCCGCGTGCCGGCTGGCCAGGCTGGGACACTGCGATGGTGGGAGCAGCCGATGAGTGGCGAAGTCGTGGCGAGTATTTTTCCTGGCAGCCGGCCGGCGGCGGCGTCCCTTCGGTTGACATCTTTCACGTCGAGCTCGGCGATCCCGACGCGCCGGTGCTGCTGCTCATCCATGGCTGGCCCACCAGCAGCATCGACTGGTTTGGCGCGGCCAGCCAGCTGAGCGCGAGATTCCGGGTCTGCGCGCTGGACTTCCCTGGTTACGGGTTCTCGGACAAGCCACCGGGATGGGGTTACAGCCTGGCGCGAGATGAAGAGCTCATCGAGTTCTATCTGGCGGAGGTGATCGGCGCCGATGCTGGTGTGGTGGTGGCCACGATCGCGGGGACAGCGTCGCCCTGCTGCACGCCGTCCGGTGCGCGCAAGGCCGGTCGGCGACGCGACTCGAGCACTTGGT
>JASHUG010000081.1 GCA_030040155.1 Streptosporangiaceae bacterium | reverse complement strand
GGTTCCCCCCATAGCCCCGGTTCTGGTCATGGCGGATCGCGTCCAGCCCCAGCTCCCGGGCCAGCGCCATCGTCTCATCGGAACTGGCATCATCCACCAGCACCACTTCGTCGACCACGTCCAGGTCCAGCTCGGCTACAGTCCGCGACAACGTCGCCGCCGCGTTATACGCAGGCATCACGACGGCCACCCGGCGATTGTTCAGCACGCGCGAAGTCTACGGCAGCGCCCATCGTCCCTAGAACCGAATGCTGCATAGCTGGCGATTTGCCCGATCAGCCGTGCTCACTTGAGCGTCGCGAAACCAGAGGCGACTCAAGCGGCATCGCCGTTTCGTTACTGGCGATAACCATCCTTAGCCGGTTTACTCGCCCGACGACTGCCAAAGCAAACGCGCGTGGGACACGGCGGGGCATTCGGCAAAGATTTGCAAAGTCTTTGCGCAAAATCTTGGCGAAGGTCCTGTCGGCTGCGTCTAAATACCAGGTCCAAAGTAATTTCAAGATCCAATACTGGGGTTATGAGCGCTGTATCCGGAGGCCTAGCGCCGGCCAAGCGCGGGCCGGGGGCGGCCGGCCTCCTGCGTCCGCCGACACCCGCGCGCACCGTCTGGCCGCGCGTCGCCGAAGCCCTCGGGGTAGCGCTCTCCCCGGCGGTTGTCGCCGTCGTGCTGCGGCTGCGACTGATGGCGCCGATAGACCTGCCTGACCCGGCCATGCACACCGCGTACATCGTTGACCCCCGTGACGTGTACACGCGGTACGCGGCCGTCTACGCCGCCGCGGCCCGGCTGCGCGAGGGCGCGAGGGTCGGTTTCCTGGTCCCGGCCCGGCTCGCCTACCTCGCGTTCGGGGCGGTGCACGGCTTCTTCGTCCTGCGGTACGCGTTTGCCCTGGTCGCGGTCGTTCCTGTCTACCTCCTGCTGCGCCGGCTGTACGGTCCGCCCGCCGGGGTGGCCGGCATCCTGATCGTGCTCTCCTCCCCCGTGCTGGTGACGGCGTGGGGGACGGACTACCCCGACTCGGCCGTGGTGTCTTACGCGCTCGGCGCCATCGCCTGCCTGGCCATGCCGAGCTTGCACTGGCGGCGGGCCTGGCTCGCGGCCGGCGGACTGCTGCTCACGCTGGCCATTTGGTCACACGGAGTAGCGGTCCCGCTCGCGGCGGCCACGGTGGCTGCCTATCTGGGCGTCAGGCTCGTCCGCGAGCGGAACGGGCTGATCCTTGACCTCGCGGTCCTGGCGGGCGCCGGGGCGGCCATAACCGGGATCCTGGTTGTCGCATCCGCGGCGCTGCTCGGCCACGGCAACTTCATCACCGCCACCTGGCAGGCCTACCGCTACATGTCGCAGCCGGCCATGGTGGCCACAGCGCACTCGTCCAGCTGGCGGTGGGCACCCTACGTGGCCTACCTGCTGGTACCTCCGGCCGTCCTCGGCGCGTTCGCCGCCACCTTCATCCGCCGCGGCGGTGTCCCAACTCCCGTGCTGCTAGTCGGCGTTATCGCCGTGTTCCAGCTAGCGGCCTACGCGGGCCTGCAGTTTTTCGGTTCGGTCGAGACTCTCGAGCAGCACTACTTCTCCTCGACGCTGTGGCCGAGCGTCCTGCTCGTCTTCGCGGTTACGGTCGCCGAGCTTGCCCTGCCGCTGGCCGACCGTCCGCTCGCCCGGTGGCTGCCGGCCGCCATTCTGCTCCTGGTCCCGCTCGCCTACGAGGCCGATCCGCACGTCCCGGCGTTCGGCTGGGCGCCGGCCGGGCTGGTCGTCGCCCTGGTGATCGTCGTGGCCGCGCTCGGTGCCCGCGCGGCCGGCCGCTTCACCGGCCGGCTGGCAGTCGCCCTCGGGAGCGGGATCGGCCTGACGGCGCTGGCGGGCGCTGCCCTCGTGCTTACGGTGGCGCCTATCCCTGCGCACCCCGAGCTTCCAGGCACCCTGACCGGGACCGGGGATCCGCCGCCTGCCTACGCGTCCGCGCTCGGTGGCAGCTCGGCGATCTACATCGACACCTACCAGGTCAGCGCCGAGATCCCGGTCTTCGCCGGGCCGGCTACCTACCAGGGTGAGCAGCTGCTGATCTGGTGGCCGGTCTCGCAGCCCGGCTTCCCCTACCGCGAGTATGCCGGCATGTACCACGGCATGTTCAACTCGCTGAAGAGCGACCCCGGGGACTTCACCGTCGCCGATCGCAACATGCTCGAACAGCGCCAGCCAGCCGAGGTGCTGCTGTTCGCGACGTCAGACGCATCCTTCCCGGCCGCATTGCGCTCGCTGCACGCGTTCCGGCCGGACCTGATGCGCACGGCCACCCTGCGGTCCGGGCCGGTGATCTTGCATGTCTGGCTCGTCCGGATCGGGCTGTACTTCCATTCCCATCGGAGCGCCGCGGCCTGACCAGACGCGCCGGGCCACGGTCACACCTCGTTCCCAATGGCAAAAACATGACGTTGACGTTAAGGTTAAATCCCGTCTGCTGAGGTCTCGATACAAGGGCGGGTGTGCATGGCGGTCGAGGAACAGAGCGCGTCGGTGGTCCCCGCGGAGAGCGCCAGGGGCAAGCACTACAAGTGGATCGCGCTGTCGAACACGACGCTCGGCATCCTGATGGTCACGATCAACCAGTCCATCCTGCTGATCTCACTGCCCGCGCTTTTTCGTGGCATCAACCTGAACCCGCTGGTGCCGTCGAACACCTCGTACTTCCTCTGGGTGTTCATGGGCTTCCTGCTGGTCACGGCCGTGCTCGTCGTCAGCCTCGGACGCGTCGGCGACATCTACGGCCGGGTCAGGATGTACAACCTCGGCTTCGCCGTCTTCACGCTGTTCTCGATCTTGCTGTCGGTGACATTCATGAGCGGAGTCGCCGGGGCGTTGTGGATCATCATCATGCGGGTGTTCCAGGGCCTGGGCGGGGCGCTGCTGTTCGCTAACTCGACGGCGATCCTGACCGATGCGTTCCCCGTGAACGAGCGCGGAAAGGCAATGGGCATCAACGGCATCGCGGCCGTCAGCGGTTCGTTCCTCGGCCTCATGCTCGGCGGCGTGCTCGCGCCAATCGAGTGGCGGCTGGTCTTCCTCGTGTCGGTCCCGTTCGGCCTCTTCGGCACCGTCTGGGCCTACCTCATGCTCCGCGACAACGGCGTGCGCATCCCGGCGAAGATCGACTGGATCGGCAACACGCTGTTTGCCGTCGGCCTGATCTCGATGCTGACCGGGATCGTCTACTCCCTGCTGCCCTACGGCGGCCACCCCGACGGCTGGACGAACCCGTACGTGCTCGCCGCCATCTTCGGCGGCATCGCCGTGCTCGTCCTGTTCAGCTGGGTCGAGACCAAGGTGGCCGCGCCGATGTTCCGGCTCAGCCTCTTCAAGATCCGCGCGTTCACGGCCGGAAACATCGCCGGCCTGCTCGGCGCGCTCGGCCGTGGCGGCATCCAGTTCATGCTGATCATCTGGCTGCAGGGCATCTGGCTGCCGCAGCACGGCAAGAGCTTCAGCGAGACCCCGCTCTGGGCCGGCATCTCGATGATCCCGCTGACGGTCGGATTCCTGATCGTCGGGCCGCTCGCCGGGTGGATGTCGGACCGCTACGGCGCCCGGCTGTTCGCCACCACCGGCTTGGCCGTGTCGGCGGCGAGCTTCCTGCTGCTGGAACTGTTGCCGATCAACTTCAGCTACGGCTGGTTCGCGCTGCTCATCTTCTTGTTCGCGGTGGGCATGGGGCTGTTCTTCTCCCCGAACCAGGCCAGCGTGATGAACAGCCTCCCGCCCGAGCAGCGCGGCGCCGGAGCGGGCATGCTGAACACGTTCCAGAACTCGGCCACCGTACTGTCGATGGGCCTGTTCTTCACGATCGTCACGCTCGGGCTGGCGGCGCGGCTGCCGAAGGCGCTGTACAGCGGGCTGGTCAAGGCCGGGGTCGCGCCGGGGGCCGCGCATATCGTCGCGAGCGAGCCGCCGATCGGCAGCCTGTTCTCCGCGTTCCTCGGCTACAACCCGGTCAAGGAGCTGCTCGGCCCGACTGGCGCGTTCGCGCACATGTCACCGAGCCAGGTCACCTACGTCACCGGCCGTTCGTTCTTCCCGCACCTCATTGAGGAGCCATTCGCGGGCGGCCTGCACCTGGCCTTCACGTTCGCGGCGGGAGCGACCGTCATCGCCATCATCGCCTCGGCCGTGCGCGGGCGCCGCTACGTCCACGGTGCGGTCGAGGCCGAGGCTCCCGCGGACGCGCTGACCGGCGAGATGGTTTCGCTGCCCGTCGACGCGGAGCTTGCCGAGGAGATCGGCGCGGTCGACGGGCACGGCAGGCTCGGCGGCAGCGGTGCGCTTGACCAGCGCGGCGCACTAGATGAGAGCATCTAGCCGATGAACACCAGCCCGGCTGGCGAAGCCCGGCCCGCGGCCGGAGGCGAGCGGCTGTTCGGCATCGGAGCCGCCGCCGAGCGCGCCGGCGTATCGCAGCGCGCGCTGCGCTACTACCAGCAGCTCGGCCTCATCACCCCGCAGGGCCGCACGCCCGGCGGGCTGCGCCGCTACTCGCAGGAAGACCTGGCCAGAGTGGCCAGGATCCGGCAGCTTCAGACGCTGCTTGGCCTCAACCTGGACGAGATCGCGCTGGTACTCCGCAGCGAGGACCGGATGGCCGAGATCAGGCTGGCGTATCACGCCGAGAGGACGACATGCGCCGAACGGCGGGATCTGGTACGTGAGAGCCTGGAGTTGCAGCAGGAACTGCGCTCGACCGTCGAGTCCAAGCGGCTCGGAATTGAAGGTTTCCTGACCGACCTGGATGCCCGGATCGACCGGACGCGAGGTCTGCTCGAGCAGATGACAGCTCCTGCCGCGCCGGGCCCTGAGCCGGCCAGCCGGTCGGTAGTGGGCCACTGACAGCGTCCGGTCAGCTCGTGCCTTGTATCAGGCTGGCAAAGGAGGAAGCGGTGTTCCTGAATCTGCGCGACGTCCCGACCAGGGTGGCGACCGGCGCCTACATCCTCCACGCGGGCCTGGAGAAGTGGAAGGAAGGAGAGGAGCGGGCCAAGGGGCTGCACGGCATGGCCTCCGGCGCGTACCCGTTCCTGTCGAAGGTTCCGCCGGCCACGTTCGTGAAGTGTCTCGCCGCGGCCGAGATCGGCACCGGCGCGGCCCTGCTGGCGCCGGTCGTCAGCAACAAGGTCGCCGGAACGTGCCTCACGGCGTTCGCCGGCGGCCTGCTCACGATGTACCTGCGCACGCCCGCTCTGCACAGGCCGGGAAGCATCTGGCCGACGCAGGCGGGGACCGGCGTTAGCAAGGACGTGTGGATGCTCGGCATTGGCCTGGGGTTGCTTGCCGACGGGTTCGCCAGCAAGGAGAGCTGATCGGCGGGCACTACGGCCTGGCTGAGGTCGGCGCGCTCCAATGCACCGGGATGCCGTGCGGCGACGCAGTGCCGAGAACCCGGCGCTCGCCGCCCGGCCAGGTCGTCAGCACCACCGGGCAGCCGCCGGAGCGCGACTGCTCCAGGTACAGGTAGGCGAACCTCGCCTGCCCTGTGGCCGCCGCGCCGAGCGCGGCAACGCCCTCGGCTAGCTCGGCTCGCTGCGTCTCGTCAAGGTACTGCCGGAAGATCGAGTGCCAGAGCACTGTCCAGGTCCCTGGCACCAGCTCGATGCTCGTGACGGTCCGCGTGGCGGACTCGGTCCTCAGTTCGGCCGGCACGCTGCGGGCTACGGCTAGCGCGCCCCGCAGCCTGGCGAGCCGATCGGTCTGGTCCGGCCAGACATAAGCGGTCAGCGTCAGCTGGCCATGCGCAGACGTGGGATCGATGGGCGCGAGGTCGGCCCCGGTCCGCTCGATGACCTCAACGTGGCTGTCCGGAGGCGCGGCGCCCTGCCAGCCGTGACTTAGCACGACCGGCGAGCCGGGGTCACCATAGCTGCTCGCGTCGCCTGGAACGTAAAACTGATCTGCGCGAAGGTTCAGGCCGGCGCTCGCGCCCACCTCGACGAGCCGGATGGGCAGGCTCTCTTGCGCGGCTATGTTCAGCAGCCCGCCGATGAGGGCTGCCGCGCGGCCCACCTCGTTCGTCTGCGGGGGCCAGTCCAGCCACGGCCGGATAGCGTCTGGCTGCTCGGCGAGCGTGTTCTTGAGTGCCGCCCAGGCGTGCGGACTGCCCGGTTCGGAATCGATGACGCCGCCAGCCGACGGATACCAGGCAGCAAGCTCGGGCGCCCGGCCGGACAGCGCCAGCGCGTGCGCGGCGCCGAGCATCCGGAGCGCTAGCACCCCCGCCGGGCGGGTCTGCAGATGCCCGGCGAGCACCTGTGCAACCGGGCCGCCGACCAGCAGGTCATCTGCGGCGAGCGCCAGCAGGTCGCCGTAGAGCGGGCTGCCGATCTCGCGGCACGCCGCACTCTGCAGTCGCAGCAACTGGGCCGTGCGCTCGGTTGGTGATCCGTTGAGCTCCGAATTTGCCACGGCCGCCACTATCGCAGGCCAAGCTTCGCATCGCGAACACGTGGGTTCAGATCACCGCCGGGCGGACAGGTGCTCGCGGTCCGCTCTAGGCGACAGGCTCGGCGGCCAGGTCGAGCCGATACCAGGTGCCCGTCTTGCCCCCGAGGTGGGCTGGATCGGCTGGACCAGCCGGGAGAAAGCCGGCCTTGGTCAGTACTCTCTGCGATGCCGCATTGTCGCGGGAGGTGGCCGCCCTGAGCGTGCGGAGCCCATATCGCGCCGCGGCCAGCTGGCACAGCTCCTGCACGGTCGCCGTCGCCACGCCATGGCCGGCGACGTCTTGCGCCACCCGGTAACCGAGTTCGGCCGTGCGGTCTTCGGCGAAGAGCAGGTTGAATCGGCCCAGGACCGAGCCATCTTCGGCGACGAGCACGTAGAACGCGCCGACCCCCGCTTCTTGCTCGGCCAGCAAAGCAGCGTGGCGCTCGGTGAACTGATCGAAGAATTCATCGCCTCGGTCCGAAATCGAGGCGGCGAAGTAGGTCCGGTTAGCCAGCTCGAAGGCCAGGACCGCTGGGCCATGGTCGGCTCGCAGGCGCTGCAACTCGGGCATTTCCGCGACGCTACCGAAGCTCGAGGCTGCGGCCAAGTGAGTTTCCCGGCGCGGGCCAGGCTCAGCAATCTGTCGCACTCACGCTGTCGATCGAGGCTTAGGCTCAAATGGTGCGAGGCCCCTGCATGTATGAGATGCAGAGGCCTCGCGTGGCCACCAGTCCCTGCAAACCACCGATCGCTCGAGGGTTGCCACTTCCGGTGACCTGTACCGCCTCTCCGGATACCGCGAACCGGCTAGTGTTTCCACTCTCCAGCTCAGGGACCCTGGATGACTCCGGGGTCAGAATCCTTTGTGGCCGTGACAGAATTTCTATCGCCCCCAGGGCTGGTTGCGCAAGGGGTTTCGGGAGAACGTTTCAAGATTCTTTAGCAGTTCCGTAGCAGCTACAGGACTGTGCAATCTTAAGTCCGTAATCGGCGAATTATCCCGGCGCCAGATAATGTCACGCCAGGACGCGAATGAGGCCCCTGCATGTATGAGATGCGGGGGCCTCACCGTCGTCCTGCGCAGCTCTGACCTGCCGATTCCTCGGCCGCCAGCTCATTGCTGGACTGCACCATCCACGCTCAGACTCACGCAGTAAGCTCGGTTCCCCGATGCTCCTACTACCCTGAGGTTTTACCCTCCGGGCGAACCTTCCGCGTGAAGCGGTGAATGAATTTCTACTGCCCTCGGCCCCGAGATCGCAAGGGCTTCCGTTAATCTTTTCAAGATTCTTTAGCAGTCCACAGGACACCGTTTGTTATCCCCCGCGCACGCGGTTTATCCACTGTTTATCCACAGGACTGTGCACAATTCGATCTAGGAGAAGCCTGCTCAGCGAGTCCGGCATGCCGTCCCAACTTGGCGCCAGCTTTGCGACGCGCTATCAGCCGCCCTTTATCGAATAAGTCGTATATGTCGGGCGGAAGGC
>JASHUG010000080.1 GCA_030040155.1 Streptosporangiaceae bacterium | reverse complement strand
CTACCCGAGCCGGACCAAGGACCCCGACGGCGTGGACTTCTCCACCGGCTCGGTCGGGCTCGGCGCCGCGGCACCGCTGTTCGCTGCCGCAACCCGCCGGTACGTCGACGCGCACTTCGGAGCGCGGCCGCACAGCCGGTTCGTCGCCCTGATCGGCGACGCCGAGCTTGACGAGGGCAACATCTGGGAGGCCGTCGCCGACCCGGCCACGGATGGCCTCGGCAACGTGCTGTGGATCGTGGACTTCAACCGCCAGTCGCTGGACCGGGTCGTGCCCGGCGTCCGGATCGCGCAGTGGAAGCAGCAGTTCGCCGGGGCCGGCTGGCACGTCGTCGAGGCCAAGTACGGCCATGCGCTGCAGTCTGCGTTCACCAGGCCCGGCGGCGAAAGCCTCCGGGCCTGGCTCGACGCCATGCCGAATGAGCAGTACCAGTCGCTGTTCGGGCTGGAGCCGGCCGCCGTGCGGGCGCGGTTCCTGGACGAGGCGCCGCCCGAGGTCGGCCAGTTCTGCGCCGGCCTGCCGGACGAGGAACTCGCCAGGCTCGTCACCGACCTGGCGGGCCACGACATCGGGGCGCTGCTGGACGCGTTCGCCGCCTGTGACGCCGAGAAGGACCGGCCGAGCGTGCTGTTCGCGTACACCATCAAGGGCTGGGGCCTGCCGATCGCGGGCAACCCGCGCAACCACTCGGCGCTGCTGACCACCGGACAGATCGACCAGATGCGCGAGCGGCTGGGATTGACCGACGCGACGGAGTGGGACCGGCTCGACCCCATGACGCCCGCGGGCCAGTGGGCGGCAGCCCGGCGCGAGCACCTGGCCCGCCCCCAGCCTGGCCCCGGTGTTGTCGGGCAAGCGGCACCGGTGACCGTCCCGGACTCTACCGGGGTGCGAGCGGCCCGCCCGATCTCCACTCAGGAGGCGTTCGGCCGGATCCTGGTCGACCTGTCCAGGGTTGAATCGGTCGCGCCCTACCTGGTGACCGCGGCTCCGGACGTCGCGACGTCCACGAACCTGGCCGGATTCATCAACCGGACGGGCGTGTTCAGCCCGGTCCCGCGGCGGTCCTGGAGCGAGGACCCCGTGCTGAAGTGGGCCGAGGGGCCCGACGGCCACCACATCGAGCTCGGTATCAGCGAGATGAACCTGTTCTTGCTGCTCGGCCAGCTCGGGCTCGCGTTCGACCTCTCCGACCAGCGGCTGCTTCCGGTCGGAACGGTCTACGACCCGTTCGTGCTGCGGGGCCTGGACGCGTTCATCTACTCGGTGTACTCGGGCGCGCGCTTCATCGTGGCGGGCACGCCGTCCGGGGTAACGCTCGCCCCCGAGGGCGGCGCGCACCAGTCAACGATCACCGCGTCGGTCGGCCTGGAGCTGCCGAACGTCACGTTCATCGAGCCGGCCTACGCAGTGGCGCTTGACTGGCTCCTGTGCGGCGCGCTGCAGTCGGTGGCCGCTGCGCGCGGTCTACCCGGTACCGAGGCAGCAGAGACCGGCTCGTACTACTTCCGCCTGACCACCAGGGGCATCGACCAGCAGCCCTTCCAGGCCGCGCGGGACCGGCTCGGCGACGCCATCCTCCGCCGCCAGGTGCTGGCCGGGGCGTACCGCCTCGTGGACGCCGCCGGCGCCGCCGCCGAGGGAGCGCCGCCGGTCTATCTGGTCGGCTGCGGTGCCGTCATGCCGGAGGTGCTCGCCGCGGCCGCCGAACTTGCCGATGAAGGAATCGCCGCGACCGTCGTCGACGTCACCTCGGCCGACCGCCTGTACCGGGCCTGGCAGCGGACGTTGCGCCAGGGTGTCCGGACGGCCACCGCGCCTTCCGTGCCCGGCGCGCTGCGCAGCGTCTTCCCCGACCGCGCACCGGTCGTCACCGCGCACGACGCCGCATCGCACACCATGAGCTGGCTCGGATCGGCACTCGGCGTGCCTGCGGTCAGCCTGGGCGTCGACAGCTTCGGGCAGTCCGGCGCGGTGGCCGACCTGTACCGGGTGCACGACCTGGATTCTGGCTCGATCGTCAACGCGGCCCTGGCGGCGCTGTCGTTGCGCTGAGCGCCCACTCCTGGTCTGCCGTCGCGGCTAGCGGTTCCCCGCCATCACGTTCCGCCGGCCCGGTATTAACTGGCTCACCCGGCGCGCATCAGGTAGGCATGACGTTATGACAGCCGAGATCGCGCGCTACTGGCAGCACGCGGCGGTCGCCGGGGTCGACCTGCTCCGGGCCCGGTTCATCACCCATCGCTACGGACGGCATGCGCACGAGACGTACACGTTCGGGCTGATCGAGGCCGGCATCGAGGAATTCGATTACGGCGGCACGCTGATGCGCGCCGGCGCGGGCGCCGTCGCGCTCCTTAACCCCGAGGTCGTGCACACCGGGCAGGCGGGAGCGTCGGAGGGCTGGCGTTACCGGGTCCTGTACCCGGGCGTCAACGTGGTCACGGATGTGGCCGCCGAGCTCGGCTGGCGGCGCGGGACGCCGGTCTTCCCGCAGACCGTCCACTACGACGAGCGGAGCGCCGCGCTGCTGCGCAGCGCGCACCGGGCCGCCGAACACGGCGACAGGCTCGCGTCGTCGAGCCTGCTGACGGCTGCGCTGACCCGGCTGCTCACGGCGCATGCCAAAGCGGGGATCGCCGAGATACCGCCTCGGGTCAGGCAGTCCCCGGCGACCGTCAGCGCGGTGTGCGAGCTACTCCACGAGCGGCTCGTGGACCCGCCGTCGCTGGCCGAACTGGCGGCGATGACCGGCCTCAGCCAGTTTGCTGTGCTCCGCGCGTTCCGGGCCAAGACCGGGCTGCCGCCGCACGCTTACCTGAACCAGGTGCGGGTGCGCCAGGCCAGGACGCTCCTCGACCACGGTGTCGCGCCCGCCGACGTCGCGATGACGACCGGCTTTGCCGACCAGGCGCACCTGACCCGCCACTTCAAGCGGGTCGTCGGGGTGCCGCCGCGGGCCTATCAGCGCGAGCGGCTGCCGGCGGCCTGACTCGGTCAGCCCGGCTCGCTGGCTGCCGCGTCAAGCTCGGACTTGTGGCGCTCCAGCGTCGTCCGCAGCGATCTGGCTACCGCGGCCGCCTGGGATCCAGCCGCCGGGCCGGTCCAGCTGATCTCCAGCCGGGCTTGATCGCCCTCGGCCGACACGCGGTATCGAGTCTGGTCATACGGCGGCCGCACCCGGTGTGTCATGGCGCCAAACCCGTCGAGGACCTCCGATACCGCCACCGCTTGTGACCTGAGCGTTCCGTCCTCGTGACGGACTACGAAGTACTGAAGCTCGCCGCGCCGGCCAGCCGGCGCGCCGGGCACGATGCCGCAGGCTACCGGGACATGCCCCGGCGCCGCGTCGAAGCGGGGCGCGCTTACGGCGGCCCAGACGGCAGCGGGATCGGCGCGCACGACCGCTGCCTCCGTCACCGATACCCAGTTCGCCCGCGGCTTCGGTACCCGCAGGCACAAGTCCATGACGCTGGCCGGGACCTTGTCGTCCGGCAGCGGCCTGCGGCCCTCGGCCACCGCGCCGATCCGGCGCAGCCACCGGTGAAGGCCGGCGTAGGCGGCAAGCTCGGCGTTGGCGGCGCGGATGCGCGGCATGCGCCCGGCCGTCTCGGCGTGCAGCGTGACCCCACGCCGCGCGGGCCGCATCGTCAGCCGGGTGTACTGCCGCGACGGCGGCGGCGCCTGGAACGTCACTGCACTCTGGCTGTCGTCCACGGCCAGCTCGTACAGGCCGGTGTTCGGCAGTCCCGCACTGGTCGACCCGATCCAGTACCAGAGCCGATCGGCGCCGGGTACGGCGAACATGAACGCCGTCGCCCGCAACGACCAGATCGCCGGGGTCAGGAGCAGCTGCCAGACCGCTGCCGGGTCGGCATGGATGGTGAATGAATGCTCAGCCTTAAAGGCGACGACGCCCATTGCGGCCTTCCCCGTCTGGCACGACAGTTTCATGGCGATTTAAGCCGGACACTGGACGCGCTGGCAAGAACGTACAAGACCGCCGTCCGGCGCCGTTCGTAGCGTGGGCTCATGCCAGCGCAATCCGGTCCGGCGACGAGCGAGCCAGGGGCGCCCGGCCTGCCCGGCCACGCCGAGTCCGAGCCGGCCGGGCCGGCCGCGGCGTCCGACCAAGCGCGGCCCGTCCGCGACGGCATCGCCCTGGGCCTCGCCGTCGGCGTATCCGGCCTCGCCTTCGGCGCCGCCGCCGTCAGCTCTGGCCTCAGCACCTGGCAGGCCTGCGCGCTCAGCCTGCTCGCGTTCACCGGCGCCTCCCAGTTCGCGCTCGCGGGCGTGATCGCGGCGGGCGGCAGCCTGCTGGCCGGCGCGGCCGGCGCAGTCCTGCTCGGCAGCCGCAACACCCTGTACGGGCTGCGGCTGAGCGAGACGCTGCAGGTCCGCGGCTGGCGCCGGCCACTCGCGGCGCTGGGCGTCATCGACGAGACCACCGCGCTGACCCTCGCTCAGCCAGATCAGGCCGCCGGGCGGAAAGGCTTCTGGGCGACGTTCTGCTGCCTGTATCTCACGTGGAACCTCAGCACCCTCGCCGGTGCTCTGGGCGCGGGCAAGGTCGGCTCGCCACAGGCATTCGGGCTGGACGTGGTCGGGCCGGCCGCCTTTCTCGCGCTGATCTGGCCCAGGCTCAGGGCCGGGAGTACCGAGCGGGCGGTCGCGATCGCGGGGGCGGCGATCGCGCTCGGCACGACCACGATCCTGCCTGCGGGGGTGCCCGTGATCCTGGCCGCGATCGCGGCGCTGGCCGGGGCGCTGGCGCTTCCGGGGAGCCGGCCGAGGCAGGCCCGGTCATGACCGCGGTGTGGATTGCGGTCCTGGCGACGGCGGCCGGCTGCTACCTGCTCAAGCTGGCCGGGCTGACCGTGCCGCAGCGGGTCCTGGCCAGCCCGCGCGTCCGCAGGTTCGCCGAACTGGTGCCGGTCGCGCTGCTCGCGGCGCTCGCGGCCGTCCAGACAGCAACCTCGGGCCAGTCGGTCGACCTGGACCCCGCCCGTCTGGGCGGGATGGCGGCCGCTGTCGTCGCGCTACTGCTCAGGGCACCGTTCCTGCTGGTCATCGTCGCCGCAGCCGGGACCGCGGCGGGCCTGCATGCAGCCGGGGTCTCCTGACGCCCCGGCCTGCCATCGGCGGCCGCTGCGGCGGGTCGGCCGCCGGCCGGGCGGGCGGACGCGATACTGTGCGCCGGTGACAGTCCAGGTAGAGATACTGAACGGCGTCACCGACGAGGTCGTCGAGGCTTTCAGCACGCTGCTGCCGCAGCTGTCGGGCTCGGCCAGGCCGCTCGATGCCGCCGCCATCGACGCCATCAAGTCCTCCCCCGCCATAACGATCCTGCTGGCCAGGTGCGACTCGAAGATCGCGGGCATGCTGACGCTGGCCGTGTTTCCTATCCCGACCGGGCTGCGGGCCTGGATCGAGGATGTCGTCGTGGATGAGGCCTTCCGCGGGCGGGGAGCCGGCGAGGAGCTGACGAAGGCGGCGCTGCGGCTGGCCGAGGCGGCGGGCGCGCGCACCGTCGACCTGACCTCGCGGCCGTCCAGGGAAGCCGCGGGCCGGCTGTACGAACGAACCGGCTTCAAGCAGCGAGACTCCCGCCTGTACCGCTACTCATTCGACTGACGCCCGGCGCCGGGCCGCCCCGATCCCGCAAGTCAGATCTCGAGCATTCGCTTCAGCGAGTCAAGGCCCTTCGCGAACGGGTCCTGCTGCGGGATCTGACCCTGCGGCGTCGCCCGGTTCACCATCTCGGGCATGGCCCTGGCCAGGTGCTCGCTGCACTCCTCATCACTCATCCCGGCCTGGCTGGCCACCGCGTGCAGCTGTCCGGGATCCACGGCCTGCTGCATC
>JASHUG010000079.1 GCA_030040155.1 Streptosporangiaceae bacterium | reverse complement strand
CGGAAAGCCGTGTCTGCTACCAGCTCGGCAAGTTCGATCCACGCTTCGACCTGCTCAGCCGAAGGATCGTGCGGCAGCTCAGTGGCCGCCGACCAGCGGGGCGACCTCGCAGGACTGGGGTCGAGGCCATCGAACACCTCCACGGTAAAGTCATCGATGATCTGCTGCCGTTCGGCTGCCGACAGAGTGGCCAGTTTGTTTATCATGCTCATCTCCTTGCCGTCGGCCGCGCGCTTTACCACGGCGGCCAGCACTGCGCGGCGTAGCCGCAGGGTGCGGATCTGTGCGTCCAGCGCCGGCAGGTGAACGGCGGCGACGTCCGCTGCGGTGGCTTGGCCGTCCAGTACGCGCCGGATGCTGGCAAGGCTCAGGCCAAGCTCGCGCAAGGTCATCACCAATTCCAGCCGGGCTACGCCCGCCGCGTCGTACAGCCTGCGGTCTGTGTCGGTCCGCGCTGCAGGCGGCACCAAACCGGTATCCGACCAGAACCGGATGGTGCGCACCGGCACGCCCGCGCGCTTGGCCAGCTCACCGATCGTGAGCTGAGGTCCGTCGTGGTTCATGACCTCAGTCTGGATCCTCCAGCAGCTGGAGAATCAAGTCCAGGATGTTGCCCCGTCGGGCCCTTGTGCGGCAGTGCGCGGCTAGGAACTCTCTGCGTATTCCCATGGCGTAACGTCCAGGCGCTGCGCGTAAAGCCTCTCGTAGAACGGCCGGTGGTGGGCGGCGATCCGGGCCAGCTCGGGGGTGTTCTCGACGGTGTGCGGATACACGTGCTCGTGCCGCTCGAAGCCCGAGCTGGCGCTGGCGTCCACGTGCCAGCGTGCGTACTCTCGCCATTCAGGGAGTTCACCGGGCTGCCAGCTCAGCGCCCGCGGGATGAAAGGCAGCCCGACGGCCGCGCAGTAGGCCGCCACTGTTGCGGCAGGTCGTGTCACGAGGTCATCTGAGTCGATCACTACCGAGGCATCCGCGCCTGCTTCGCGAACAGCGTCCTGCACCTCCCACAGCTTCTCCAGCCCGATCGAGTTGATGTTGATCCTGGGTGACAGCGCGTAGCTGGACGCTGTGATCTCCTCGGGTCGGCGGATGATGAATGCATGCCGGACCTCAGCGAGGAAGCGCCTGTCGGCGAGCACGTCCGGCAGGTAGTAGGTCGGGGGGTGATCTTTCAAGAACACGCGCATGTCATGCGTCTCATCGAGCAGCCAGTCAAGGAGCGTCTGCGGCGAGTAGAAGGTCCGGGTTCCGGCGTCCGTCTCGCCAAAGTCCCTCAGCTTGCAGAATGGCTCGTGCAACGCGGTCATGTCGCCGCGCTCGACCATCGAGCGGAAGAACGCCGTCGATCGTGTTCGTGGTGCGCTCCACAGTGCAAACACCGTCATGGGCAGAACGTACCTCTGAACGCGGCGCCTGATGCTGCGATAGCGGTGTTCTTACTCGACCACGATCGGTTCCCCGAGGCAGTGCAAGAGTTTCGATGGCGCTCG
Source organism: Streptosporangiaceae bacterium (assembly GCA_030040155.1). Lineage (GTDB taxonomy): Bacteria > Actinomycetota > Actinomycetes > Streptosporangiales > Streptosporangiaceae > JAJYUU01. Next base: position 13,236 of record JASHUG010000079.1, on the reverse strand, counting down.
GATATGTGACCCGTAAGCCAGGTCGTCAGCCGCCGCGGCGGCTAGGTCGCGCTGCTGCCAGCGGCGTGGTGGTTCTCCGTGGTGGCAGGCGCCGGGACCACAGCTCCTTCACTCCCCGGAAAGCATGTCCACGAGAGAAAGTAGCCGTCTGGCGCAAGGCGAGCGTCCCACGCTGCCTTGGCCAGTCTCAAAACCTCTCCTAGCGCCGTCCACTCTTCAGCGGACCGCAGGGAACTCCGGTCGCACATCACGCATCCGTCCACCGCACCGAGCGTAGCGCTGGAGCAGCAGGCGGCCACTCACTCGCGTGGCACGGCCTAGGCGGCCGGGGCTAGATCCGCGTAAGCAGCTGGCGTTTGAAGGTCGATGTCGAGGTAGCGAACCGGGGCGGACGATGTGCTCCAGATGCGGTGCGGCACGCCTGCCGGGATGACGATCACTGCCTCTGCCGGCACGAGATCCGGCTGAGCCGCGATCTCGGTATTCACCTGGCCGTCGGTCACGAGGACGAGGCGATCGGTGTCCTGGGTGACCGGCTCGCGCTCGCCCCCGGCCCTGGTCCGCTCTACCGCCGTTATCCGGGCGGTGTCGATGCCTGTCGACGCGTCGGCCAGCACCCACCGTCTTTCGTGGCTGGACTCCTCGGTCGCGGGGGCCGAGACGTTCGTGACGTAGGGGGAAGCTGCGGGTAGCTGAACCGCGTCGGCGGATTCCACCGGGTGCAGGAGCGGTTCTCCGGGACGCACGCCCGGCACCATGAGCTCGATATGGTGCTCGTCCACGCCGCTGTGGTTATCACTGCCGTGCGGGTACCTGGCCGGAATGTAGATCACCTCGCCGGCTTTGGTCTGATGCGGATCGTGCGCCAGCCACATGGTCGAGCTTCCGCGCAGCACGATAAAGAACTGGTCAACGTCGTGAACATGCAGCGGCGGATGTGCGCCGTCCTCGAGATACCCGCTGAGCATCGTCGCGCTTTCGATGCCCACCGGCATGCCGGCCTTATAGTGCGGGTAGCCCGTACCGGCGGCATCAGCCACCGATATCCGTCGCGTATATGGCATCGGAACCCTCTCCTTCCGGCACTGCTCACGTGGCCAGCCTGCTATCCGTGTCGGCCGTAGATCCGCGTTAGAGCCGGTCCATCGTTTATGACCGTCTCGTGGTGTGCGCGTTCCCTGAATCCGTGGAGAATCCGGTTTCCGGACATCGTGGCTAGTACAGGGTGTCCCTGGTGCGCCGGCGCTGCGAGCCCCGCAGTCACATCACTCACCCTAGCCCCAGTGACCGCTCGCAACCCACCAGGCCGGCGCTGCCGAGCGCACCAGTGCTGGCGGGACACGGTCGTAGTGCGACTGCAGGAAACTCAGCGGCCCGGAGAGACCTAGTCCGAGTTACCGTTGTAGGTGGGACGAAGAGCGATCATGGCGGCTCGAGAGTGTCTGCCGAGAGAGCTAGCGGGTCATATGCGCGATTCTGGTGGAAGCAGCACAGAGCCTGATCGCGAGACACTGGGCCGGGCAAACGACCGTCCGTTCACCAAGGCCCGTAGCCCGGTGGAGCCGCCGCTGACCGATCACACGAAGGGCCGTAGCCCGGTGGAGCCGCCGTTGACCGATCACACGAAGGGCCGTAGCCCGGTGGGCCCGCCGCTGACCGATCACACCAAGGGCCGCAGCCCCGTGGCGCCGCCGCTGACCGATCACACCAAGGGCCGCAGCCCGGTGGCGCCGCCGCTGACCGATCACACCAAGGGCCGCAATCCGGTGGCACCTCATCCTCCCGAGGGAGCGTCGCCGGCGAGGTGAAGCCAGGTCTGACTGTCAGGGCCAGGACCGTTCTGTCGGATGACAAGTCGCAGTCGAAAACCGGGCGCTGCTGCGCAGCTTCAGTGCTGGATCAGCCCGCCGACCTGGACCGGAGGGACGTGCCCTGTTTCCGGAAGAGCCTGTGCCAGAGCGAGGCCGATGTCGACCAGTGACGACCGGCGCAAGCAGATGACGTCGGCGATCGGACTCCAGACCGACTCGAGGGTTTCGCCGGTCGGCTCAGGCCGGAGCTGACCGCCAGTTAGGCGGACCGAGTAGAAGATGCCGACATTGTGGTGCTCGGGTCCGCCGGCCAAGCGGTCCGCGGCGGGGATCACCCTAGAGTCCACGCCCAGCAGGCGTTCGACGACTGAGTCGAGGCCGGTCTCCTCAGCGACTTCCCGGATTACGGCGTCGAACGGATCCTCGGCATGCTCGACCTGCCCGCCGGGAAGCGTCCAGCTGTCGGTCACGTGATGGGCTAGAAGCACCCGGCCGTCCTCGATGCACACGGCGTATGCCGCGAGCCGGAAACTCATCGTGGCCCTCCATGATGACGGCGCCCACCTCGCTCAGGCAGATGGGGCGGCCTGAAGTGGATGATTTCCGGTAAACACCGGTATCGCCCAGGCTCGGCGAATCGACCCTAAACCCAGAGCACATGCTGCCGGCATCCTTCTGCGGGGGTGATGTGCCCAGGCCTACGGACAGGCCACCCTGGTGGTAGCAGCCACCAGGTATCTGGGCAACGGGGGTCATGGCCATGGCAAAGCCGGAATCAGTCTTCATTTACGTCGGAACCTATCCAGGTGAGACGCAGGCCCGCGACGATTACGAGGTCATCAAGGACCTGCATTCGCTGGGCGCGGTCGGCACCTATGACGCCGCCGTCGTCACGAAGGACGACGGCAAGGTGCACGTGAACAAGGACGAGATGGCCACCCGGCACGGGGCCTGGGGTGGCGCGGCCGCTGGCGCGGCGATTGGCATCTTGTTCCCGCCCTCGATCATCGGGACCGCCCTCGTGGGCGCGGCTGTCGGCGGAATCGCCGGGCACATGTGGCGTGGCATGTCCCGTGCGGACGTCAAGGAACTCGGCGAGGTCATCGACGACGGCCAGGCGGCGTTGGTCGTCGTTGGTGAAAGCCAGCTTGAGCAGGCACTGGACAAGGCCGCGCTGAAAGCCGAGAAGCACATCGCCAGGGAACTCGACGTCAGCCCGAAGGACATAGACCAGGCAGTGCGCACGGCAGCCGCGCAGATGGGCTGAGCGACCTCAGAGTTCGGCCGGGCGGTGCGCAGCTGACAAGTATCCGAGCGCCGCCTGCACGTTGGTCTCGCGCGGGTTAACCGAGTCGACGGTCAGCCGCTCGTCGGTCCACGCCGGAAACTGAGCCCGGCGTCGCAGGACACCCTCCCAGGTAGGTTCCGGGAACCCTTCGATATGCCGAGTCCGGTGCGCCAGGCGATCCTGGAAGATACGGTCGTCGCTGCAATCGACAACGATGAACTTCAGCTCGGCATCCATCTTCGCGGCGAGATTTCGCCATTGAGCGCGAGCCTCCTCTGGTCCGGTTACTGCATCGACAATGACGTCGTGTCCGAGAGCCAGCTGCTCTGCGGCAAGAGCTCCCACGACCAGGTAGGCAGCGTGGTGCGTGGGGCCGGACTTGCTCACGCCAGCGCGCCACATCGCGGCCTCGGCCTGGTCCACGCCGAGCACTGCGCAGTTCAAGGCCCGTCCGAGATCAAGACTTAGGGTGCTTTTTCCCGATCCAGGTAGGCCGGCGACAACAATGAGCATTCCCGATAGTTTGCCATATGCGGCTCGAGCCGCCGGTCAGCCGAACCGTATCTAGGCCGAGCGGCGCTACCGTGGTCGGTTCGAGGCCGGACCGCACACGTGACCGAGCAACCGCGCCGATAGCTCGGTTGCCCGCACGTCGTCTTCCGCCGGGGTTGCAAACACATGCCCGCATTTCGCGCAGGACAGTGTCCCGGTCATCGTGACGCCTTCGGATCCGCCGTGGCGCATCTCCATGTACTTGCGAGAGCTGAACAGGGCCGCCTGGAACTCTGCGTGCGCGATGGGCGAGAGGTCAACGCCTAGTTCCATCCGCTCGGCCCAGCGGTCCCAGATCCCCGCTATCACCCGCCAGAAGCCGTAGGCAGGCGATCCCTCCCGATAGCGCTCGCGGACGATCTCCGCGGCATGCCGCAACTCGTCACTCGGGTCCGCCGATCCGGTGTCGGCCGGTATGTCAGTGGTCAGGGCGGCACCTCCTAAGTACGCACCGCCTACGCAGTATTACTGAGCGTAGCCGAACCGCTCGCGGCACTCCGCGCGTGGGCGCCGGCGCGCGTAGCGTCGCGGACGGCGTCTGACGTGCGGCTTTTGGAGCGGAACGAAGCGTGACCCAGGCCGAAGTGCCCGCTAACCTGGGGCACCCCTCGTTCCCAAAAGTCCCGGCATTGAAACGGACGCGTAGAAGCGCGCCCGACGGGGATGATGGTCTGGTGAGTCCGATATCGCGAGGCTTTCACGGCCGTCGCCGGGAGCCAGCCGAGCAAAGCAGCCGTGTCCCGCCCGGGCAGTACGTGACCCAGGACTTTCCCGTCCTGTCGGCCGGTCCCACGCCCAGGACGGCGCTGGACAACTGGTCGTTCTCGATCCGGCAAAGCGGCAACACGAGCAAGTCCTGGACCTGGTCGGAGCTGCAGGATCTGCCGGTCGAGGACGTCACTGCCGATATCCACTGCGTGACCCGCTGGTCGAAACTCGATACCAGATGGCGCGCGGTGTCGGTGGACACGCTGCTCGCGCAGGTAGAGCACAACGCCCGGTATGTCCTGGCGTTCTGCGATGGCGGGTACACCACAAACCTGCCGCTTGCGGACGTGACGGCCGGTCAGGCGTGGGTGGCCTTCGATTACGATGGCGAACCGCTGGCTCCCGAGCACGGCGGACCTGCCAGGCTGCTGGTGCCGCACCTGTACTTCTGGAAGAGCGCCAAGTGGGTGCGCGGGCTGGAATTGCTGGATAAGGACGAGCCAGGATTCTGGGAGACCTACGGCTACAACATGTACGGGGATCCATGGCGGGAACAGCGGTACGCGGGCGACTGACCTGGCAGGTCTCTGCCGTCACCGCGCTCATCGACGAGACTGCCTCGGTCAAGACGATCGAGTTGCAGGCGCCGGACTGGGCTGGCCACCTGGCCGGCCAGCACCTGGACGTGCGGCTGACGGCCGAGGACGGTTATCGCGCCGAGCGGTCCTACTCGATCGCCTCGGCACCCGGCGAGCCGGTCGCGCTGACCGTCGAGCGCCTTGAGGACGGCGAGGTCTCGCCGTACCTGACGGAAGAGCTTCGGCCCGGCGATGACCTTGAGATACGCGGCCCGGTCGGCGGCTATTTCGTCTGGGATGGCGACGACTCGGTCACGCCACTGATGCTCATTGCCGGCGGATCGGGTGTCGTCCCGCTCCGGTCGATACTTCGGCACCGCAGTAACCTGCGCAGCACCGTGCCGGTCCGGCTGCTGTACTCGGCCAGGTCGCTGGCCGACGTCATCTACCGGGATGAGCTCGATCAGGAGGGAGCCGGCGTCGAGGTGATCTATACGCTCACCCGTCAGCAGCCCCAGGGCTGGACCGGGCACCGGGGCCGGGTAGACAAGTCCATGCTCTCGGAGGTGGCCTGGCCGCCGGATCAGCAGGCGATCGCCTACGTCTGCGGCCCGACGCCGTTCGTCGAGACGGTGGCGAGCAGCCTCGTCGGTCTGGGCTACCCGGCGCAGCGCGTGAAGACCGAGCGGTTCGGCGGGATCGGAGGAAGCTGATGGACGACCTGGACGGCAACGCCATGGGCGGGCTGATGCAGGAGATCTTCGGCGTCGAGATGACGACCGCAATCGAAACATGCGCACACTGCGGCAACGCGGCAGTGGTGGCTGAGACCGCCGTCTACCTCCGCGGACCCGGAGCCGTCATGCGCTGCCCGACGTGCACCAACATCCTCATGGTCGTCGTGAGGCGGCAGGACATGCACTGCGTTGACATGCAGGGAATTGCGTCTCTCAGTCCAGCGGGCCAGACGGCTTAGGGCATCCCGCTCCTCGCCGCCTCACCTGGTCAGCAGGTAGAACCGCAGGGTGTCCGCGTCCACCGGGAGTACTTCCACGTCCGCGAACCCGGCCTCGGCGGCGTAACGGCGCAGCGTCGCGGGCCGCATGACCGCGCCCGTCGCCGCCGTCTGCGGATCGCCCATCACCGCCGGCAGGCATCCGACCACGCTCCAGCCGTAGTGGTACTGCTCCAGCAGCGAGGCCGGCGCGGTGAACTGGTCCTCCGTCAGTTCGTCCGCGACAACGACCCAGCCAGGCGTGGCGAGCACGTCCCGCGCGACCTGCAGCGCGGCGACCGGACGGGCCATGTCGTGCAGCCCTTCGAGTATGGTCACCACGTCGTACCGGGCAGACATCGCGTCAGCGGAAGCGGCGAAGAAAGTTACCCGGTCGGCGACACCGGCCTCGGCGGCGTTGCGCCGCGCCGCCGCGATCACGTCCACGTCCAGGTCAAAGCCGTCGACGTGCACTAGCGGGTACGCGAGCGCAATCGCGATGGTCGACCACCCCGCGCCGCAGGCGAGGTCCGCCACCCGCGCGCTAGGCAAGGCGCGCAGCCGCTCGTCCACAACGCCGATCGCGGGCAGCCACGACCGGCCGAGCAAGTGCAGGAACGTGGCCCGGTTGTAGTCCGGCCGTCCCTCCGGCGCCCACGCATCCCGCGGCGGCGCGCCTCCGGTACGGAACGCCTCAACCAGGTCGGCCAGCGACCGCGCCGCCCGGACGATCTCGGTACCGTTGAACGCCCGGTACCTGACATCATCGAGATCGGCCAGCACGGGCACGTGCCCGGCGGGCAGCGAGAACCGGCGGTCGAGCGGCGCGGCGGCCGGGTCGTCGACCGCCAGCAGCCCGCTCGCGGCCTGCTGCTCCAGCCACTCCCGTATGTACCGCTCCGTGGTGCCGGTCCGCGCCGCAAGCTCCGCCGACGTAGCCTGGCCACCCTGCGCCAGCGCCCGGTACAGCCCGAGCCGCTCACCGAGGTACACCGTGTACAGCTCGAGCGCCCCGGTCATGTTGCGAAGCATCCGGTTGCGAAGCGCCGCGGCGTCTGCGTCCGCACTCATAACGGTCAAACTACAGCCTTGGTACGCCGTGGCGGAGCGGAGCGTTCTGGGCTGGCGGATGCACGGCTGCCACCGTGCTGCACCCAGGTCAGGCGCCGGGCTTGGCGCCTGGTAGGTATTAGCGCATGAGCGCCAGCACCAGGATCGTCGTTGTCGGCGGCGGCATCGTGGCCGCGAGCGTGGCTTATCACCTGACCCGCCAGGGCGTGTCGGTGATCGTGGTCGAGGCGAGCCAGCCGGGGCCCGCGACCAATGCCGGGGCCGGCATCATCTGTCCGTGGAACGATCGCGGCGATGATCCCGCTTATGAGCTGGCCGCCGACGGGGCGCGGTATTACCCCGAGCTGCTGGGGATGCTGGCCGAGGACGGCCATGCCGAAACCAGCTACGCCCGCGTCGGCGCGCTGCGCGTCGGCGAGGACACGCAGCGGCTGCAGAACATAGCCGCGATGCTGCGGTCGATGCGCGCCGACCGGCCCGAGATCGGCGAAATCGAGCTCGTCGGGCCGGGCGAGCCGAAGCGGCAGTTCCCGCCTCTGGCGGCCAGCCTGTCCGGGCTCTGGATCGGCGGCGCAGGCCGGGTCGACGGCCGTCAGATCCGGGACAGCCTGCTCGCGGCCGCGGCCTCCTACGGCGCGACCCAGATAATCGGCGCCGCCTTGCTCGATCACGCCGGGAGCAAGGTGACTGGGGTGACGGTCGGCAGCGAAAGCGTGGCTGCCGATGCCGTCGTCGTGGCGGCCGGGGCATGGACCGGGCAGGTCTGCGCGCCGGTGGGCTGGCAGCTGCCGGTCGGCCCCCAGCGCGGCCAGATCATTCACGTCGAGATACCTGGCGCGCAAACCGAGTCCTGGCCCGTCATCCTGCCCCCGGCCGATCCGTACCTCCTCGCATTCCCTGGTTCCCGTGTCGTGTTCGGGGCGACGCGCGAGCTGGCAGGCTTCGACTACCGGACCACCGTTGGCGGCGTGGGCGCCATGCTGGCCAAGGCAATGGACGTGGCACCGGGCCTGGCCGAGGCCACACTGCTTGAGACCCGGATCGGCTTCCGGCCCGTCGCCAGCGACGGACGCCCCGTGATCGGCAAACTGGCCGATGGCCTCATCGTCGCGACTGGCAACGGCCCGGAAGGGCTGACCGCCGGGCCGTGGACCGGGCTCGCGGCCGCAGCCCTCGCGCTCGGCCAGGATCCCCCGGCCGACCTGGCTCCCTTCGATCCGGCCAGGTTCCAGCCGGGCAGCCCATAGACATCCGGTGGCAGCCTGGACAAGGTGGAGGAGAGCGCCATTCTTGAGGTGATGGCCCGCTATTCGACCGAGCCGTACCTGCCGCCTCGGTCATGAGCGACTAATAACCCCAGGCTGGAACGGGCGTCGGCCGCTGTTTCATCGATCTCGAAAACGTGTTTGAATGCGGTCGTGGATCAGGAGAGGCAGCCAGCCTGGCAGGGCTTTCCGCTGGAGTGCCGCGCGCACCATCCGTGGCGGCCCGGCACGGTGACGATCAGCTGGGAACCCTGCGACTGCCCGCCAGCCAGGGCGGCTCGAGGCGGCCACCTCAAGGTTGCCTGCAACGAGCCAGGGTGCAGCGAGGTCTGGTGGAGCCCGCGGCACCGGCTGGTCAATCTGCCGAGGATCCTCGGCCACCATCGGCCCGGCTACCGCTAGGTGCGGTCCGGCCGACACGGTTCGACCAGCGCCGAAATATCCGCGCAGTAGCGTCGCGATATGGTCAGACACCTCACTAGGGATCAGTACGCCGACGATTATGCGGCGCGGCCGGACGTGGACGCTCGCGACGTAACGGTTCTCATTCCCACGGCTGTGAGCCAGGTGCTGGACGTCGCCGAGACATGGCTGGGATGGGACGGTGCGCCGATCCGCCGTGAGGGCAACGTCTGGACGCCGCACAAGGCGCTGCGGCGCGTCGCGGATCATCTGCTCGACCATCTCACCGAGATCCAGTGCCGGACCGCGGGCCTGCCGACACTGCCCGACAGATGGCATGGCCGGATGGTCACGACCGACGCCGACTTCGCCCGGTTCACCGAGATCGACCTGGATGAAGCCACCAGCCGGCTGAACCGGCTGGCCGCGTGCTACCAGGCGATCTTGCACAATCGCGACGCCGAATTCCTGGATGCGCGGCCCGCCGAGCACACCTGGACCGTGCGCGAGGTGGTCCACCACGTCAGCCACATCACCGCGTACGCGGACATGATCGGACAGCTTTCCGCCGATTAAGCCGCCGGTGACTCACGGCTGGAGGTCGAGCGCCGGCCTGGCCTCGCCGTCCATGTAGAACGGCGCCGAGCTGTGCTCGTGCGTGACCTTCCAGGCGCCACCGAGCTTCCTGAGGCCCAGGGTTGAGCGGGTCCACATGTCGGCACGCTCACCGTCGGTCCGCGTGCCCTGGATGTGCTCAAGACAGTGGCAGAACGCGACCGTGCCGTCGACCGTGATCGTCAACTCGGCGAGGTCTACCAGGAGTTCACCGGCCCAGGTGTCCAGCCACCACTGCAGTGCGGCCGGATCGAGGACGCTCGGGCCACTGTCGCGCAGCGGCGGCGCGAGGTCGAACTTGACGATCGAGGAGTCGAATCGGGCGATGAAGCCGGGGGCGTCCTTGGCGCGCAAGGCCTCCAGCCGTGCTTCGAGCAGCGCGCGAATCTGCGCAGCGGCGGCCGCCTGCCGGTCACCTGAGCTCACCGGGCGCTCCCTTCCAGTTCGGCGGCCAGCGCCTGGAGTTGCGCGCGGATACCTGCTGCCCGCGATTCGGCGCTGTCATGGCCGTCGAGGTAGGCACCCTGCTCCGTGACGACCAGGCGGGTCCCGCCGCCGTCTGGGCCGAACTCGGCCGTGAACTGAGAGACCGAAATGCGCTGACCGTCAACATCGATGTAGTTGGCGACGACGATGCGCTCGTCTGGCACGATGTCACGGAACAGGCCTTCGTAGGTGACGACCGGGCCATCGGGTGCGCCGCTGACGGCCTGCTCAGTACCGCCGACGCGGAAGTCCATCGTGAGCGAGGGCGCGCCGGGATCGACGGCGCCGGAGAACCAGCGGGTCTTGACCGCCGGGTCGGCCCAAGCGCCGAATACCCGGTCGGGCGGTGCGTCGTAGACACGCTCGAGCGAGAACGTCGCATGCGTCACGCTTCGGTCAGTCATCGTGCTTCCTCTCGGCGGTCATCGAGTCTGGCTGTGTGAGGACGTCACCGAGCCGGTCAAGACGCTGCTCCCATGTCGTCCGCCGTGCGCCGAGCCAGCCTTCCGCCACGCGCAAGGCGTCAGGCTCGATGCGGCAGGTGCGGACCCGCCCGACTTTCTCTGACCGCACCAACCCCGCTCCCTCCAGCACCTGCAAGTGCTGGAACACGGCTGGCATGGACATCGGCAGCGGCTGAGCAAGCTCGGTGACGCTAAGCGGCCGGCGAGTCAGCCGCTCGACGATTGACCGGCGGGCCGGATCGGCCAGCGCCTGGAAGATCCGGTCCAGGGTATCGCCATGCTTAAGCACTTGCCTAAGTTATCGCGTGCCGACGCGTCAACGCAAGAGCCGAGCGGCTGCGGGCATCGGGGTGAATGCCCGGACTCTGCGGCTCTTGGTTTAATGTCGCGGATGGCTAATCCTCAGTACCCCGGCAGGCTCCGGTGAGCGAGCGGCAGGCGGGCGCGGCAGCCCTGGCACTGACGCCGGTCGTCCTCGGCTGCGGCAACTTCGGCGGCATCGGCTCCGCGCCTGAATTCTTCGGCCACGGGCTCACCGACGACCAGGCGCTTGAGCTGATGGACGCGGCCTGGGAACTCGGCATCCGGCACTTCGACACGGCCGACGCCTACGGCGGCGGCCGGAGCGAGCGGGTCATCGGCCGGTGGATTACCACGCGCGGAGTGCGGCCACGGCTCACTACTAAGACGTTCAACCCGATGGCGGCGGGAGCCGACCACGGCTTGCGTCCCGACCGGATCGCCCGCCAGCTCAGCTCCAGCCTGGAGCGACTGGGGTTGGCGCACGTCGACCAGTACCTCGCGCACGAGTTCGACCCGCAAGTGCCGCTGGCCGAGACGCTTACCGCCTTCGACCAGGTCCGTTCAGCCGGACTCGTCGGCGAGTACGGACTGAGCAACTTTGGCGCCAGCCAGGTGCAGGCGGCGCTGGTCGCCGGATCGCCGCGAGTCGTGCAGAACAGCTACTCGCTGCTCGACCGGCGCGACGACCAGGATCTGCTGGACCTGTGCTGCGCACGGGACCTGGCCTACCAGGCCTTCAGCCCGCTAGCTGGCGGCTGGCTGACCGGCAAGTACCGGCGCGGCGAGCCGTTCCCCGCCGGCTCGCGGATGACCCAGCGTCCTGGCCCGTACCGGCAACTCGTGACTACGGGCACCTTCGACGTACTCGAGCGGCTAAGCGAGATGGCGCGCGGCCGCGGCACATCGATGTCGGGCCTCGCGCTGGCCTGGCTGCTCGCCGACAAGCGTGTCACGCAGATCGTGATCGGGCCAGGTAGGCCGGAACATCTGGTTCCCGTCGTCGAGGCGATCGAGCATCCGCTCGCGCCGGGCGAACGGTCGGCGATTGAGAGCGCGCTCAGCCCGGCAATCACGGCCGGGCCGGAACCGAAGTGAGGATGATTTCCATGACGACGCTGGCAGCCATCGAGGCGGCGCGCGAGCGGATCGCGGGCGCGGCCATCCGCACTCCGCTGATCCGGCTGCAGGTCGAGCGCCCCGACGCCGAGATCTACCTGAAGCTCGAGTGCCTGCAGCCGGTTAACTCGTTCAAGATCCGCGGCGCGACCAACGCGGTCCTGCTCGCTCCGCCAGAGCAGCGGGCGGACGGACTGGTCACGGCGAGCGCGGGGAACATGGCCCAGGGAGTGGCATGGGCCGCTCGCGACCTAGGCCTTCCGGCGACGATCCTCGTTCCCGACACCGCCCCCGAGACGAAGTTGACCGCCATCACCCGCCTGGGCGGCACCGTGGTGAAGCTCGCCTACGACCAGTGGTGGAACGCGATCGTGACCGGGCGCGCCGACGGCGTCGACGGCCTCTTCGTCCATCCGGTCGCCGACCCCGGAGTGATCGCGGGCAACGGCACCATCGGCCTGGAAATCCTCGAGGACTTGCCCGACCCCGACGCCGTGGTCATCCCGTACGGCGGCGGCGGGCTGACCTGCGGGATAGCCAGCGCGATCAAGGCGATACGGCCGGAGACCAGGATTGTCACGGCCGAGCCGGAAGGCGGCGCCGCACTCGCGGCCGCGTTCGGCGCCGGCGAGCCCGCGCAGGTGCGGGACTTCCGCCCGTCGTTCGTCGACGGAGCCGGCAGTCGCCGTGTGCTCGACACGATGTGGCCGCGGGTCTCACCGCTGGTCGATCAGGCGCTGGCGGTCCCGGTGGACAAGGTGGCCGCCGCGATCCGCGTGCTCGCCGAGCGAGCCAGGGTGATCGCGGAAGGCGCTGGCGCCCTGGCGGCGGCGGCGGCCCTCTCTGGCCGCGCCGGGACAGGCAAGGTCGTGTGCATCGTCTCGGGCGGGAACATTAACCTGGACAAGCTCGCCCAGATCCTCACCGGCGCGGATGGGTAGCGGGCGAGTTGACCTATCGCACCCGCTCGACCTAATTTGCGAAGATGAGCGACCTCGCCGCCCAGTCCGAAGTCATCGCCGCCGCCCGCCGCCGCTTCAGCTCGCTAGGCAAGGGGTTCGTCTATCTCGATGCCCCAGGCGGGACGCAGACCCCGGACGAGGTCGCGGCCGCAGTGGCACAGGTCTACCTGGAGGCGAGCGGCAACACCGGCGCGCCCTACGCGACCAGCAGGCGGCTTGACGCCTTGGTTCACGAGGCCAGGACCGCCACGGCCGGATTCCTCGGCTGCAGCCCGGACGAGGTGATCTTCGGCGCGAACATGACCGCACTCAACTTCACGCTGTCCCGCACGCTCGGCCGTGAGCTCAGCTCGGGCGACGAGATCGTCGTCACCCGACTCGACCACGACGCCAACGTCGCGCCCTGGCTTGACCTGGCCAGCGACCTCGGGCTGACGGTCCGGCATGCCGACGTGCATGCCGACACGACGCTCGACCTGGCCGACCTGGAACGCAAGCTCGGACCGCGCACCAAGGTGGTGGCGTTCCCGTGGGCCGCCAACTCGACCGGGACCCTGGTGGATGCCCGCGCGGTCAGCGACCTGGCTCACCAGGCCGGGGCCCTCGCCTGGGTCGACGCGG
>JASHUG010000008.1 GCA_030040155.1 Streptosporangiaceae bacterium | reverse complement strand
TGAGGCGAACAGCAGGTTGCGGCTGTACTCGTCCTGGTAGCGCGCCAGCCTTATCGCCACACATCAGCCGGACTGCCCGAAGGGCCACCAATCCTGAGCAAGCGAGGCGAGTCTAAGGATTCGGGGTGTGGCGACTCTTGGTGCAGAAGTTCGCCACGATCGTGGCCGAGAAATTCCAGCGGACCAGGTCCTCTTTCAGCTGAGCAGGTAAGTTCCTCAGACTGTTTCGCAGCCCGCCTCACATGACCTGGCCATCGCCCGTCCGAACCTCGTCTGCGATTCCGCCCTCGACTGGCGTCTGCCGGGCAAATTGGGTGCGGTATAGGTCCGCGTACAGTCCCCCCGCCGCTAGCAGTTCCTCGTGGGTGCCGCGTTGGGTGATCCGACCCTCGTCAATGACCAGGATTTGCTCGGCTTCGCGCACCGTGGACAGCCGATGCGCAATCACCAGCGAAGTCCGGCCCGCCAGTGCGGTCTTGAGCGCACGCTGTATCGCGGCCTCCGACTCCGAGTCCAGGTGCGCGGTGGCCTCGTCGAGGACAACCACCGACGGGGCCTTGAGCAGCAGCCTAGCCAGGGCGACCCGTTGCTTCTCCCCGCCAGACAGCCGGTAACCGCGTTCGCCCACAACCGTGTCGAGGCCGTCCGATAGCGACGCGACCAGGTCCCAGATCCGCGCCGCCGCGCATGCCTCGATCAGCTCCTCCTCGGTCGCACCCGGGCGTGCGTAGGACAAGTTGGCGCGGATGGTGTCGTGGAACAGGTGCGCGTCCTGGGTGACGACGCCGACTGTGTCATGCAGCGACTTGAGCGTCAGGTCACGGAGGTCATGCCCGCCGATCCGCACGCGTCCCGAGCCGGGATCGTAGAACCGGGGGACCAGATGGGTAATCGTGGTCTTTCCGGCACCCGAGGGGCCGACCAGAGCAGTGAGCTTCCCGGCTGGGGCAACGAAGCTGACCTCATTCAAGATCCACTGGGTGTCGCCGCGTTCGGGCATGGGCAACGCGATCGACTCGAGCGAGGCAAGCGAAACCTCGGCGGCGGTGGGGTACCGAAACGAGACTCGTTCGAACTCGATCTCCGGCGCCATCCCGTTGCCTGTTGCTCTAGGAAGCGCGGACGCTCCGGGGCGCTCCGCTATGAGCGGCTTCAGGTCGAGCACCTCGAACACTCGGTCAAAGCTGACCAGCGCGGTCAGGACACTGATCTGCATGTTGGACAACTGATTGACCGGGCCGAACAATCGGGAAATCAGGGCGACCAGGGCCACCAGGACGCCGATCTTGAGAGTGTGATCGATGACCAGGACGCCGCCCAGGCCATACGCCAGAGCGAGGATCAGTGCGGAGATCAGCCCCATGATGATGCCGAACGCCCGCCCCGTCACGGCCTGCCTCACGCCGATGTCACGGACGCGGTTAGCCTGGCTCGCGAACATGGCCGACTCCTCGTCTGGGCGGCCGTAGAGCTTCGCGAGCATCGCTCCGCCGACGTTGAAACGCTCAGTCGTCAATGAGCCCATCGCAGCATTAAGCTGCATTGTCTCCCTGGTGAGTCGCTGCAGCTTCTTCCCGATCACCTTTCCAGGGAAAACGAAGAATGGAACCGTAATCAGTGCTATGACGCTGACCTGCCACGACAGGTAGAACATCGCGGCAACTACGACGATCAGGGTCAGGACGGTGTCGACGGTCTGCGACAGCAGTGTCGTGATGGCCTGCTGCGCCCCGATAACGTCCGTGTTAAGCCTGCTGACAAGAGAACCAGTCTGCGAGCGGGTGAAAAATGCGAGTGGCTGCTCCTGGACGTGCGTGAAGACCTTTGTCCGCAGATCGTAGGTAATCCCCTGCCCGATCCGGGCGGACGTTCTGGCCTGAACGTAATTAACTAAGGCATCCAGGAGGGCCAGCGCCACGATGGCCAGCGCCACCCCGACGACTACCGCCACCCGGCCAGGAATGATGCCGTCATCAATGACAAAGGCGATCAACAGCGGATTGACCGCCGTGATAACCGCGTCCAATGCGGTAGCGCTGAGCAGCAGCGCGAGCACCCAGCGGTATGGCGCGGCATACGGGACAATACGCCGAACGGTACCGGGCTTTATTTGTTGACGGGTGACCGGCGGGTCTCCAAGGCGCCCGATCGGCCCCATCGGACCCACGCGCATCTGCACGCTTGACGCCTCCTGTGCTCGTGTGTCTTTTTACCTGGCGTCACGGCCGCAGGACGGCCGAGCTGCGACAGTGGTTCGGACACAGGATATATATAGCCAATATATCCTCTTTTTCCTCGCGGTTAGCCGTTAGACTAGATCCGAAAAAAAGCCGCATCCATTGAAATTCATATTAATATCGAACAGAACGGGAATTCCGCTCAGCAGCTCATACTCGGAGAGTACGCGAGGCGTCTGGCATCCGTCAGGCTCGATAGACTCGAGCAACCCGGTCAGGGTCTTGCGCGGCGCGCCCGTGCGGCAGATCGGGTCACGAGGAACGAACCCCACCGCCATCGGGACGCGGTTGCGCGCGGATTCGCTGCTGTCCCCATAGATGCGCAAGTTTGTCGGCCATTCGTCTGATTATGGCGATGGGGTGAACAGAGTTGCCTCGCTCGCCCCAACGGTATGCGCTCATTGACGTACCTCTAGCTGCGACCGCACTCTGGCAGTGCAAGTGATCGCGCTGCTTCCGCAGGTGCCTTGACCGAGCGATCGAATCGTCGGCGATCTCGACGGGTCCCCGGTGTTCAACTGATGCTCTTCCACGGTTGAACGCGCGGCGCTCGTATACGGCCAGCCGGTTTGCCGGTTGCTGAGGCTGCCCGGTGCAGCGATCTCGCTGATGATTGCAGTATTGATCGGTGATCTGCACGCATGCGATAGTGCTATGGAGTAAATCCTAGAGGATTTTCGATCCGCCCGAGAATGAAAACGAAACACAATTTAATGCCGAGAAATAGCTCGTTCTTGCCATCCGCGCGAAGAGCAGTCTGCATGTTATTCGTAGGATCCCGTGCAGGTTACGGCTGAGGGTCTCCGGGATGTTTGGAGTGGAGATGAGTGACGAACCGCGGTTTCTGCGGCCGGATGTGATCATCGAGCCACTGGTCGACCGATTTTATGCGTGGCTGCACACGGTCGCGCCGGTGCAGGCGACGATGAACCTGGCGTTTGTCCAGGTGCCGCTCCTCGAATCGTACCTGCAGTCCCCGCAGGTGCATATCAACGCCAGCCGCAACCCGGAATTGCGTGGCGGGCTTTTCGTTAACATCGCGGCCGACCGTTCCGGCGAGATCCGCAACCTGCTAGCCACGATCAAACGGGACCGGGCACCGATGCTGGAGTTCGCTGCGGCGATCGCGGAGGCTGAGGAGACCGTGCGCCAGGGCGCGACCGGATTCGACCTGACCCCGCTGTACCCCAAGCTGCCGCGGGTGCTGTCGGGGCTGGTGGAGATTGCCTACGACACGAATAACCAGCCGGCGGTGCGGTATATGGAGCCGCTGGTGTATGAAAGCAGCGCCTATACCGAGGACCGCCAGTCGGTGCAGCTATCGCTTGAGACCGGGATCGAGCGGCCGTTCATCTTGAGCACCCCGCGGCTAGCCTCGCCCGACGTACTGGAGCTGGCGATCCCGTTCCGGCACCCGGGACTGGAGGAACTGGTCAAGTCCCGGACAGCGCCCACTACGCTGGGCCGGCTGCGGGAGCTGCTGCCGCTCGGCGATGAGCAGGCGGGCCAGCTGGCCAGGCTGCTCGCTCCGCACCCGGACTTGGCCGGGGACCGGCACGTGGATGGCGGGGGCCGGATCCGTTATTTCGGACATGCGTGCCTGGTGCTGCAGACCGAGCAGGCGGCGATCATTACCGATCCGTGGGTGAGCTCGGACGCGGCGGCGGCTGGCCGGTACACCTACCGGGACCTGCCCGATCACATCGACCTGGTGCTGATCACGCACGGGCATCAGGACCATATCGTGCTGG
>JASHUG010000078.1 GCA_030040155.1 Streptosporangiaceae bacterium | reverse complement strand
GTCGCAGATGTCTTCGCCGCAATCTTCCGGCGATATGCTGAGCTTACCGACTTCGGACAGGCAGAAAAGTACGTTAACGAGCTGGCACATTACACTCAGTGGGTGCAAACCCTGGAAACGCGGCTGCTTGGTCGAGCCAATAGATGGCCTACGCGTACAAAGTCCGACTGTGCCAAATGGTACCGCTCGATAGCGCCACCGTCCCTTGTCGATCTGGGCTGACCTCGCCTTCCGGCCGCTCAGCGGCCTGGACGCATTGCGTACCAGACGCGGCAAGCAATCCGGCTGACTCGGCGCTGAGCGCGGCCGGCGAGGTCTTCGGCCGCCGCGACCGCGGCTCGAACGCCGCCTCGCCCTCGGCCCGGTAGCGGGCCAGCAGCGTGTAGATCCACGACCGGGCGACCCCGTAGCTGCGGGCCACCTCGGCCACCGGGCGCCTTTCGACAGTGAACGAGATCGTGCCGATCGCGGCCAGCACCATGCCCGCCAGCGCGATCGGCCGTGCGCCGAGCCGGTCGGTGAGCTTGCCGACCACCACGCGCGGCAGGATCGTCCCGACGCCCTGCGGCACCAGCAGCAAGCCGGCGGTCAGGGCGCTGTAGCCGCGCGCTTGCTGGAAGTGCAGCGGCAGCAGCAGCATCGCGCCGTAAATCGACAGCCCGGCCAGGAACATCAGCGCGCTGGCCCCGGCAAAAGGCCGGGACCGGAACAGCCGCAGGTTCACCAGCGGCTTGCCGGTGGTGGCCAGTGCGTGCCAGATGAAGCCGGCCAGCAGGGCGACGCCGGCCAGCAGCGGTATCAGTACCTTCGGATGCCCGAATCCGCCGGCCGTGCTCACCTGTGCGAGGCCGTACAGGATCCCGGCCAGCGACGGGCAGAGCAGCAGCAGGCCGGCCAGGTCCAGCTTCGGCCGTGCCCTCGCGTCAGCCGGCTCCGCGGCCGGAAGCCCGCGCCAGGCCAGGACCAGGCCGACCAGGCAGATCGGCACGTTGACGTAGAAGACCCAGCGCCAGCTGACGTGCTCGATGATCAGGCCGCTGATCAGCGGGCCGAAGATGGGCACCACGGCCACCGGGAGGCTGACGACGGACATCAGCCGGCCGAGCTTCTGCGGGCCGGCCGCCTGCAGCAGCAGGGTTGTGACCAGGGGCATCAGCATGCCGCCGCCGAGTCCCTGCAGCACACGGAAGCCGATCAGGCTGCCGATGTTCTAGGCCGCGCCGGACAGCATCGAGCCGGTCAGGAACACGGTCAGTGACGCCAGCCAGCTGCCTCCCGCTGCAGGCAAGAGCACGGCCGCCACAATCCGCGCCGCCTTCAGCGACGTAGCCGCACGCCTGGCCCCGCACGGACGCGGTCACCCCACGCTGCACCTGCCGCTGGCGTGGCACCGCGAGCGCGAATGGCTCAGGCTGTTCCATACAGGCTGCGGCCCGCCCGCCGCCCGAGCGGCCTGGCCAGCCCGCATCCGGTCATGCCAGCCATGCACGGCCCCGGCACCAGAGCCCTCGGTCCCCAACTAGGAATCCGGAAGAGCCGCATTACCGCGGAAACGACCGCCCAAAGGCCGACGGTGGATCGAGGCTTAGCCTTCAGCGCCGCGCTGTAATTTGTCCCCGGCATGTAGTGTCAGCCGTCTCATAATCCGGGGTGCGAACGTTGGCCGGGACGGTTCATTGCGACTATCTGGCCTGTATGTGAGTCTCTCACTTGTGCCCAATTCCGCCAGAAGAACAACACCAACCATGCTAGCCGTTAGCGACCTTCACGTTGCTTTCGCACAGAACCGCGAGATTGTCGACGCCTTGCGCCCGGAAGTTGAGGGTGACTGGCTCTTGCTGGGCGGTGACGTCGGCGAGTTGTTTTCCGACATCGACTGGGCGCTGCGTACGCTCAGCGCGCGCTTCTCCAGAGTCGTGTGGACCCCAGGTAACCATGAACTGTGGACCCATCGCGACGACCCGGTCAAGCTCCGCGGGCTACCGCGTTACACCGAGATCGTAAAGCTATGTCGCAGTCTCGGCGTCGCAACCCCAGAGGATCCCTACCCGGTGTGGGAGGGGGTTGGGGGGCCTCTGACGGTCGTGCCGCTGTTCCTGCTCTACGACTACTCCTTCCTGCCGGAGGGTGCGTCGACCAAGGAGCAGGGTTTGGCTCGTGCGTATGCGGCAGGCGTGATCTGCAGTGACGAGATGCTCCTGCACCCCGACCCCTATCCGAGCCGCGAGGCCTGGTGCGCGGCGAGGATCGAGCTGACCGAGCAGAGGCTGGCCGCGCTCGACCCGGCGCTCCCTGTCGTCTTCGTGAACCACTATCCGCTGGTCCGTGAGCCCACCAGGGTGCTGCGTTACCCGGAATTCGCCCAGTGGTGCGGAACGACGCGCACCCGCGATTGGCACCAGCGGTTCGGCGCCCTTGCGGTGGTCTATGGACACCTCCATATCCCCCGTGTGACCTGGCACGACGGCGTCCGGTTTGAGGAGGTCTCTCTCGGCTACCCACGCGAGTGGCTACGCCGTAACGCCCAGCCGGGCAAGCTCAAGCAGGTCCTCCCCGCGCCCGCGGAGACCGGTACGTCGAGATGATCGCAGATATCCTGCCGCCGCGCCTTGCCGTCGTCGAGGCGTTCGGCGATCTGGCTGACGTGACGCTGTATCCCGACGAGGAGGCCGCTGTCGCCAACGCCGTGGAAACACGACGACGGGAATTTGCGACGGGTCGTGCGTGCGCCAGGGCTGCGCTGGCGCAGCTGGGCCAGGAATCGGTGCCAATAGTGCCGGGCGTGCGCGGCGCACCGCGGTGGCCGGCCGGCATCGTGGGAAGTATCACGCACTGCTCCGGATACCGGGCATCTGCCGTTGCCCGTGACCACGACTTCATGGCGATCGGCCTCGACGCCGAACCGCACTACGAGTTGCCGCGTGGCGTGCTCGAGGCGGTGGCATCTCGCGGCGAGCAGGCGGAGCTGGCCACGCTCGCTGCTGCCAGGCCATATGCGTGTTGGGACCGCATCCTGTTCAGCGCCAAGGAGTCGGTTTACAAGGCCTGGTTCCCGCTGACCGGCACATGGCTAGGATTCGAAGACGCTTACATCGACTTCGGTCGGCGTGACGGTTTTTTTTGCGCCCGGCTGCTCGTTCAAGGCCCGGTCGTGAACGGCGCAGCGCTGACTACGCTCCATGGCCGGTGGCTGATCGCAAGGGGGCTGGTGACGACGGCCATCGTCATTCCCAGGGACCCATGAGGCCAGACTGGGTCTGCGCGTCCCAGGAGTTCGCGACACTGCTCGTAGGCGGCGAGTCCTAAGCTGACTAATGCGCTGACTGCGACCCGGCGGATTTACTCTCCGAACTGACAGGAAAAATGACCTCAGCCCGAGGGCGGCAGCGAACGTCGGCTAGCTTGTGACGTTCGTTATGCGGCGGCGGGTGTGAGCGCGACGTTGTATCCGAGTGCCTCGAGCTGCCGGATGTGACTGCGGATCTTGCGGTCGGTGTTGATGGTGGTGATGTAGTAGTTTTCGCCGAGGTCGTCGTAGCGCGCGGCGCGGTCAGACAGCAGATGCCAGATGATGACCAGGATGGTGCGGGCGATCGCTACCAGGGCCTTGAGCTTGCCGCGGCGGCGCCAGCCGCCGGTATCGCTCGCCCAGGAACGTGGTGGTCTTGCCGGCGGCGGCTGCGTCGCCGAGTACGCCCTTGAGGTAGGGATTGCCCTTGCCAGTCTTCCCCGGCCTGGTGCTGGCGCCGGACTGGATGGTCCGGGGTGCGAGTTTCGCCCAGGAGACGAGGTGCCCGGCGGTGGGGAACCGCGTCATGTCCAGGCCGACCTCGGCGATGATCACCTGGGCGGCATGCGCCGAGATGCCGGGTATCTCAGCCAGCCGGGCCACGGCGGGCAGTACCGGGGCGTCGGGTCCGCGGCCGGCCTGCGGCCCTGTGGTCCCGTCCGGGTTGACGCCCTGCGCAGCGGGGATGGCGGCGATGAGCTCGCTGATCCGGGTGGTCAGCTGATCGATCCGGGTGGTCAGCCCGTCGATCTGGGACAGCAGGATCGCCGATAGCTCGCCATGGTGGTCGTCGAACCGTCCGGTCAGCGCCTCGACCAGGGCGGCCCGCTTGGCCTTCATCCGGCCCCGGGCCGGCCCGGCTAGCACCTGCGGGTCCCGCTGCCCGGCGATCAGCGCCTCGATCATCTCCCGCACTGACATGGTGTCGATGCGGGAGGCCACCGTGGTGACCTTGATCAGGGCGTCTTCCAGCAGTTTCTCCAGGCGCTGCCAGTGCCGCGTCCGCTCCCGCGTCAGGTCAGTCCGCAGCCGGGTCTAATCGCGCAGCCGGCGGATCTCGGCCGGCGGCACGAACGAGGGCCGCAGCATCCCCCAGGACGCCAGCTTCGCCAGCCACACCGCGTCCAGCCGGTCGGTCTTAGGCCGGCCCGGCGCGTTCTTCACATCGCGGGCATTGACCAGCTCGACGTTCAGCCCGGCCGCCTCCAGCAAGTAAAAGAACCGCCGCCAGTAGTCGCTGGTCGACTCCAGCACCACCTTCTCGACCGCCAGGCCGGCCAGGTGACCCGCCAGCTCTAAGATCGCGTTTGTCGTCGCATCGACCGGCCAGACCCTGGTAGTGAAACGACCCGGCGCTCCCTCGCGCGCAACCCTGGTGGACACCACCCCGGACGCTTTCGCGACGTCTACCGCCGCCACCCGGCCGGCCGTGAACTCCTCCGGCCGTTCCTCGATCTCCAGCGGTTCCCGCATTCCAGCGTCTCCATCCCGCGTGTCAGGGCGGGTTGCCCGGGGGTCTCAGGGAGCCAGAAATACTGACAGGCGTGCTCGAAGCAACAGTGCAAGACCCTTCAGAGCAGCCCCGCGCCAGGCTAAGGGACGGGCTTCACGCCCAAGCGAACACCGACGGCGGCGGGCAACCCTTACACCCATTTTCCGCGTCTGCAAGACGCCACGCCAGAGTCATGTGGAGCTAAAGGGACTTATCAAGCTCCGAGGAGTCCTTGGGCATATACTCTCGAACTGTCTGCTCGCTTCATGTGCAGCAGTTTCGAGCGTGCGCAGGGCCCACTCCTCAAGACTGAGACCGTACGCAGCGGCAGCCACGCAGCAAATATCTAGCTGTGCGGCAGGAATGCGAAGCCTCAGGGTGCGGGCGATAGGAGCAGATATTGAGTCGGAGACGGACTCCGAGTCATTGTCGGCAGGTAACTCAGAGCCTCGACCGCCTGTTTCGATGCGCTCCCGAATACTCCTGCGTACCTCAATACGAAGCCTGTTCCTCGACCAAGCGAATTCCTCGGCTTTGCGGAGCCAATAGTCTTGTTCCGGTTCAGCGCGCGCGGCGACTTCAGCATGATGACCGAAGCTCAGGCTATCCCGTCGACGGGGCATAGTGAATCGTTTTGCAACCCACGCATAGTTGCGCAGCGTCTGATAGTCCAGTGATGTTTCCTCGATTGCTTGGCGGTATCTGCCATTGAATGCAGTCTCGCCATAGACGAGCCAGTCACCAAGGCACCAAGCGACCGAAACTGTAAGCCACGACAGTTGGCGCCCGACATCGAGCCATTTTTCGAAAGACAACCGGGGTGACAATTGCAGTCCATTCCGCAAGATAATGCGGGAAGGCCCGTTGAGCACGGCCGCCGTGTTGGGGGTCCACCCAGCCCCCTGCCGCATTGCCAACGAGTCACCTGCTGATCCGCGACGGCACTCCATGAGCGATATTGGATCCGCCTCTCGAGTCATTTCGTATATGCCCTTTCCATATTTACCTTGCCCCTAAGGTCGGATGATAAGGAGTTGTCCCCCCCTCGTACGAAGGCCGACGAAAACTAGACGTCGAGGAGAAGGCCGCAGCAGGAAAATTGCCTATTGCGGAGGATGCGGACGACGCATGCTGTTACGTCGATCGGCCCAGGCGACTTATGCCAGGTCCTTGGCGTCGTCGGGCGCTTCGGCCGACACGTCGATCTCGGTCTGGGCAGTCGGCTTCTTAGCGTTGGGCTTCCTGGTGCTCTTGCTGCGCGGCCTCTCCTCGACCACGACGCCTTCGATGGCACTGTCCTCAGACGACGTCTTCTCCGGTGCGGTGCTCTCGGCTGATTCGTCCGGCTTCTCTGTGATCGGCCCGGCCGGCTGGGCGGGTACGGTAAGGCCGGGCGCGGTCAGGTGCTGAACCTTTTTGACTGCCTCGAGAGCCGAGTCAATCGCCTCAGCCAGCGTTGGAAAGGCAGTAGTGTCGAAGTCCATCTTGGTGACTGTCAAATCGGCGTTTGTTGGGAGCGGATCAGTACTGAAGACCGCATCTGCCCATCCCTCGCCCTTGAGTATCGCCGACTCTTCGTCGGTTATCTCCCGGCTGAGGACCAGCGAGAATTTGTACCCCACTGCTTACCGCCTTTCGAAGTCGGTTGCGGTTACTAGCGTTAAGGTCTTATGTCGCCTTCAGGGCGAATAGTGCGCGTTTCGGCAGGAAAGTATAATGGTCAATATATTGTGGATCAAGATCTTTTAGGTAGTTTGCCAGTCTTTTTCCTTGGCGGTAGCTCCTGGTGGGGGTGCCGGAGATTCCTGACTGGTCGCGGTTGTGTTCGGCGGCGCTCCTATGTCAAGCGGCGCGCGGCATGTCGTGCGGCGGTGGTGCCCAGATGCTGCCGGGTTCACAGCGGGCGCTCGTCGTTCGCAGAGCCGAGAATCCAGTGTCGGACAGCTGGCGGCGCAGCAGCCGGATTGCCTCGGGGCGTGATTGACCGCGGGCGCTAACCTCGTTGCCGTGGTGTTTGTAGCGAAGGAGTCAGCTTTCGCGCGAGGATCGCGAGGCCGGTCCAGCGCATGCAGATGCCAGCGCAGCCGGTTCGGCAGCCGGGTCCGCTGGCCGACCAGCTCATGCCGGTTTACCGGCATGAGCTTGACGTCCCCGGCCGGGCCGTCCAGAACCGCGATGGGCAGGTCCGGAATTCCGCAGCGCCGCCCGCGCAAAGGCCTCGGCGTCGATCGGGCCGGACTTGCCCAGCTGCCGTCCCGCACGCCGAGCCTGCGGCCGACATCATCGAGCACTGCAACCGTGTGCGTGCGCTTGTGCGAGTCAGGTCCGATCATGAATACGCGGTAGCTCCGCCGGCAAGCAGTCAGCAGACAACTGCACCGGTTCGCCGCGGGCACGCCTCAGTCGGGCACCGGAGCCAAGCTCCCATCCAAGACCATGCAGGCGGGCGGGGCGCAGATGCCTGCTGGGCCGTACATCGCAGATAGGCCACGAATCCACGTTCCGTGTCATCGGTCCTGGCGGCGTGGAGGCGGACGCGGCCATCCAGCGAACCCTGCCGGGAATGATTATCCTGACATTGACGCGAAGAAATCCGTCGCCGCCTTGAGGATCTCGTTAGCGCGGCGCAATTCAGCGTTCTCCCGCTTCAGTCGCTTAATCTTCATGTTCTCCTGGCTGGCCGCACCCGCCGCGTCCCGCCGTCACCCTCGGCCAGCCGGTACCGGCAGCCGCTTGCCGGGCGGCCGACCCCCGGCTTGCCGGCCCTGCGACGATCGCTAGCCAGAGTCCGACGGGTGATCCGGGCCGCACCTCGGTCACCATCCGGATCGCGCGCTCACCCAACCCCGGCGGATAGATATGTCCGCCACCCGCAGCTCCATCTTCCGCTCACGAGATGGAGCCTCCGGAAACTTCGGGGGTTCAGCTATTCCCGACTCTGGCCCCAACAGTCGTGTGGAGCGGATCGGCAGGTCAGGCGGCTTGGGGTGATGTGACTGGTGGTCAAAATATAGGCCCCGCCTCCATAATGAACCATTATCCATCAATCACGTAGCTTTTAGTTGTCAGTCACTAAAACTACGATGATCTCTATATTTCGTATGCAACGTGCGAGACAGAGACGCGGCTGTCAGTGACTCAATCGCAAGTGAGGTTCCCCATGAACGAGCTCGCTTCAGCGGCTCACCAGGACCGACGACGCTGGTGGGCACTCGGCGCGCTAGCGCTGAGCATCCTGGTAGTCGCCCTCGACCTGTTCGTGCTCAGCCTCGCGCTGCCGACCCTGGCGGTCGACCTGCACGCATCGACAGGGGATCTGCAATGGTTCGTCGACGCCTATAGTCTCGCGCTGGCCGCCGCGCTGCTGCCGGCCGGTCTGCTCGGCGATCGTATCGGCCGCCGCAAACTGCTGATCTGCGCGCTTGCCGTGTTCGGCGGCGCGTCGCTGTGTTGCGCCTACTCTGATTCGACTGGCCAGCTGATCGCGGCACGGGCGCTGCTCGGCCTGGCTGCGGCCGCGATCATTCCGCTCGCGCTTGCCGTGCTGCCTATCATGTTCGCGCCGGAAGAGCGGCCCAGGGCGATCGGCATTGCTGGCAGCGCCACCTTCCTCGGCTATCCGCTCGGCCCGATCATCGGCGGCTGGTTGCTCGACCACTATTGGTGGGGCTCGGTCTTCCTAATTAACGTCCCGATCGCGGCGGTTGCGCTGGTCGCGGTGATCTTCCTGGTTCCCGAGTCCAAGGGGACAGGCCGGTTCAGTATCGACGTCACTGGTGTCCTGCTGGGCGGCGCGGGGCTGGTGTCGCTGACCTACGGCGTGATCAGGGCCGGGCAGGACAGCTGGTCGGACTCGCTCGCGGTGTTGACGATGGCGGCCGGTGTTGCCGTGCTGGCTGTGTTCGTGACCTGGGAGCGTGTCGTGGTCCGGCGCGGCGGCCAGCCGCTCGTCGACCTTGGCTTGTTCCGTTCGGCAGGATTCACTTGGGGGACGACGCTGGCCACGTTGGTCTCTTTCTCGCTGTTCGGGCTTACGTTCGCGATGCCGCAGTACTTCCTGGATGTTAAGGGCTTCGATTCGCTCGGCAGCGGCGTGCGGATGCTTCCACTCATCGGCGGCCTGGCGCTGGGTCTGGGAATCGGGCAGCAGCTGCAGAGCCCGCGCAAGTCCCGCGACGGCGCCACCAAGCCGCCGCTGGCCGGGCTGCGGCCGGTGGGAACGGTTGGCTTCGCCATTATGGCGGCAGCCCTTGCCGTCGGCACCGCGACAAGTGCGGCGAGCAGCGCCGGCTTCGTCTCGGCCTGGTTCGCCGTGGCCGGCTTTGGCGTGGGCCTGACCATGCCGACCATGCTCAACGCCGGGCTCAGCGCGCTGTCGGCTGAGCGTAGTGGGTCGGGTTCCGCGCTGATGACGGCGCTGCGCCAGGTCGGCGCGACCGTAGGCATCGCGGTGCTGGGCACCGTGCTGAGTACGGTTTACCGGAGCAGGCTAGCGTTGTCCGGTCTGCTGCCAACGGTGGCCAGTAAAGTACGCAGCAGCGTCGGCGATGGTGTCGCGGTGGCCGAGAAGCTGCATTCCGCGCAGCTGTTGGGCGCGGTTCATGGCGCCTACGCCAGCGGTGTCGACAGGATGCTATGGGTCTGCGCGGGCATCGCCACAGCCTCGGCAGTCCTGGCCGCGCTGTTCCTGCCGCGGGCCATCGGCGGCGCAGCTGACGCCGAAGGTAGCGAGGCGGCAAGCACAGCTGATCCGGCCGACCAGGCTGCCCCACTGACCAGTGCTGTCACGCAGGA
>JASHUG010000077.1 GCA_030040155.1 Streptosporangiaceae bacterium | reverse complement strand
TGCCCTGCCCTGACCAGGCCGTGCTCGTAGGCATAGACGACGGCCTGGACGCGGTCCCGCAGCCCGAGCTTGGCCAGGACGCGGCCTACGTGCGTTTTCACGGTGGCCTCGGACACGAACAGCAGCTGCGCAATCTCCTGGTTGGACAGGCCGTGCGCGACATGCAGCAGTACTTCCCGCTCCCGTTCGGTAAGCTCGCTCAGCTCCACCGGAGCTTGCGGCTCCGAGCCCGGCAGCAGCGCCGCGAACTGGTCGATGAGGCGCCGGGTCGTCGACGGCGCGACCACCGAATCGCCGGAGTGAACGGCCCGGATGGCGAACAGGAGCTCCTCGGGCGGCACGTCCTTGAGCAGGAATCCGCTGGCGCCAGCCTTGAGCGCGGCGAACGCGTACTCGTCCAGGTCGAATGTGGTGAGCATGAGCACTCGCGGGCGCTCGCCGGCCTGCCTGATCCGCCTGGTCGCCTCGACCCCGTCCAGCCTGGGCATCCGGGCGTCCATCACCATCACGTCGGCGTGCACGCGGCCGGCCAGGTCGATGGCGGCCAGGCCGTCGGCGGCCTCGCCTACCACGTGCATGTCGGGCTGCGCCTCCAGCACCATGCGGAAGCCGGCCCGGACCAGCTCCTGATCGTCCACCAGCACGATCCTGATCGGCGGCTCGCTCGCCTGGCGGTCCAGGCCCGCCTCGTGCTGCTGGCTCATCGGTGCGCGCCGCCTGAGCTGGCCTGCACGGCGGGACCGGCGGCCGCATCGCTGAGCGCTGTACCCGCAGCCGCGTCGCTGAGCGATGGCCTTCCCGGCCCGCCGGCGCCGAGGGACTTGGCTTCGGTCGCCAGTTCCGGCACGGCAACAGGCGCCTGCGCTCCCTGACCGGCCGTCTGCGGGCAGGGCAGGTGCGCGACCACGCGGAAGCCGCCGCCTCGGAGCGGCCCCGCCTGTACCGTGCCGCCGTACATCTCGATCCGTTCACGCATACCCGCCAGGCCGTGCCCGCCGCTTCCCGGCGTGGGGCTGGCGAGCCCGTTGTCGGTCACCTCGACGGTCAGGCCGGCCGGCTCGTACTTGAGCGTAACGGCCGCAGAGGCAGCCAGGCCGGCGTGCTTTCTGGTATTCGTCAGCGATTCCTGAACGACCCGGTAGGCGGCAAGCTCGGCACCCTCGGGCAAGTCCCGGGGCGTGCCGCACAGCGTGTAGGTCACGGCCAGGCCGGCAGTCCGCGCCTGATCGAGGAGCTCGCGCAGCTCCCCGAGACCCGGTACCGGGGCCAGCTGGGCGCGGTCGCCGTCGGTGCGCAGCACCCCGAGCAGGTTGCGCATCTCGTTGAGGGCCTGGCGGCCGGTTCGCGAGATCGCATGCAGCGCCGTTTCTGCGGTCCGCGGGTCGGATCGCAGCGCATAGGCGGCGCCGTCGGCCTGGACCACCATCACACTGACGTGATGGGCGATGACGTCATGCAGTTCGCGGGCGATGCGCGCGCGCTCGGCCGCCGCAGCCACCTTGGCCTGGGCGTCGCGCTCCGTCTCGAGCCGGGCGGCGCGGTCCTCCAGGGCAGCGTAGTAGCCGCGCCGGTAGCGCATCGAGTCCCCGAGTACCCAGGCTGTCAGGGCGCTGCCCCCGAACATGACGCCCGCGACGAATAGCCTTGACGAAAGCTGCAACCCTGCCGAGGGCATCCAGAAGACCAGGCCGACGACGCCACTGCCGGCCAGGGAGACGCAGAGGACCGTGACCGACACGCGGCGCGGCCGGTAGGCGGCCACCGTGTACAGCAGCACGAGGACGGCCAGCACGGCCGCGGTCAGGTGGCTGCCGGCGATCTGCAGGAGCGCGGCCGCCTGCGCGACCGCGAAAGCCGTCACGGGGACCTTGCGCCGGATCGCGACGGGGACGACCAGGAGCAGCGTTGTCGGCCCCTGGTGCACTGGGTTTGCCCACACCTGCCCGGACGCAAGTAGCGCCAGCACGCCGGCCAGCACGCTGTCCACCAGGATCTGGTGGCGGCGCAGCCAGGCATAGATGGCGGACATGACCTCAGGGTATGCGTGCGGTCACGCCTTCGCGTCCGCCTGACGGCCGGCCGGCGTCAGACCTCAGACGTAAACTCGCTCCCGTCCCCAGCCGGGATCGGGCCGCGACCGAGGAGAGCGCTATCAGCGGATGCGTGTTCTGCGACATCATCGCCGGGCGGGTACCCGCCCACATCGTCTGGTCCGACGACGAGGTCGTGGCGTTCCTCGACGCCCGGCCGGTATTCAAGGGCCACGTCCTGGTGGCGCCGCGTAACCACGTGGAGACGCTGGCGGACCTTCCGGCGGAGTCGGTCGGGCCGTTTTTCCTGCGGGTGCAGCGCCTGAGCGCGGTGATGCCCGCCGCGCTCGGCTGCCAGGGGACGTTCGTGGCCGAGAACAACGTGGTGAGCCAGAGCGTGCCGCACCTGCACGTGCATGTGGTGCCGCGGACGAAGGGCGACGGCCTGCGCGGGTTTTTCTGGCCGCGGCAGCGCTACGCATCCGACGAGGAGGCCGCCCGCTACGCGGACCTGCTGCGCGCCGCTCTTGACCAGCCGGGCTGAGGCGGCCATGGCGGCAGCCGGCCGGCACGCCGGCTTCGCCGCGGCCCGGTCACCGCGAAGGCTCAGCGCAGGGCGGTCACGACCAGGCATGTCGTGGCGGTGATCTCGGCGAGGGCGCCAAGAACGTCTCCGGTGATGCCACCCAGACGCCGCACTGCCAGCATCGTTGTCGCGACCGACGCCGCCAGCCCGCACGCGATGGCGACCGCGAAGATCCAGCGGAACGCTCCGGCCGCGGCCAGGGCGGCCAGCACGAGCGCGCCGGCCGGGACGAGGCGGACCGAGCCAGCCACGAGCGCGCCGAGACCGCCTGGCCGCGCCGTGGGCACGCCCCGGCGGCAGGCCAGGGTTATCGCGAGCCGCGCCGCGACCGCGGCGGCGAGGATCGCGACCGGGCCGCGGCCGAGTTCGGTTGCCCGCGCGAGCGCGCTGACTTGCAGCAGCACGACCAGGACCAGCGTCACGACGCCGAACGGCCCGATGTCGGAGCGCTTCATGATCGCCAGCGCCTCGCCGGCCGGGCGTGCGCTGCCGAGGCCGTCGGCGAAGTCGGCGAGGCCGTCGAGGTGCAGCGCCCTGGTGAGCACCACAGCGGCCGCCACGGCAAGAACTGCCGCCAGCAGCGGTCCCGTGTGCCCGACGCGCACCGCCAGCAGCAGTACTCCCGCCGACACGGCGCCGGCCGCCAGGCCGACAAGCGGCGCCCAGTACATCGCCGCGGCCGCGGTCCGCCGGTCAGGCGCGATCGCCCGCTGCCGGCGGCCGGGCAGCGGAATGGCAGTCAGCAGCGTCACCGCCAGCCTCAGTCCAGCCCAGGGCATGGCACCTGAGCCTACGGGCTTGGGTAGGTTGGCCCAGACGATCGCGGGAGGACTGGATGGCAAGGCCATACGTGCTGGCGTCCGCAACGATGTCGGGCGACGGCTCTATCGATGACTCCTCGCCGCAGCGCCTGGTCCGGTCCGGCCCAGGCGACCTGGACCGGGTGGACGCCGGCCGTCCTCTCGGCTCGTCCGGTGTGTTGTTGGCGCTCAGGTTCTCGGCCATCGATAACGATGTGGTGTGAGCACTATGCGCGGCGTTAGTGAGCGGCCGTATGTCGTGCTGAGCTGCGCGATGTCCCTTGACGGATACATCGACGACGCGAGTCCGAACCGGCTCATTCTCTCCAACGAGGCTGACTTTGACCGGGTCGATGGTCAGCGGGCCTTGGCCGATGCCGTTCTCGTTGGCGCGACCACCATCCGCCGCGACAACCCGAGGCTCCTGGTGCGCTCCCCGGATCGCCAGTCCGCCCGGCAGGAACGG
Source organism: Streptosporangiaceae bacterium (assembly GCA_030040155.1). Classification (GTDB taxonomy): domain Bacteria; phylum Actinomycetota; class Actinomycetes; order Streptosporangiales; family Streptosporangiaceae; genus JAJYUU01. The sequence continues at coordinate 1,118 of JASHUG010000077.1, read as the reverse complement.
GGCTTGCCCGTCAGCCCGGCCAAGGTCACGATCACCGCGTCGGGCGATCTCGACCCGCACGCGAGCTTCTTTACCGCCGGGGGCGCACAGGTCCGCAAGCTGGTCTACTGTGCCAGCCCAGCGGTCCGGGCCGCCCAGGACAGACTGAGTATGGCTCCGGCGACGTCGATCATCGACGCGGGCAGTCCGCTCGACTTGGTCACAGTGGTGACCGACCTGGCCGCCAGGGGCATCCGGCGGCTGATGGTGGAAGGCGGCCAGAACATCCACACCCAGTTCCTCGCCGCAGGCCTCGCAGACGAATTGCAGCTTGTGATCGCGCCGTTCCTCGTCGGCGACCCCGGTGCTCCCCGATTCGTCGGCGCCGCAACCTTCCCGTGGGACTCCGGCCACAGGATGACGCTAGGGGAGGCACGCAGGATCGATGACGTTGTTCTACTCCGCTACCTGCTCTCCGCGCGGGCCCTGGGTGAGCAGCAGGTGGCGGGTCAGTTGGCCGGCGGCTAGTCAGGCTGGCTCGCAGCCTGCGGCGCGCGGCTACCATCGACAGGATTCGGGCTGAGCAACCTAACTTTCCTTGCCGAGGCGGTCATGAAACAGCTGGCCGCGATCTCAGCCGCCGGCGGGGAAGCTGATGCTCGGGCTGGTGCCCGCCATCATTCCCAGGCCCATGTCCTCCGGGCCGTCAGAGTCGACCACCCACAGGTCGCCGGTGTTGGCCTGGAACGCCACCTGCCAGCCGCCGCCGGGAAGCGTACAGATGCTCGGGCTGGTGCCCGCCATCATTCCCAGGCCCGTGTTCCCCGGGCTGTCCAAGCCGACCACCCACAGGTCGCCGGTGTTGGCCTGGAACGCCGTCTGCCAGCTGCCGCCGGGCAGCGGGCCGATGCTCGGGCTGGTGCCCGGCATCATCCCCAGGTTGGTGTCGGTCCACTCGCTCGGCGTGCCGTTGCTGTTGATTCCGAGCGCACCGGTGTTGGCCTGGAACGCCACCACGTAGCCGCCATCGGGCAGCGCGGCGATGCTCGGGCTGGTGCCCGCCATCATGCCCAGGTTGGTACTTCCCCAGTTGTCCGCCCCGGTGACCCACAGGTCACTCGTATTGGCCTGGAAGGCCA
>JASHUG010000508.1 GCA_030040155.1 Streptosporangiaceae bacterium | reverse complement strand
AGGCAGCGAGAGCGTCTTGGCCATCGAAGTCCACTTCCCTTGCGTCTATGCTTACGCAATTACAACTGCTATAAGCGGAGGGGGGCTTCGTTTGTTCCTGCCGCCGTTCGCCTTGGGCGGACGAGGCCCCAGGGCACGGCCAGGGCAGAGCCCATGCCACCGCCGGGGCACGGCCAGGGCAGGGCCCATGCCACCGCTGGGGTACGGCCATGGACCACTACGGGCGACAAATCCGCATAATCTCGGCCGATCAGGCCTGAGCTGACCACAACCAGGCGCGGTGCACTGTTCCCGCTGAAGGCGCGCCTACTAGCAGCTGTAATCGGCTCGTTGCGTATTCCTGCCTCCAGCCGGTTCCCGCCTCGAGTCGGCGATCCGCACATGGCCTCGACTGCCTCCTATATGGCGATATCGCGGCAAGCAGGCAGGCAAGTTAACGGTTCTGCGGCCGGCGAATGGACTGCTGACCGGCACCGGATTCTGGTCCAGCCAATCTCCAGTCGACTGGTCACGGTGCGTTGCCCCGCGGGCCCGACAATTGGGCATAGCACCCTCGGCCAAGGCGATGTAACGTCAAGGTCAAGACCTAGCAAGATCGCGCCGGGTTGACTCTTCGAGGGGCGGGCCATCAATGTCGAAGAACGCGCAGGTGCCTAGTTTCCTGCCTAGCATGTCAGGGTTACATTTCGCTAACGGGCTAAACCTTGGCAGCGGGGCTGGCCAGATTGGGTCAATCCCGATTACCCTGCCAATTATCGGTACCGTGCCTATCACCGCCTTCAACAACGGGCAGTGCGGTGGCTACTCGTGGGCGGTGTGTGACTTTTTCCAGGCCGAGCCGCGTTTACTGATGCTGGCCGAGCCGGTTTCCCCAGCGGAGCCGGCCCTCTTCACGCCGTTGTTCGACTACATTATCCAGCGTCAGATCGACAGCGTCGTGGGACTTGCCGACGGCATCTTCCCTTACAACGCTTATAGATACGCCCTGTTCTTGATCATTCCGCTGCACGATACGGTCTTCTCCGGCTCGTTGGCGCCACACGGCGTCTCCTACTACATGCTCACTGAGGATGTCCCATCAATTATGAACGACATCGACAGGGGAGCATTGTCGCCGCTTTCTTTAGTGGCTTCTACGATGACATCAGGTCATCAGGTAGTCGCCTACAAATACTTCCTGGACGACGCTGACAATCTCACGCTGTGGGTCTACGACAGCAACGAGCCGTCCGTCGATACGGCCACCATCTCGCTCAATATAAATGACCCCGGGTATCACACGCTGACAATAAACTGGGGTTTGGTCGGCGCAAACCTGAGCTCCTCGACCGTTCTCCGCGGCTTCTTCCGCGAGAGCTTCAACACCGCTGACCTAGGTGCAAGTCTAATCGCCCTGGCGGGACAGATCCCGGCAACTCTCGGCCAACTGCAGCCGCTTGCTCCTGCCTGGAACGCGTGGCAGTCCTTCGGCTTCGCGCCGGATGATCTTTGCTTGCAAAGTCCGTACGCGACGTACGTGGAGGGTCAGCAGGCCCTCGACCCGCTGGGTTTTGCGCCCGGAACCTCTCCGGCCGTTTGCTCTTGGGGCACAGATCGCCTGGACGTCTTCATTCAAGACAACGAAGGAATGGCTGACCACTTCAGCTGGAGTTCAGGTGTCGAGGGTTGGGAGATGCTCGGCGCCTCCCTTCTGTCCTATCCTGCGGCCGCGTCCTGGGCCGAGGGACGCCTGGATCTCTTCGGCGTGATTGGCGACCTGAACTTCAGCATGGGACACGTCTCCTACGACAACGGTTCATGGCAAGCAAACTGGGAGTCGTTGGGTTTTGCCGATGGTAACTGGCGCGGGATACCGGTCCCGCTCGACGGATCCGTGAGTTCAGCCGAGCAACTTGAGGGCATGACAGGCGCGCAGTGGCTGTCCCGGCCCGCTGCGTGCTCGTGGTCAGCTGGTCACCTGGATCTCTTCGCGTCCTACGGCAGACGCAGAGAAGGCGATGCTGGCCACATCACCGACACAGACGCCGGCATCGCGTGGGCAACCTTCGACAACGGGTCGTGGACGCCGTGGCTAATCATCGATCGTACCTTCGGCATGCTGCCAGGCAGTGCCCCGGCAGCGTGCTCGTGGGCTAGCGGCAGGATCGACCTCTTCGCCATTAGTGGTGATCTCGACCTCGCCACGCGGACGGAGTCACCGGGCTCTCTCATGCACCGCTCGTACGACGCCGCCACCGGGGGATGGTCGGCAAGCTGGGACAACCTCGGAGCGCCACCGGGTGGCTTCGGCAGCCCGTTCATCCAGTCTTTTACCGGTCCCGGGGGCCCGAGTAGCGAACCGAACCCGCCAAGTCCGGCCGCATCCACGTGGGGGGTAAATCGGCTGGATGTCTTCGCCATCGGCGCGGATTCGCAACTCTGGCACCTCGTGTACGACGGCCAATGGCAGCCGTGGCAGAACATCGGCGGGATGATTCAGGCGGACCCGGCCTGCGCGTCGTGGTCCGAAGGCCGGATCGACGTCTTCGCCCCGGCCTCGGACTTCGCTCTTTGGCACGTGTGGTTCCAGGACTGACTGCGGCCGGCGCAGCCGCCGGCGGCCGACGGTCGCCGGCCGCTGACAGCCGGTGGGTTACATCGGGTAGTGGTGCACCCCGAGGGCGTACTCGACGCCGGCGCCGAGACCGACGTAGCCCGCCATGTTGCGCAAGAACTCGTCCGGGTCGAATTCGCCACCGAGGCCGTCGATGTAGGCCTGGTGCTCGCGCAAGGACGCGATCCCGGCCTCGATCGTGTCGGTCACGTCCACGTAGTGCGTGGGGTTGCCGCTGCCGGCAACGTAGGCGCTCTTAATCGAGTCGCAGCGAGGGCCGAGCTCGGGAAACACCCACTCGTTCGCCGCGTCCCGGCACGCGTCGAGGACCGCGATGCCGACGGCCCGGTGATCCGCGTGGTTGACCGGGCCGTCCTCGGCCCAGGTGAGATCAAAGCTCATCGTGATGACGACTTCGGGCTGCAGCCGCCGGAGCGCGGCCGCCAAGTCGCGCCGCAGCGGTATGCCGTACTCGATCAGCCCGTCGGGATGACCGAGGAACTGTACCTCCGTCACGCCGACGACTGCCGCCGCCCGCCGTTCCTCCTCCTCGCGCAGCGGCCCGACCACCGCCGGATCCTGGCCGGCGATCCCCGCCTCACCTCTGCTGACCAGCACATAAGTGATGCTCTTACCCTGCCCGGTCCAGCGCGCGATCGCGGACGCCACGCCATACTCCAGGTCGTCGGGATGCGCGACGACCGCGACGCCTCGGGTCCAGTCTTCCGGCATGGGCTGCACGTTCGCTCCAATCTCCAGAAAGCCCCTGCACGAGGGGAACGAGGTGTGTCCTGCGCCGACGTGGCTCTGCCATTCAACCCGACCTCGCGGCGCCGGGAGTGGCCTCCGGCATTGTGGGCCGTAACGCTTTTCCCACGCGGGCGGCTGTGTCACTCCAGTCCCCGGAGCTTCACGACAGTGACGGCTAATGAGCTGGGGCCCGGCCCGTCGGAACCGACACTAGGGGGTGCCCAGGCCAGACGGACGCGGCGTCAGGGTATGGCGCTCGGCTGGCTAAGCTGTGCCGAGGCAAGACCCCGGCATCATCGCCTGTCAGTGCTGACTGGCCTTCCCCCGGCCGGGGTGTTGAGGGGAGCTGGCAGCCATGGAGAGTTCAGAGGCGCGGGACCGCGTGGCCCGAGCGCCGCTGAAGGTCGCATTGCTTGGCAGCGGGACCGTCGGGTCACAGGTGTACCGGCTGCTGACCGAGCAGTCGGCCGACCTGCAGGCGCGGGCGGGCGCGCCGCTCCAGGTCGTCGGCGTCGCGGTCGACGACCCGGCCAAGCAGCGGGATATCCCGGTCGCGCCCGACCTGCTCACCACCGACGGGCTCGGCCTGGTCACCAGGCCAGACGTCGACATAGTGATCGAGTTGATCGGCGGGATCGAGCCGGCTCGCACGCTGCTCCTCGCGGCTCTCAAGGCGGGCAAATCGGTCGTCACCGCGAACAAGGCGCTCGTGGCCGCTGACCGGGCGGTCCTGCACCGGACAGCGCAAGAGGCCGGGGTCGATCTCTACTACGAGGGCGCGGTCGCGGGCGCGATTCCCCTGCTGCGGCCGTTGCGCGAATCGCTCGCCGGCGACGAGGTGCGCCGTGTCCTGGGGATCGTCAACGGGACCACGAACTTCATCCTCGACCGCATGGACACCTCGGGCGCCGACTTCAGTGCCGCCCTCGCGCAGGCGCAGGCCCTCGGCTATGCCGAGGCGGACCCGACCGCCGACGTGGCGGGATTCGACGCGGCGGCGAAGGCCGCGATTCTGGCCAGCATCGCATTCCACACCGAGGTCACCGCCGACGATGTATACCGCGAGGGCATCCTGTCGGTGACTTCCGACGACATCGCCAGCGCCAGGACGCTGGGCTGCGTGGTGAAGCTGCTGGCGATCTGCGAGCGCTGCAACGGCGGGATCACCGCCAGGGTGCATCCGGCCATGATCCCGAGGGTCCACCCGCTGGCCGCGGTTCGCGACGCCTACAACGCCGTGTTCGTCGAGGCCGAGTCGGCCGGCAGGCTCATGTTCTACGGAGCTGGCGCCGGCGGGCAGCCCACGGCGAGCGCCGTGCTCGGGGATACGGTCGCCGTCGCGAGGAACGTTCAAGCCGGCCTGCGGGGACCCGATACCTCTACCTACGCCGGGCTTCCGCTAGTTCCGATGGGCGACGCGATCACCAGGTACTACGTTCAGCTTGACGTAGCCGACCGCCCCGGCGTGCTCGCCCCGGTCGCCGACGCGTTCGCGCAGAATGGCGTGTCCATCAAGGACGTCCGCCAGGAGGGCCGCGGCGAAGACGCCAACCTGATCATCATGACGCACTCGGCCAGGGAGTCGGCACTCGCGAAGACGGTGTCGGTGCTCAACGCGATGGAGGCGGTGCGCAACGTCGACAGCGTGATGCGCGTCGAGGGTGTGGAGGGCGAGTGAAGACGGCGAGGTCGTGGCCGTGGCGCGGCGTCATCGCCGAGTACCGAGCCCGGCTGCCGGTTCCCGATGGCGTGCCGGTTGTCACGCTGGGCGAAGGCGGCACCCCGCTACTGCCGGCACCCGTCCTGTCGGAGCGTACTGGCTGCGACGTCTACCTCAAGATCGAAGGTGTCAACCCGACTGGCTCGTTCAAGGACCGAGGCATGACCGTCGCGGTCACGCTGGCCGCCGCCAGCGGAGTCAAGACCGTCATCTGCGCGTCTACCGGCAACACCAGCGCCAGCGCTGCCGCGTACGCCGCCAGGGCAGGCCTGGCCTGCGCCGTGCTAGTGCCGCGGGGCAACATCGCGATCGGGAAGCTGGCCCAGGCACTCGCGCACGGAGCTCGTCTCCTGCAGGTCGACGGGAGCTTCGACGACTGCCTCGAGCTGGTGCGCAAGCTCTCGGCCGAGTACCCCATCGGTCTGGTCAATTCCATCAACCCGGACCGGATGCAAGGCCAGAAGACCGCCTCGTTCGAGGTCGTCGATCAGCTTGGCGACGCTCCGGACGTTCACTTCCTTCCAGTCGGGAACGCGGGGAACATCGCGGCTTACTGGCTTGGCTACCGCGAGTACTCCGCGGCTGGGAAGACCGGCACGAGGCCGCGGATGTTCGGCTATCAGGCGGCCGGAGCAGCGCCGATCGTGATCGGCAGGCCCGTGGCTGAGCCGTCGACGATCGCGACCGCCATCCGGATTGGCAACCCGGCGTCCTGGCAGCTCGCCGACGCGGCCGTCGCCGAGTCGGGCGGGCTGGTCGACTCCGTGACCGACGAGCAGATCGTGTCCGCCTGCCGGCTGCTGTCCGAGCGAGAGGGCGTGTTCGTGGAGCCCGCCTCGGCCGCTGGAGTGGCCGGGCTGCTGAAGGCGCGCGCGGCCGGCGCGATCGGGGCCGGAGCGGTGGCGGTGTGCACGCTGACCGGCCACGGTCTGAAAGATCCACAGACGGCGGTCACCGGCGCCCCGACCCCTGCCGCCATCGGCGTCGACGTTGCGGCGGCTGCGGCGGCTCTGGACCTGCGGTGAGCTGGACTGCTGTGAGCTGGGCAGGCGACTCGGTCACCGTCCGCGTTCCGGCCAGCAGCGCCAATCTTGGTCCTGGCTTCGATTCCCTTGGCCTGGCATTGACCCTGCATGATCGGGTCTCGGCCCGCATCACTCGGTCCGGCGTACAGCTGCAGGTCATGGGCGCGGGCTCGGACACGGCCCAGGACGGAGAACAGCACCTGGTCATCAAGGCCATGCGGGCCGCGTTCGACGTCGTCGGCTCGCAGCCCCAAGGCATCGCGCTCTCATGCCAGAACGCGGTGCCGCACGGCTTCGGGCTCGGTTCGTCCGCGGCGGCGATCGTGGCCGGGTTGCTCTCGGCCAGGGCCCTCGCCGGCACGGCCGGGCTCGTCGCGCTGCCCGAGTCCAGACTGCTGTCACTCGCGACCGAACTGGAGGGTCACCCCGACAATGTCGCGGCCTGCCTGCTTGGCGGGCTGACGATCGCCTGGCGGGGGACAGGCGGAGTTGCTGCGACCCGGCTCGAACCGGTGCAGGAACTGCGCCCAATCGTGTGCCTGCCGTCCACGCCGCTAGCGACCGAGGTCGCTCGCCAGGTGCTGCCGGCCACTGTCCCGCACGCCGACGCGGCCGCGAACTCCGCCAGGGCAGCCCTGCTGGTCGCGGCGCTGACGAGCCAGCCCGACCTGCTGCTCCCTGGCACCGAGGACTTCCTGCACCAGAATTACCGGGCCGATTCGATGCCCGCCACCGCTGCCCTGATCGCGGAGTTGCGGGCCGCGGGCATCGCCGCCGTCGTCTCCGGCGCGGGCCCATCGGTCCTCGCACTGCCGACCGAGGACGAGGGCGTCCGTGCCGTCAGCCGGCTCGTCGGGCGCAGCAATCACGGGACCGACTGGCAGGTGCTGCGGCTCTCTGTGGACACCGCGGGCGGTCAGCTGATTGACGGTCCTGCGGCGTAACGGTCAGGCGGTCCGGTCCGCTAGTGCGGCCTTGACCTCATCGCTGGCCCGGAACATGCCCTTGACGTAGACCGACTCGATCGTGGCCGCCGCAAGCTCGGGGGTGATGTCCCGGCTAAGTGACAGCACCCCGACGACCGACAGCTTGAGCTTCTGGCCCGTGGCCCGCACGGCCTCGAGGTCACTGGCGTTCAGCACGAGCGCGCCGATCGACGCCGCCCGGCGGGTCGCGCTCTGGCTGGTCTCAGTTTCATGCTTGTCGAGTTGGTTGCGGATCGCGGTCCGGATGAAGTCCGTGCGGTTCCCGTAAAATCCCTCATCGACCAGCAGGTCGACCTTGCCCAGGTCTACCGCGCCGATGTTGATGGTGACCTTCTCAGAGTCCATGATGACCAGCTTAAGCATTCCAATATCCTCCGTGTACCATCCACCTGGATGGTATGCGGATGGCGCATGGCAATCAAGCGGGTCCAGCCGACCCGTGTCAGCTTTGGGGGGAACTGGTAGGTAAGCGCCTGAGAGCTGTCGGCGCGCCGGCCATAGCGGCCAGGCCTGAGGCCGTGTGCAGGCCGATGCCGTCAGTGCCGCCCGTGATCAGCTCCGTCCTGCCCCGCCATCAGGCGATCCGCGCTCTCATCAGCCTGGCTGGCCATCTCCGCCTCCCTGCTCGCGCGGCTGGACCCGCAAGGCGAATCGCCGTTCGCGGTCAAGACAGCAGTCGCCGCAAAGGCCGCCGCCTGGCACCCGGTAGTACAAGCAGCACGAGCGTCGCCGGAAGGCCAAGCCCGGTCCGCTGAGCCTGCCAGCGCCAGCGAGGCTGGGTGTCCGCAGCAGAGCCGAGGCCAGCACTGAAGCGGATTCGCGCAGGTTGGGCTGGGCTCGGA
>JASHUG010000507.1 GCA_030040155.1 Streptosporangiaceae bacterium | reverse complement strand
ATGCCCGCCTTCGTGCGCGCGGTCCTCCTGGGCGGGGCAGATCACTTTGACCAGATCTGCCTGCTTGAGCCCGACGAGTTCCGGCGGGACACGACCGGACGACTCGCGGTCGAGCTCGCCGGCGCGCTCGGCCGGCCAGGCGCCGCCGTCGTGACGCCGGACCCGCAGGAGGCCCTGACCGGTGCTGACTTCGTGTTTTCCGCGATCAGGGTGGGTGGCGACCGCGGCCGGGTCATTGACGAGCAGGTCGCGCTCAGCCGGGGGGTGGTCGGCCAGGAGACGACCGGGCCCGGCGGCTGCGCGATGGCCCTGCGCACGATCCCGGTCATCCTTTCGTACTGCGAGCTGCTCAGCCGGGTCTCGCCGGGTGCCACGGTGATCAACTTCACGAACCCGGCCGGCCTGATCACGCAGGCGATCGCCCGCCAGGGCGCGGTCCGCGCGGTGGGCGTCTGCGACACGCCGGGCGGGACGGCCGAGCACCTCGCGTCGTTCCTCGGGGCCGACCCGGCCGCGTCGGTATTCGGCTACTCGGGGCTCAATCACCTCGGCTGGATTACCTCCGCCGTGATCGACGGCAAGGAGCGGATCGGCGAGCTGATCGACCGCTTCGAGGAGCTGCAGGCGGCCGACCACCGGTTCAGTGCCTTCGACCCGGCGCTGATCCGCCGGGTCGGTGCCCTCCCGACCGAATACGTCTACTTTTACTACGATCCGCAGCGCTACGTGCGCGGCGTCGCCTCGGCCGGCACCAGCCGCGGTCAGGACATCGAGCTGCTCAACGCCGAACTCCTGGCGGCCGTGGCGAAGGGCTTCGCCGACGGCGGCGTGCAGGAGGCATGGTCGGCCTACGCCCAGCTGCTCGCAGTCCGGCGCGACACCTACATGCGCACGGACATGTTCGGTGACAGCGGGCAGGCCGCGGCGCGGGCCCGGCAGGAGTCAATCGCCCAGCCGGCGATCGGCGCAGCCCGCATCGGCGGGTATGAGGGCCTGGCACTGCGCGTGATCGACGGGCTCACGGGCAACAAGCCCGGCCGGGTGATCGTCAACATCCGCAACGACGGCACCATGCCCGCGCTTGCCGCCGACGACATCGTGGAGGTGCCGGCCCGAGTCAGCCGGGACGGGCTGGTCCCCGAGCCAGTGCCGGAGCTGCCCCCGTCGGCCCGCGCACTGGTCGAGCAGGTCAAGGAGTACGAGCGAGCAACGGTCGAGGCCGCGATGGAAGGAGACGCGGGGCTTGCCGCCGTGGCCCTCGCCTTGCACCCGCTCGTTCCTGGCAGCACAGTGGCGCGGGAGCTGCTGGCGGGCTACCGCGAGCAGCACGGCCAGTCGCTGGCCTACCTGCGGTGAAGTCTGGAGGCGCGATGACCAGCACGACGCAGGCGAGCGGAGCCAGTCCAGTTGATTTCGCCACATTCGGCGACTACGGGGACTTCCGGCCGAAACGACCGGCGGCCAAGCCCGGCGAGTTTGTCCGCCCCGCGTACCCGTTCCAGGGGCGGGTCACCGCGGACGGAAGCAGCGGGTTCAAGGCCGAGCCGGGCCGCTATCACCTCTACATTTCGTGGGCCTGCCCGTGGGCCACTCGTTCCGCTATCGTCCGCGAGCTGCTCGGCCTGCAGGATGTAATCTCGCTGTCCGCCGTCGACCCGATACGGGACGGTCGCGGCTGGGCTTTCCGCGAGGGCGACGGGTATGGCCTCGATCCGGTCAACGGGTTCGGCCTGCTCCGCGAGGCCTACGACGCCACCGCGCCCGGCTATGACGGGCACATCTCGGTGCCTGTGCTCTGGGACAAGCAGACCAGCAAGATCGTCAGCAACAACTTCCCCGACATCACGATCGACCTGGACACCCAGTTCGGGCGGTGGGGGAACGGGGACTACGACCTCTACCCCGAGCACCTGCGGCCGCAGATCGACGAGATCAACGAGCTGATCTACACGACCGTCAACAACGGCGTCTACCGGTCTGGCTTCGCGACCACGCAGGACAGCTACCACGAGGCCGTCACCGCGCTGTTCGCCACGCTCGACCAGCTGGAGGAGCGCCTGGCCAGGCAGCGGTACCTGACCGGCGGGACACTGACCGAGGCCGACGTGCGCCTCTGGGTCACGTTGGTCAGGTTCGACGCCGTGTATTACTCCCACTTCAAGTGCAACCTGCGCCGGATCGCCGACTACCCGAACCTGTGGGCCTACTCGCGCGACCTCTACGGGCTCCCCGCATTTCGCAACACAACGAAGTTTGACCAGATCAAGCGGCATTACTACATGACCCACCCGCACCTGAACCCGTCCCGGATCGTGCCGGACGGACCCTTGCTTGACTGGGATGCCCCGGTCGGCCGGGATGGCCTGACCAGCAGCTGAGTGCCGGGAGGGACAGGACGGACAGCAGCGGAGTAGGTACCGTGAGTCGCATGAGCCAGTACGCGGATGCAACCGGGCTGATCGAGCGGGCCGCGGCGGCGTTCGCCTCGGCCATCCCCGATTCGCCCGGCGACGGTTTCTTCGGGCCGGCCAGCGTGGCCTGGCGGGTCGCCGGCGACCTCGCGTCGCCCGTGGCCGGCCTGCGATCTCTCATGGTGCAGGCGCTGCACCCACTCGCGATGGCAGGCGTCGACCAGCACAGCGGCTGGCGCGCTGACCCGGTGGGCAGGCTCGCCGCCACCTCCTCGTATGTCACCACGCTTCTTTTCGGGGAACGAGGGGTGGCCGAGCACGCTGCCGCCCGAGTGCGCAAGATCCACGAACACGTGACGGGAGTAGACCACGAGACCGGCCGCCCGTACGCGGCGAGCGACCCCGCGCTGCTGCTGTGGGTGCACGCCGCCCTGGTCGAGTCCGCGCTCGTGACGTGCGCGCTGTTCGGGGATGAGCTGAGCAAGGCCGAAGCCGATCAGTACGTCGCGGAGATGACGGTGGCGGCCGAGATCGTCGGCGTGCCGCCCGGCGAGGCGCCGTCGAGCCGCGCCGAACTGGACGAGTTCATTACGTCGATGCGGCCGCGGCTACGGTGCAGCGCAGCCGCGAAGGAGTCCATGGCCTACCTGCTCGACCCGCCCGGCCTCGACGAGGAGGTCGGCGAGATCTGGCAGGACATCCGTGAGGCGGCGGTCATCTCACTACCGGACTGGGCGTGCGAGCTGTACGGGTACAGCGCGCCGTCGCTCACGGCGATGCGGCGTACCGAGATCCGCCAGGCCCTGGGCGTGCTCGACGCGGTGTACCTCGGCGAGCCTGGTGTGCTGGAAGCCAGGCAGCGGATCATGCTCCGCGCCCGGGCGGCCCGTCCGGCATGAGGAGGTGGATTCCGGCAGCCGCGACGGTCACCGCGGCGGCCGTGGCCGGGCTGGCCGTGACTGCCGGTCTAGTGCGACGGCGCGTCGGCCGGCTGCGATTCGAGCGGGGCCTGGCCACTGCGCAGCTCGCGGTCCGCGGCGGGGCTCGCTATGCGGGCAGCGCGCCGAGGCTGTTCGCGGCCGCGGGGGAGCGGCGCGAACAGCTACGCAACGACCTGGCGATGCGAACGGCCGATGATGTGCTGGCCACGCTGGGGACGATGAAGGGGGTCATGGTCAAGCTCGGCCAGATGGCCAGCTACGTGGACGACGGGCTGGCGCCGTCGGTGCGCAGGACTCTCAGCAGGCTGCAGGATAGCGTGCCGCCGATGAGTCCCGCGCTGGCCGCGGGGGTGATCGCCGAGGAGCTGGGCTCGCCGCCCGAGCGGATCTTCGCGCAATGGGATCCCGAGCCGATCGCGGCGGCGTCGATCGGGCAGGTACACCGCGCGATCACCAGGGATGGCCAGGCCGTCGCGGTCAAGGTCCAGTACCCGGGCATTGCCGAGACGATGGCGGCCGACCTCGACAACGTGGCGCTGCTGCGCCGGATGCTGCGGATCACCGCGCCAAGCCAGGACGTCGACGGCCTGATCGCCGAGTTGCGGGCCCGGGTGCTTGAGGAACTGGATTACCGGCGTGAGGCGGAGAACCAGCGGCTGCTGCACGACTACTTCGACGGTCATCCGACCATCTCGGTGCCGGCGATTATCGGCGAGCTATCCAGCCGCCGGGTCGTGACCAGCGAACTGGTTACCGGCACGCGGTTCGCCGAGCTGGCGGACTGGACGCAGGAGGAGCGGGACCTGGCGGCGGAGACCCTGTACCGGTTCGTGTTCCGCAGCCTGTATGAGGTGCATGCGTTCAACGGCGATCCGCACCCTGGCAACTACCTGTTCCACGGCGGCGGCAAGGTGACGTTCCTGGACTTCGGCATGGTCAAGCACTTCACCGACGCCGACCTGCTGCCGCTGATGGCGATGGTGCGCAACCTGTGCGTCGCGAGCGACCCAGGCGCGTTCCGCAAGAGCATGGAAGAGGCCGGGTTCCTGGTGCCGGGCGCCCCACTGTCAGACGAGGCCGTCGTGGATCACCTGGCCGTGTTCTACACGCTGGTTCGCGAGTCCGAACGGATCGAGGTGACCAGCGACTACGCCACCTCAGTCGTGCGCAGGTTCTTCGACATGCGCAGCCCTGTCGCCCAGTACGCGAGGATCCCGCAGTCCTACGTGGTGCTCCAGCGCATCAACCTGGGCATGTTCGCGCTGCTCGGCGACATGCACGCGACCGCCAACTGGCGGGCGATCGCCGAGGAGATCTGGCCCTTCATGCAGGCTCCGCCGTCCACGCCCATGGGCGAGGCCGAGGTCGCCTGGCGTGCGCGCGCCGCCGCCAGACGGCCGGACCCGGTGGGGTCGCGCTAGCGCTCTCCCTGAGGTCGTCGAGACTCCGAGCACCAGGACGGCAAATCCGGTCGCTGCGAGCACCAGCCAGGCCGGGTAACTCGCGGCAGCGAAGTCGTGGCGAAGGGGCCCGTGCAGGCCCGCGGCGAGGATCGCGCCCGCGACCGACACGCCGAGCGACGTGCCGGCCTGCCGGCCTGCGGACGTCATGCCCCCGGCCACGCCGGCCTGGGCTCGCGGCATTCCGGCGACGGCAGCGTCGGCGATGACCGTGTTCACTGCGCCGTAGCCGATGCCGAAGACGGCGTACGAGCCGGCCAGGAACGCGGCAGACGCGCCGGCGGGGGCGAGAGCGAGCATCAGGCAGCTGGCGGTGAGCGCGGCCCCGGCGACCGCCAGC
>JASHUG010000506.1 GCA_030040155.1 Streptosporangiaceae bacterium | reverse complement strand
CCGCCCCGCCTGCGCCAGCCGGGCCGCCTGCGCCAGCCGCGCCGCCTGCGCTGGCGTCACCCCGCCGCCGCGGCTCGAGCAGGCCCCGCTGCTTGAGCCGAGAGGTGGCCGACCGTACCGCGGGCTCGTCGGCCCCGAGCTCGGCCATCAGCCGGATCAGCGCCGAAATGCTGAGCCAGCCGCCCGCGTCGCGCGCGTACAGGCCGTAGATCGTGACGATCAGCGCTCGCGGCTGAGCCGAGAACGCGTCGCCCGCAGGAATGCTCACGCTCAGAACCTAATGCCGCCACAGTGTATTCGCCGCTTCATTGACTATCGTCACGGGAACGGCATACTTGGGACCGTTCTGGTGGCTCGAGGAAGGCCCGGTCATGCAGCTCTCGCCATCCGCGCATGCCGACACGTTCTGCCGTGACAGCCTGCCGCCGCCAGGCCAGTGGCCCGACCTCGACCTCGGCGATCTGAGCTACCCAGTCCGGCTGAACGCGGCCGACGAACTGCTGGACGCCACCATTGCCGCTCGCGGCGCGTACCGGCGCTGCCTGCTGGCACCCGGCGAGAGCTGGACCTACGGCGATCTGCTCGCCAGGGCCAGTCAGGTCGCGGGGGTGCTGACCGAGGACCTCGGACTCGTTCCCGGCAACAGGGTGCTGCTGCGCGGCCCGAATAACCCCTGGATGGTCGCCTGCTGGTTTGGCGTGCTCAAGGCCGGCGGCGTCGCGGTCACGACCATGCCCATGCTGCGCACCTCGGAGCTGACGACCATCTGCGACATCGCGCGGGTGAGCCTGGCGCTGTGCGATCACCGCTTCACCGGCGAACTAGCCGCGGTACCCGGAGTCCGGATCGTGGCCTTCGGCGGAGGCGACTCCGATGACCTGGCCGAGGCCGCGAGCCGGAAGTCGCCGGAGTTCAGCAGCGTGCCGACGGCGGCTGACGATGTCGCCCTGATCGCTTTTACGTCGGGAACGACGGGTCGCCCCAAGGCAACCATGCACTTTCACCGCGACTTGCTCGCGGTGGCCGATACCTTCTCCGCCCGCGTGCTGCGGCCCGGCCCAGACGACCTGTTCGCCGGGACGCCGCCGCTAGCGTTCACCTTCGGGCTCGGCGCCGTCGTGCTGTTCCCGTTCCGGGCCGGAGCCGCCTCACTGCTGCTGGAGAAGGCGACCCCGGCCGAACTGGCCGACCACATAGCCGCCTTCGACGTGACCATCGTGTCCACGGCCCCGACCGCGTACCGGGCGATGCTGGCGGCCGGAAAGGCTGACCAGCTGCGTGGGCTCCGCAAGCCCGTGTCCGCCGGCGAGCACCTGCCCGGTCCCACCTGGCAGGCCTTCCATGACGCGACCGGCGTCAAGATCATCGACGGCATCGGCAGCACTGAGATGCTGCACATTTTCATCGGCTCAGCCGGCGAGGAGATCCGGCCAGGCTCCACCGGCAGGGAAGTCCCCGGTTACCACGCGGCGATCCTGGACGCCGACGGCAAGCAGGTACCCGACGGCGAACCAGGCAGGCTCGCCGTGAAGGGCCCTACCGGCTGCCGCTACCTGAACGATCCCCGTCAGCAGGCTTACGTCCAGGACGGCTGGAACATCACCGGGGACACCTATATCAGGGACGCCGACGGCTACTTCTGGTACCAGGCCAGATCCGACGACATGATCATCTCTGGTGGCTACAACATCGCGGGTCCGGAGATCGAGGAGGTGCTCCTCGCGCACCCGGACGTGGCCGAGTGCGGTGTCGTCGGTGTCCCCGACGAGGCCCGCGGCCAGATCGTGAAGGCGTTCGTAGTGCTGCGCGCGGGCACCGCAGGGGATGAGGCGAAGGCCCGCGAACTGCAGGACCTGGTCAAGGGCAGCATCGCGCCGTACAAGTACCCGCGCTCGGTGGAGTTCGTCCAATCTCTGCCGCGCACGAACACCGGGAAGCTGCAGCGGTTCCTTCTCAGGCTCGGCGATGAGGCTGCCGATAACTCGTGATCCACCATGGGCAACCGAATGCGCCGCTGCTGGCCTATAGGCAGTGTGACAGCGCATCGTGATCGCGGGTCGTCGCGGTGAATACCGGGCGCGACGAGGAGTTCACTGAGTACGTCTCGGCGCGGATGCCCGCCCTGCGCCGCCTGGCCCTGCTGCTTTGCCACGACTGGCACGGCGCCGATGACCTGGTCCAGGCGGCAGTCACCAAGCTCTACCTGCATTGGAGCAAAGCTCGCGGCAGCGACAGCTTGGACGCCTATACCCGCACCATCCTGGTCCGAGAGTTCCTCCACGATCGCCGGCGCAGCTGGGCCCGGCGGGTAACCCTCACCGATCAGCCGCCAGACACCGGCGCGCGTGAGACCGACGAGGACGCATCCATGGACGTGCGGGCCGCAATCGCGGCCCTGCCGCCCCGCCAGCGCGCCGTCCTCGTGCTGCGCTACCACTACGACCTGAACGTCGACCAGACCGCGAACGTCCTGGGCTGCTCCGCCGGCACGGTCAAGAGCCAGACGGCCAAGGCGCTGGCTACGCTGCGCCGCGCTCTCGGCACCGCAGCGGACCCCGATCCCGGCCCGTCCCGGATCACTCATCACCAGGGGGAGATCAACAGCAATGCTTGACCGACTGCTCCAAGACACTTTCGACCGGATGGCCGGGACGGACCAGCCGCCCGCCAGGGTCAGCATCACCGAGGCCATCCGGCAAGCCCGCCTCCAGCGCCGCCGCCAGCGGCTGACCGCGGCCGGTACTCCGCTGCTCGCGGCCGGCGCGGTGCTGGCGGTCGTCCTGACCGGGGCGATGGGGAGCGGCCAGGCACACTCGCCTGCCGTGGCGCCAGGCAGCGCCGGTCCGAGCGCTCCGCGGCTGTTCAACCCGCTCGTGCCCTACGTCGCGGCAAGCTGGATCCCGCACCGAGGCGGTCTGTTCTCAGGCGTGGCCTGGTCCACCGCGTTCCGGCTCAACTACAACGGCGCGTGGGTCGCGGTGTACGCGGCCGACCAGTGCGTACTGACGACGTCACGTCTAGCGTGTGGCACAGTGCCGGCCGGAACCGACGCAGTATTGACGCTGAGCGGCCGGGCACCCGATGTCGGGCCACACGCCGCGTACTGGATCGGCCACGCCACCGGTAATCTCGTCTCCGGCCTTGTCACCAACATGGTGGCATTCCAGTACGCACGCGGCGGCTGGGCGATGGTTTCCTCCGCCAGCTCGCGCGCGGACGTGATCCGCATTGCCGCGCACCTGCGGTACGGACAGACGTCCGGGATCCGGCTCCCGGCCCGGCTGACCGCCCTGCCGCCAGCGTGGCGACACGTCGAACACGTGGTGTACCTCGTCACCGGACCGACGCCGCTGGCGGCGAGCTTCGTGGTGGTGGACCTGAGCAGGCACCTTACCGGCTCGGATGCCTGGCCGCCCGACACGCTGGTCCTGGAGGTGGGCGTTGGAAACGGGCTCACGCAGACCTGCAGCCGGGTGTCTCGCTGCGTGGTGGTCGACGGCCACAAGGTGTACCTGGTCGGCTGGGCCGGCTCCCACGGGCTGATCGCTCCCCGTGTCGACGGACTGCACCTGCAGATCGCGGTTGATGGCCCGCAGCTGCTGACCCCGATCGACGTCTTCGCTCACCACCTGCAGTTGCTCGGGACGGACCCGGCGCACTGGACCACTCACCTCATAGGCTGACGTCCCGGCTCAGTTGAGACCAGGTTTTCCGCGAGGCAGGCAACCCGGAGGACCGCAGCACGTTTCTATACGGCATGACCAAGCGCCTAGCGCATGCGGCCGGGCCATGACGAGCGCGCCGCCGCCCGAGTTCGCCGACTACATGTCCGCACGCATGCCGTCGTTTCGGCGACTCGCCTTGCTGCTGTGCCAGGACTGGCACCGCGCCGACGACCTAGTCCAGGCAGCCATGACCCGGCTCTACCTGCGCTGGGAGAAGGCAGCGAGCGCCGGCAACATCGACGCCTACGTTCGGACCATCCTGGTCCGCGAGTTCATCAGGGAGCGGCGCACCAACTGGTCCCGACGGGTGAGCGTGACTGACAGCCCGCCCGACCTTCCCGCCCCGCCGCCCGATCGCGAGGACTTCCTTGACCTGCGGGCCGCGGTCTCCGGGCTACCGCCCCGTCAGCGGGCCGTGCTGGTGCTGCGGTTCTACTGCGACATGAACATCGACCAGGTCGCCGAGACGCTCGGCTGCGCGCAGGGCACCGTCAAGAGCCAAACCGCCAAGGCGCTGGTGACGCTGCGCCGCGTGCTCGGGCCGGCTCCTGATCTGACTGCCGCTACCAGAACCGTGGCGTCGAGGCATCCGTCACGCAGGGAGGACTCCGATCATGCTTGAAAACGACCTGCGAGAGATGTTCGAGTGGCAGGCATCGGCCGACCAGCCCTCCGCCCAGATCAGCTTCCCGGTCGCACGCAGGCGCGCACTCATCCGCCGTCGCTGGCGTCGGTTCTCCGCGATCGGCGCCCCGGTCGTCGCCGCTGCGGCGGCCGTGGCCATCGGCGTTACCGCGACCGCGGTCTCGGGGGCAGCAGGCATAAAGCCCGCGCCGACCAGGCCGGAATCGGTGACCGTCCCGCAGCGATTCAATCCGCTTCAGATGTACGCGGCATTCGGCTGGCTCCCGCCCGGCGGCACGCTCACAGGAGGCGATTCGTACCCGACCGCGCTCGCTCTCGCGACATCGAGTGGCATCGGGCTCCTCGTGTATTCGGCCGGTCAATGCGCGCTTACGGCTACCCGGCTGACCTGCGGATCCCAAACGAAGGGCACCCCGGGCGCTATGACGGTGACGGGCAGGGCTCCGGATGTGAACGGGCGGATCGCCTACTGGGGCCGGGAAATCGATGAGTACCTCGACGAGGCTGCTACTGGACTTGCCGGTAACTCGCCGATGCTGGCGTTTCAGTACGGGCGCGGCGGCTGGGCCCTGCTGATCTGTTCCGACCAGGCGACCGCGATGAGAATCGCCGAGAACGTCCGGTTCGGCCACCTGACGCCGATCAAGTTCCTCGTCCGCCTGACTGGCCTGCCCCGACAGTGGAGGACGGTTCAGTTGGTCATGTTCGTTCGGAACAACCTGCCGATGCACGCGGACCAACTGCTCCTCGGCCAGCCGCCGGCCAATGTGGCTGACGTCACCCCTCGCTCGCTATCCCTGTTCGTCCACGTTGGTAACATCCCGGCATGCGGGAACGGCTCCTGCGAGAAGATTAACGGTTACCAGATAACTCAGTTCCACTCGGCGGAGCCCGTATCCGGCGGTGAGACGGTGCCCAGCTACTACCTGACTGCAAACCGTCCCGGCGCTAACAGCCTGGAGCTGCTGATGACGGTTAGCGGACCGCACCCGCCCCTGAGCCCGGTCGAAGTCTTCACTGACCATGTGCAGATGCTCAGCCCGAATCCCGCCAGCTGGACCACGACGCCGATCTCTCCCTGAGCACCGTTGCTTGCGCGGCGATCAGTTTTTTTAACATCACGGGACAACTTGAGTGCTGGTTGCTCGCCTCGGCAGAGTGTGACTAGTTACTCCGCAGAAAGCCCCGTCCCGTGACCTCTCAGCGCGATGCCGAGTATGCGGAGTACGTCTCGTTCCGGTTGCCCGCCCTGCGCCGGCTAGCGCTGCTCCTCTGCCAAGACCGGCACCGCGCCGATGATGTCGTCCAGCAGGCCATCATCAAGGTCTACGTGCACTGGGCCAAGGCGTCCGGTGCCGACAACATCGACACCTACGTGAACGCGATCCTGGTCCGCGAGTTCCTGCACGAGCGGCGCAGCGGCTGGACCAGGCGCGTGCGCCTCACCGACCAGGTGCCGGAGTCATCGATCCTGACGGCCGATCCGGACGGCCTGATGGACCTGCAGGCCGCGGTGACCAAGCTTCCGCCTGGCCAGCGTGC
>JASHUG010000505.1 GCA_030040155.1 Streptosporangiaceae bacterium | reverse complement strand
GCGGCCGCGAGGTCGTTCCGCGTCGCCACTATCTGCGGGTGGTCCGCCCCAAGTACTCGCAGCGAGTCGGTTAGGGTCCGCTCATGCAGCGGGATGGCCTCGGCCAGCCGGCCCGCCGACTCGTAGGCACGCCCGAGGCTGCTCTGCGACCCCAGCGTGTCCGGGTGATCCGCGCCGAGCACCCGTACCTGGTCGGCCAGGGTCTGCTCGTGCAGCGGGATCGCCTCGCCCAGCCGTCCCGCCGCCCGGTAGGCGCCCGCGAGGTTGTTCTGCGAATGCAATGTGTCCGGGTGGTCTGCGCCGAGTGCTCGCAGCGAGTCGGCCAGTGCCTGCTCGTGCAGCGGGATCGCCTCGCCCAGCCGCCCTGCTAGCCGGTAGGCGGCCGCGAGGTTGTTCTGCGACCGCAGCGTGCCCGGGTGGTCTGCGCCCAGCAGCCGTACCCGGTCAGCCAGGACCTGTTCGAACACGGGGATCGCGTTTCCTAGTTGCCCGGCGCTGGAGTAGGCGTACCCGAGGTTGCTTTGTGACGTCAGGGTGTCCGGGTGGTCTGCGCCGAGCACCCGCACCTGGTCGGCGAGGGTCTGCTCGTGCAGCCGGA
This sequence comes from Streptosporangiaceae bacterium, assembly GCA_030040155.1. Lineage (GTDB taxonomy): Bacteria > Actinomycetota > Actinomycetes > Streptosporangiales > Streptosporangiaceae > JAJYUU01. The sequence goes on along the minus strand of JASHUG010000505.1, from coordinate 14,342 downwards.
TCGCCTCGCCGAGCCGTCCCGCCTTGCCGTAGGCGGCCGCCAGGTGACTTCGCGCCCGCGATGTGTCCGGGTGGTCTGCGCTGAGCACCCGTACCTGGTCGGCGAGGGTCTGCTCGTACAGCCGTATCGCCTCGCCCAGTCGTCCCGTCGCCTCGTACGCAGAGCCGAGGCTGCCTTGCGACGTCAGGATGTCCGGATGGTCTGCGCTGAGCACCCGTACCTGGTCGGCCAGGGTCTGCTCGTGCAGCGGGATCGCCTCGCCCAGCCGTCCCGCCGCCCGGTAGGCGTAGCCGAGGGCGTTCCGCGACTGCAATGTGTCCGGGTGATCTGCGCCGAGCACGCGCACGTTGTCGGTCAGGGCCTGCTCGTGCAGCGGGATCGCCTCGCCGAGCCGGCCCGCCAACTGGTAGGCGTTCGCCAGGTAGCTCCGCGATTTCAGGGTGTCCGGGTGGTCTGCGCTGAGCACCCGCGCCTGGTCGGCGAGGGTCTGCTCGTGCAGCGGGATCGCCTCGCTGAGCCGTCCCGCCGACCGGTAGGCGGTGGCCAGGTAGCTCCGCGATTTCAGGGTGTCCGGGTGGTCGGCGCCGAGCACTCGCGCCCGATCGGCCAGGGTCTGCTCGTACAAGGGGATCGCGATTCCCAGTCGCCCGGCGTGCGCGTACCCGACGGCGAGATCGCTTCGCGCCTCCAGGGTGGCCCGGTGGTCGGCGCCGAGCACTCGCACCCGATCGGCCAGGGTCTGCTCGTACAGGCGGATCGCCTCGCCTAGTTGGCCCGCCGACTCGTAGGCGGCCGCGAGATCGCTCCGCGACGTCAGGGTGTCCGGGTGGTCGGCGCCGAGCACCCGCACCCGGTCGGCCAGGGTCTGCTGGTGCAGGCGGATCGCCTCGCCCGGCCGTCCGGCACTCCGGTAGGCGTAGCCAAGGCCGTTCCGCGATTTCAGGGTGTCCGGGTGGTCGGCGCCGAGCACCCGCGCCTGGTCGGCGAGGGTCTGCTGGTGCAGCGGGATCGCCTCGCTGAGCCGTCCCGCCGACCGGGTAGGCGGTGGCCAGGTAGCTCCGCGATTTCAGGGTGTCCGGGTGGTCTGCGCCGAGTACCCGGACCCGGTCGGCCAGGGTCTGCTCGTACAGGCGGATCGCCTCGCCTAGTTGGCCCTCTGACTCGTAGGCGTCCGCGAGATCGTGCCGCGACGTCAAGCTGTCCGGGTGGTCCGCCCCGAGTACCCGGACCCGGTCGGCCAGAGTCTGCTCATGCACCCGGATCGCCTCGCCCAGCCGACCAGGCGGATCGAAGGCGCCCTCAGGATGCCCGTCGGCGTCCCGATCAGGCCCTGGGGCGGCCTCCTCATGCGGCATAGCGACCACCTCGGCCCGGCAGTTAACCCCCAATTGCTGATCAACGATAGAGCCAAGTCAGCTGGATAACTAGCTGGAGCAGCTTCCGGGCGCTCGCCTTGGGCAAAGGCTGATATCTGCTGATAACGCTGGCTGGGTGCCGATCACGGTCGGGTGACCAAGGCTGACCGAGATTCACGGGTAGGAACTAGCTGACAGGCAAGCCAGCGAGCAGTGGTCAGTCGGCCAGGAAAGGAAATCGACGTCATGGCTGCCGGAGATGACGCTGGCCTGGGCGACAACTTCCGGATGGCCCGGGCCGACAGCGACGGGGGGGATGGTGTGCACCTCGGAAGACCTGACCGTGGGCTGTCGCCGTCCGGCGGAGCACATACCTGGGCTGGCCAGGCCCGCTACTGCCGCATGTTCTCTGACCTGCCGTCTCTGGTCGTCGACATCGAAGCCCTGGAAGCGGCGGGCGACACGGGCGGCCTCATCGACGCTGCCAGGGTGTGGACTGGCACCGGTGATGACGGGGAGGGCGCGGCGGGATGGCCGCTGTTCGGCCAGTTGATCGGGCATGACATAACCGCTGATCGCTCGCCGATCGGGCCGCACGCCGATGTCGGTGCCTTGCGTAATGCCCGCTCGCCCGAACTGAACCTGGAGATGGTCTACGGTGATGGCCCAATCGGCGCACCGTACCTGTACGACCTGCGTGACCCGGCCAAGCTGCTGACCGGCGCTGACGGGCTTGACTTGCCGCGCAACAGCCAGGGCATCGCGCTCATAGGCGACCCGCGCAATGATGCGCACATCTTCGCCGCTCATCTTCACCTGATGCTGCTGCACGCTCACAACGGGTTCGTGGACCGCCTCCGGGCGGACGGGAAAGCCGAGGGCACCCTTTTCGATGCGGCCAGGAGGACGCTGACCAGGCACTATCAGTGGATCGTCGTGCACGACTTCCTGCCCCGCCTTGTCGGCAGCGAGCTGGTCAACGACGTGATGAGACGCGGCGGGCAATTCTTCTCCCCAGCGCCAGGGGAAGCCTGCCTGCCGCTGGAGTTTGCGGATGCTGCCTACCGCTACGGGCACAGCCAGATCCGGAACACCTACCAGCTGAAGCCAGGCGGGCCGGTGATTCCACTTTTCCCTGCGCTGGTCGGTTTCGGCCCGATCAAGCCTGAGCACCGCGTCGACCTCGGACAACTCTTCGACCTTCCCGGTCACACCCCCGCGCAACGCGCCAAGCGCATAGACGGCAAGCTGCCGGCGAGCCTGATCCGCCTCCCGCAGCAAATCACCGGCGACGTGGAGGTTGACGCATACCACTCGCTCGCGGTTCGTGACCTGCTACGCGGGACGGCGACCAACCTGCCGTCGGGAGAGAGCGTCGCCGATGCCATGGGGATCACGCCACTCACCGCGGACCAGGTCGGCCCCGGCTGGGCCGCAGGTACCCCGCTATGGTTCTACGTCCTCAAGGAAGCCCAGGTCTTCGGTCACGGCGATCACCTCGGACCGGTGGGCGGCCGCATCGTCACCGAAGTCCTCCTGGGATTGCTCCGCGCCGACCCGGACTCGTACCTGAGCGCAGACCCGCAGTGGACGCCAGCCCTGCCTAGCCGCGAAGCTACGAGCTTTGAGCTCGCGGACCTGCTGATATTCGCCGCGAACCAGCCGGCGGCCAGGTAGGGGGGTCAGCAGCAACGGCCAGCCTGGGGCCTTCAGCGGCTGATCCAGCAGAGACAGAACGGGTGACCGGCCGGGTCCGCATAGACCTGGTAGTTGTCCGGCGCCTCGGTTGGCGCCTCTTCGGCCGGCTTGAGCAGCTTCGCGCCCAGTGACATGACGTGGTCGTGAGCCGCGCTGATGTCATCGACCCAGAGGTCGAGGTGAATCTGCTGCGGAGTTCCGTCAGGCCATTCGGGCGGGACGTGGTTGGGCGCGAGCTGGACGCCCACCCGGTGTTCGCCATCGACGACCACCATGTGCCAGTCGTCTTCGGCATCCACTCTCCCGCCGAGCACACCAGCCCAGAACCTGCTCTCGGCGGCCAAGTCCGCGGCGTCGAACACCACCACCTGCTGCTTAATCCTCATGGCCATGGAGAAACTCTAGGAGCATCTCCGGACGATCGGCGGCCGGAATGTCGAGGCCCGAGTTACCTGCGGGTCGCCGTGTCGTGTCTGACGGACCGGGTATCGCCATCAGGCGGCCGCCGGGCGGCACGTGCGGCGACGTCGCGATTCTCGCGTTCAGGCCAGAAGGGGCGGAGCTATCACATGAAGGACGAACAGAAACCTAGTTACCAGCCACCGAGCACGACCAGGGACGCCGGCACCCCGGTCGAGAGCGACGAGTACTCCCTGACGGCTGGCCGCGGCGGGCCGAACCTACTCCAAGACACCTACCTGATCGACAAGCTGGCCCACTTCGTTCGCGAGCGCGTGCCCGACCGCGTGTATCACGTCAAGGGCGGCGGCGCCTTCGGCTACTTCGAAGTGACCGACGATGTCTCGCAGTGGACCAAGGCCGCGTTCCTCAGCCAGGTCGGCAAGCGCACACCCCTGATCGCGCGGTTCTCGACGGTGGCGGGCGAGGAGGGATACGCCGATACCGACCGTGACGTGCGCGGTTTTGCCGTCAAGTTCTACACGGAAGACGGCAACTACGACATGGTCGGCAACAACACGCCGGTCTTCTTCGTGCGCGACCCGATGAAGTTCCCGGACTTCATCCACTCGCAGGAGCGCCTGCCCGACAGCGGGCTGCGCAGCAACAACATGCAGTGGGACTTCTGGACCCTGTCGCCCGAGTCGGCCCACCAGGTGACGATCCTGATGAGCGACCGGGGAACGCCGCGATCCTGGCGGCATATGCACGGCTTCAGCAGCGACACGTACATGTGGGAGAACGCCGCCGGTGAGAGGTTCTGGGTGAAGTACCACTTGAGGACCGAGCAGGGCATCCAGAACATGACCGACGACGAGGCCAGGGCCATGCGTGCCGAGGATCTCGACTATCACCGGCGCGACCTCTGGGATGCGATCGCCCGCGGCAATCCGCCGTCGTGGCGCCTGGAGATGCAGATCATGCCGCTCGCGGAGGCGGCCGGTTACCGGTTCAATCCGTTCGACGTGACGAAGGTGTGGCCGCACCGCGACTACCCCCTGATACCGGTCGGCCGGATGGTGCTGGACCGCAACCCAGAGAACTTCTTCGCCCAGATCATGCAGGTCGGGTTCGATGTGGCGAACATGGTGCCCGGCATCGGGCCTAGCCCGGACAAGATGGTGCTTGGCCGGATGTTCGCCTACGGCGACTCCAACCGTTACCGCACCGGCCCGAACTATGAGCAGCTACCGGTGAACCAGCCGGCCGGCGAGGTGCACAACTACAACAAGGACGGCCCGATGCGGTTCCGCCACTACGGGGACCAGCCGGTCTACGCGCCGAACAGCTACGGCGGCCCCAGGGCCGACTCGCAGCGGTATCGCGACCCCAGCTGGCTGGTCGAGGCCGGCGAGATCGCCCGCACCGCGTACCAGGCGCATCGAGACGACGATGACTTCAGCCAGCCCGGTACGCTTTACCGGCAGGTGATGACGCAGACCGACCGGGATCATCTGGCCGCCAACGTCGTCTGGCACCTGAGCCAGGGCGTCGAGCGATTCATCCAGGAGCGCGCGGTCAGGGACTACTGGGCCAAGGTCGATCCCGACCTCGGCACGCGAATCGCCCACGATCTCGGCCTCCTGGCGCAGGCGCGGTAGCGCCAACCGGCGGCCCAGCACGAGCGCGGTTCGCCTCATGCTGAGGCCCTGCGGCGCAGCGCACGCGCCAAGATGCGCTTAAATGGTGTAATGGAGATCAGGGATGCGAAACCGGATGAACTGGCGGAAATAGGATCGATCCGGGTCGCGGCTTACCGCGCCGACGGCTTCTTGTCTCCCCGATCCGAGTATGAGCCGACCCTGCGCGGCCTTGGGGGCGACGGCGCCGGTCACGTCCTGGCTGCCGTCGCTGGTGACGGGAAGCTGGTGGGCACGATCATGCTCCAGACCTCGGGTGCCGCCGGTGAGCTAGTCACCAGCCCTGACGAAGCCGAGATACGCGCGCTTGCGGTCTTGCCGGAGGCACGTGGCGCCGGGATTGGTCGCGCACTGCTGGACGCGGTGATGGAGCGGGCCAAGCGGGAGCAGGTCCGGCAGTTGCTGCTGTTCACCCAGCCAGACATGGTCGTGGCGCACCGGCTCTACGAGGAGGCGGGCTTTCTGCGGTTGCCCGAGCGGGACTGGTCGCCGCAGCCGGGGGTCAGCCTGCTGGCCTATGGCCTGACCCTCGACCCGGACGCGTAGGGTGACTAGACACCGCCGATGCGAGGAGCACACCTGATATGGGGGAGAGACTTCCTGATGAGCCCGCGGCCAGCGTGCCCGACCACGCCTGGCTGCTTGACGTCCGCGAGGACGACGAGTGGGCCGCGGGTCACGTCGCGGGGGCACGCCACATCCCGCTCGGCGAGCTCGGCGCCCGCACGGCCGAGGTGCCCCAGGATGAGCTCGTCTACGTGATCTGCCGGTCCGGTCATCGCTCCGGGCGGGCGGCGCAGGCGCTAGCCGGGGCGGGCTGGCGGGCGGTCAATGTGGCCGGCGGCATGCAGGCCTGGGCGGCTGCCGGGCGCCCGATGGTCGCGGACTCCGGCGTGCCGCCATACGTGGCCTGACTACCGAGGACTTCCCCGAGCCTGCTCGCATGGCCGTGCCCGCGCCCATCCGGCGCGGGCAGGATCGGATTCTGGGTTGACTTCAGCGCCCGTCGACTCGGAGGAAATCCTGTTCCGACAGCAGCTTGTCCAGCCTGGCCTGGTCCACCCGGCTGACGACCTCGGTCTCTTCCTGCCGGTCGCGCACGCACTTGGCAAGCGTGAAGGCGGAGGTCACCGTGAACAGCAGGCCGATTGCGAGGAACGCCCGTGGCCATGCGCTGAGTGGGAGATTGGCGATGCCAAGGCCGGTGGCGGCCAGAGAGACGCCGAAGGAGATCGACGCCTGCGCGTAGAAGGCGGTGGTGGTCCGGGGACGCAGTGGTGTGCTCATGCATCCGATGATGCGGCCCTACCCGCTGCACCCGGATGAGCTGAATTACCGGACTTGACCGAGCCGAAGTACCTAATCCGCGGCGACGCCGGCGGACAGTACTCCGTCGAGGCCCACCAGCGGCCCCAGGTCCGAGAGCATGAGCTCGAACATCGGCGAGGCGTCGTCGAGTGCGAACTCCATGTGTCCGAACACCTCCAGGCTCACCGTCCCGTAGAGCAGGACCCAGCAGCGCAGGAACGTCTGCAGGGCACCAAGCGGCAGGTCGGAGTTCACCGAGTCCCGGTAGCGGGTGAGTTGACGGCGCAGGGACGGCTGGATCTCGTCATCGGCCGGGATCGGGAACGGGCGGCGCCGGTACAGCTCACCGAACAGGTTGAGGAATACCTGGCCAAACCGGTAACCGCAGTCGACCGTGGGGTCGCGCTGAATCTCGTGCAGCACCTCGAGGCCCGGCAGCGGGCTCCCGAAGATCATGCTGAACTCGGGCACGTGCTCGAGAGCCCAGGCCCGGAACCCCCGGCAGCCCGCGATCAGCTTGACCGCCATGGCCTCGGCCTCGGTCATCTTCCCGCTCGCCTCGGTGTCCGCAGCGTGGATTGCCGCCCGAACGTGGTCCGTCAGGTCAGTGAAAATCTCGGCCACAACGTGGCGGAGCAGTTCGTCGTGGCTGCCGAAGTACCGATAGAGGGCAGGAGCCGTCATGCCCATCTCGCGTGCGATGGCGCGCAGTGAGATCGCGGCTGGGCCTTCCTCTACCAGCAGCTTCCTGGCCGTCTCCAGGATCTCCTTGGTGGTAGCAGCCCGGACACGGTCACGTCGGCTCAGCGGTGCAGCCTGAACCATGCCCGCATCCTCCTTCTCGTCCGGCATGTTGGTTTATGTGACCCTAGCCTGCCGGGCGCCTGGCTCGGGTCCAACTCCGTATCTGGTTGACGTGTGTAATCGCCGTATGCAAAAGTTTACATCGTAAATGCTTACGGTGTTTACCGAAGCGATGGTGGCTAACGAGTCTAGCTGCGGAGAGACAGATGTTCGAGACCTGGGGACGCATCATCTTTCGCCGGCGGGGGCTAGTTCTGGTCGCTGCCGTGCTCGCCGTCGTCGCCGCCGCTGCCTGGGGCACAGGGGTCTTCGGGAGGCTGCAGTCGGCTGGGGGCTTCACGCCGTCTAACAGCCAGAGCGAGCTGGAGGCCACGCTGGCCAGCAGCGCGTTCGGGCGAAACGCCGACGACGTCGTCGTGCTCTACAAGAGCCGCAACCTGAGCGTTCACTCGCCGGCCTACCGGATCGCCGTCACCAGCTCGCTAGCGCGGCTGCCGCGCAGCCGGGTCGAATCGGTGGCGACTTACTGGTCGACCGGCTCACCGCAGTTCGTCAGTTCGAACGGCCGCCTGACGTTTGCCGTCCTCGAGCTGACTGGCGGCAGCGATGCCGCCCGGATCAGCTCGTTCGACGCGATCCAGGACAGCCTGGCTGTGCCCGGCTTGACGGTCCAGGCGGGCGGACAGATCCCGACTGAAGCCGTCACCAACAAGGCAGTGAACAGCGACATCAGCCGGGCCGAGGCCTTTTCCCTGCCGGTCATGCTGATCTTGCTTCTGATGATCTTCGGTAGCCTGGCCGCGGCGAGTCTGCCAATCGCGATCGGCATTACCGGAATCATCGGCTCGTTCGCCGCGCTCCGGCTGCTGACGCTGGCCACGCCGGTGTCGATCTACTCCATCAACATCACGACGATCCTCGGACTCGGCCTGGCCATCGACTACGGACTGTTCGTGGTGAGCCGGTTCCGCGAAGAGCTGCACCGGCAGCCGACGGTCGAGGACGCGCTCGCCCGGACCGTCGCGACGGCCGGGCGTACCGTCGCGGTGTCGGGAGTAACCGTCGCGATGGCGCTGGCCAGCCTCCTGCTGTTTCCCGAGGTGTTCCTGCGGTCCATGGGCTACGGCGGCGTTCTCACGGTGCTCGTCGATATGCTGGCCGCGCTGACGCTGCTGCCCGCGCTGCTCGCGATTCTCGGGCCGCGGGTCAACGCGCTGCGGGTGCGGCGCTTGGTCCAGCGCCAGAACACAGCGGAGTCCGGGGGCTGGTACCGGCTCGCACACAGCGTGATGCGCAGGCCGGTCGCCTACGCTGCCGTGATCGTGGTGGCGCTGCTTGCGCTGGGCACGCCGTTCCTGCATGTCAGCTGGGGTGGTTCCGACGCACGAGACCTGCCGGCGGGCGCTGAGGTGCGGCAAGTTGCGCAGACGCTGACGGCGGATTTCCCCGGTAATGCGTCTGCGCCCATCGAGTCGCTGGTGCGCTTCGCCGGGCCCGTTGCGGGATCGCCGGTCCGCCAGGCCGCACTGGCCGGCTATGTGCAGGATCTGCGCCACGTACCGGGAGTGACGGGCGCCCAGCTGACCGGCCTGCGGGGCGACATCGCCAGGGTCGATCTCAGCTACCGGCCAGATCCGTTGTCGGCGGAGGCCCGGCAGATCGTGGGCCGAGTCAGGGCAGTGCCCGCACCCAGCGACGCCCGTGCATATGTGGGCGGCCAGACCGCGCAACTGGTGGACGAGCTCAGCAGCTTGTCGGCAACCGTGCCGTGGATGGCGATGGTGATGGCGGCCGCCACGTTCGTGTTGCTGTTCCTGGCCTTCGGGTCGGTGGTGCTGCCGATCAAGGCGATCGTCATGAACCTGCTCTCGCTTGCGGCGACATTCGGCGTCATCGTGTGGATCTTCCAGGAAGGCCACCTGTCCGGGCTGCTGCAGTTCACGCCGACCGGCACGATCGAGCCGACGATGCCGATCCTGATGCTTGCCATCATCTTCGGGCTGTCGACGGACTACGAGGTGTTCCTGCTCTCCCGCATCCGCGAGAGCTACGACATCACCGGTGACAACGCCGAAGCTGTCGCGAGCGGGCTGCAGCGCACCGGAGGCATCATCACCAGCGCCGCGCTGCTGCTGGTGATCGTGATCGGCTCGTTCTCGGCGTCAGGTATCACGTTCATCAAGCTGCTCGGCGTTGGCATGATCGTCGCCCTGATCGTGGACGCCAGCATTGTCAGGGTCATGCTCGTCCCGGCCACGATGCGGCTGCTCGGCCGGGCCAACTGGTGGGCGCCGGGGCCGCTGCGCCGCGTCTACGCCAGGTACGGCATCCGCGAGACGACAAATGAGCGCGGCCTCGGCCAGGACCCCGCCGGACTGGCTGGCGCCAATGCCGGGGTTGCGGGGCGAGCCGCCGCCGCGGGGCCCGCCCGCCGCTGACAGCCACGGGCGCCAGGTTAGTGTCGTTGCGCGGACGCTCGCAGGCGCAATCGGCGAGCGTCCAGCGCGGCCCCCGATGACTGGAGATCAGATGAAGTACGTGAACCTCGGCTCGACCGGATTGCGCGTCTCTCGCGTCTGCCTCGGCATGATGAGCTATGGCAACAACAGCGAGCGGCCATGGGTCCTGGATGAGGATGCGGCCGAGCCGATCGTGCGGGCCGCGGCCGACGCCGGGATTAACTTCTATGACACGGCCGACACCTATTCCGGCGGCGCGAGCGAAGTAGCCACGGGCCGGATCCTGGGGAAGCTGTTCAGCCGGGATGAAGTCGTCGTCGCCACCAAGGTGTATATGCCGATGGGTAAGGCCGAGAACATGGGTGGCCTGTCCCGCAAGCACATCCTTTCCGCGATCGACGCTTCGCTAAAGCGGCTGGACATGGACCACGTGGACCTCTACCAGATCCACCGGTGGGACTACCGGACGCCGATCGAGGAGACCATGGGCGCGCTGCACGACGTCGTCCGCGCCGGGAAGGCGCGCTACATCGGTGCGAGCAGCATGCACGCCTGGCAGTTCGCCAAGGCGCAGCACACCGCCGACGCCCTTGGCTGGACGCGTTTCGTCTCAATGCAGAACCACTACAACCTCGTCTATCGCGAGGAGGAGCGGGAGATGATCCCGCAGTGCATCGACCAGGGCGTCGGGGTAATTCCGTGGAGCCCGCTCGCGCGCGGGTTCCTCGCCGGCAACAGGACAAGGGACGGCGAGCGGCGCACGGTCCGGGCGGGAAGCGATCCGTTCGGTGACACGCTATACAAGATCGACGCCGATTTCGACGTGGCGGACCGGTGTGCCGAGGTGGCCGAAGGACGCGGCGTCCCGCCGGCGCAGGTGGCGCTGGCCTGGCTGCTGCACCGGCCTGGCGTGACCGCGCCGATCGTCGGCGCAACGAAGCCAGGCCACCTCGAGGACGCCCTGGCGGCCGAGCAACTGGCGCTTTCGGATGAGGAGATGAATCGGCTCGAAGAGCCCTACGTACCCCATCCGGTGCTCGGTCACCTGTAAGAACCGCACGGCCGGAGCGAAGTCTCCAGACCGAAGCGATTCCGTTATGGCGCTGCTATTCCGTTAGAACGGCCGCCGGGATAGGCAAGTCATGGCCGCATCTGTGACCTGACCTCCCGGAGGCGTATATGGACCGGACTCCGCTCCGCGCGGCGGTTGCTCGGTTTGCGATCGCGGTCGGCCTGCTGGCGCTCGCTGTGCCGTCGGCCGTACTGGTGGTGCCAGTCGCGTCCGCGTCCGCTGCATCCGCATCGGCCGGATCGGGCGGGCCGTCTTCGGCCGCGTCAGTGTCTCCCGCCGCCCGGCCAGATTCGGCCCGCCTGCCACCCGGCGAGCGGCAGATCTGCCCGCCATCCAGCCAGGAAGGCATGATGACCTGCCAGGCGGTGCTCCGGAACGTCGGCCGGGCAGGAGAAGGTCTGGCCGGCCGGAGCGGGATCACGCCGGTGAGCCAGTACGGGTACGGCCCGGCCAGCCTGCGCAGCGCCTACCGGCTCGTGCGGGCCTCGGCACGGGAAGGCGACGGCGAGACGGTCGCAGTCGTCGACGCCTACAACAACCCCGATCTGCTCGCCAGCCTGGCCGTGTACCGCCGCGAATTCGGCCTGCGGCCCTGCACCTACGCTACGGGCTGCGTACGGGTGCTGAACCAGGAGGGCAAGGCCGCTCCGCTGCCGGAGCCCAACCAGGGTTGGGGCCTGGAGGAGACGGTCGACCTTGAGCTCGTCTCGGCGATCTGTCCCAACTGCCGGATCGTGCTGGTCGAGGCCAGCTACCCCAGCATCCGCGACCTTGGCCTGGCCGAGGCGACCGCCGCCGCTACCGGAGCCCGGTTCATCAACAACAGCTGGGCCGGCGCTGAGTTTCCCGGCGAAACCACGTACGACAAGTACTTCAACCATCCAGGCGATGCCATCGCCGTCGCGTCCGGCGACTACGGCTACGCCGTTAGTTACCCGGCGGCCAGCCAGTACGTCACCGCCGTCGGCGGCACCACGCTGCAGCCGGACAAATCGGTCAGGCGTCACTGGACCGAGAGGGCCTGGGGAATCGGCGGCGTGGCCGGCCGCAACGGGAGCATCTTCGACCTGGGTACAGGCTCGGGCTGCTCAATGCTCGAGCCGAAGCCGTCCTGGCAGACCGAGAAGGTGGACGACACGCCGGCCGGCTGCCTCAACCGCACCGATAACGACGTGTCAGCCGACGCTGATCCTGACACCGGAGTCGCCATCTATGACGCCTACGCCGACGACGGGCCGTGGCTGGAGATTGGCGGCACCAGCGTCGCCACCGCGATCATCACGGGCGTTTACGCGCTGGCCGGCCCGCCGGCCGCTGGCACGTACCCGGCCTCGTATCCCTATCGGGACTCCGGCGGCCTGTTCAAAGTGGTCGGTGGCAGCAACGGCACCTGCGAGCCCAGCCGCCAGTACCTTTGCAACGCGGTCCGCGGCTACAACGGGCCGACCGGACTGGGCACGCCGGACGGACCCGGCGCCTTCGCCGACCACGGTGCCCGGCCGGTGACGCTTCCGGACCCGGGCACGCAGGACGTGGCCGCTGGGGCCAGATTCTGGCTGCGGCTCACCGGGCTAGACGCGCGGCAGCAGGCGACTGCCCTGCTCTACAGCGCGACCGGGCTACCGCCGGGGCTTTCGATCAGGGCGATTCCCGGATCCACCAACGCCGTCATCAGCGGTGTGCTTCCGTCGGCTCCGGCCTCCGCGGCGGTGACCGTCACCGCGAAGGATGCGGCGACCGGCCAGACCGGATCGGTGCGCTTCATGATCGTCAGCGTCGCGTCACTCACTACTACCGGCGATGCCCCAGGGCGGATGAGCCTGCACGATATCGGGCTTTGCCTCGATGCCGGAACCGGCCAAGCGGGTTCCGCGGTAACGGTCGAGCGCTGCGCCAGCGTGGCTCAGCAGGACTGGACCTACACCGCGCTGAGGGCGCCAGGCGGCGGGGGAACGCTGTCGGCGGGCACGCAGTGCCTGGAACGCTCCGGGTCCCAGCTCGTGCTGGCTGCCTGCCAGCCTGGGGCGGCTGCGCAGGGCTGGATCGCAGCGGGCTATGGCATGTTGAGGAACGCCAACGGCGGCGGGTGCCTCGCCGTCACGCGGATTTCGGCCGGCCAGCGGGTCGATCTTGGGGCGTGCAACGAGGCCGGGGACGTGCGCTGGACCCTGCCGGCCGGATCGCTGGTAGCGGGTGGCAGCGGCTTGTGCGCCACGGGCTCGGCCACAGACGACATACCGACGGCGATCGAGGTGCTCGGCTGCGATGCAAATACGCCCGATCAGCTGATCACGCTGCACGGGGACGGCAGCCTCCAGGTGAACGGCAACTGCTTCGACGTGCCGGGGCCGAGCTTCGCCGGTAGCGCGCTGGACGGCGCGGCCGTGGAGCAGAATCTCTGCGACGGGAGCACCCAGTTCTCCCAGATATGGCTGATCGGGCCGGGCGGCGAACTGATCAACGACTACTCGGGGAAGTGCCTGGATGACCCGGGCGACGGCGGCAGCGGCTCCGCGCTGGTCCAGGAAGACTGCTATGGATCCGCCGGAGAGATCTGGGCGGTTAACTAGGCAGCCGCGTCATGCCATGCTCAGACTCGACGATCCGGCGACCGCAGACGAAGGGCGCGAGATGGCATTCCGGGGCTGGCCGGAGGAGGCGCTCGACTTCTACGAAGGTCTGGCGGCCGATAACTCCAAGACCTACTGGCTCGCGCACAGGCAGACGTACGAGGACAGCGTGCTGGGCCCGATGACTGAGCTGCTGAACGAACTCGGCCCTGAGCACGGCGAGGGAAAGATCTTCCGGCCGTACCGCGACGTTCGGTTCAGCAAGGACAAGTCTCCGTACAAGACGAACATCAGCGCGGTCATCGGCGATGGTTACATCCAGCTGTCCGTAACGGGCCTGGCCGCAGGCAGTGGCATGCACTACATGGCGCCCGATCAACTCGACCGGTACCGGAAGGCTGTCGCCGATGCGACTTCCGGCGGCGCGCTGGAGACGGTGATCGATGACGTGCGCGCGCACGATATCGCGGTCGGCGGCCACGAGACTCTGAAGGCCGCGCCGAGGGGTTACCCCGCTGACCATCCGCGGATTGAGCTGCTGCGATGCAAGGGACTCACGGCCTGGAAGGAGTGGCCGGCCGGGGCGTGGCTCGGCACCGCGGCCGCGAGGACCCGGATCACCGACTTCCTCGCGGCCACGCGCCCGCTCGACGACTGGCTAGCCGAGCACGTGGGTGAGTCGGAGCTGCCCGCTCGCTAGGCCGGCCAGGATTCTCTGACGAGGACTACTAAACCGCAGGAATGCCAATCAAGTTGAACAATCTGGGCAAAGCCCGAAAAGCTCTACGGTATGCCCGACGTCGGAGAATCCAGCATCGGCCGCGACCTGCTCGGCCCAGCGCTCAACCGCCTTGCCTTCGACCTCGACGCTACGACCGCAGTTGCGGCAGATCAGGTGGTGATGATGGGTGTCGGTGCGGCAGCGCCGGTAGAGGGTCTCGCCGCTCGCGCTTGAGATGGCGTCGACCTGGCCGGCT
>JASHUG010000076.1 GCA_030040155.1 Streptosporangiaceae bacterium | reverse complement strand
GAATAGACGTCGTCATCCATCCGCAGCTCGTGGTTGGACAGCGGGGTCTCGCACCGCCAGCAGTACGGCAGGACCTTGAAGCCCTCGTAGATCAGGCCCTTGTCCCACAACTGCCTGAATGCCCACATGACGCTCTCCATGTAGGAGAGGTCGAGCGTCTTGTAGTCGTGGTCGAAGTCGACCCACCGGGCCTGACGGGTGACATACTCGCGCCACTCGCGGGTGTAGCGCAGGACGGACTCGCGGCAGGCCTGGTTGAACTTGTCGATGCCCATGGCCAGGATCTCGGCCTTGCCCGAGATGCCGAGCAGCCGCTCGGCCTCGACTTCGGCGGGCAGCCCGTGGCAGTCCCAGCCGAACCGGCGCTCGACCTGCTTGCCCTGCATGGTCCGAAATCGCGGTACGACGTCCTTGACGTACCCGGTGAGCAGGCTGCCGTAGTGCGGCAAGCCGTTGGCAAACGGCGGTCCGTCGTAGAAGACGAAGTCGTTCTCCGCCGGCCGCTGCCTGACGGATTCTGCGAACGTGTCGTTATCGGCCCAGTAGGCCAGCACGCCTTCCTCGAGTTCGGGGAAGTTGGGCTGAGACGGCACTCCGTTCGCGGACTGACCAGCGGCCTTGGCGGTCTCCGCGCGGGGGTAAACGGTCATCGGCGGTGTTCCTTGCGGGCGGCCCGCTGCCTGCCGGGCACCGGGTTGCTTAGTCGGCAAGTGCTGCGAGGACGACGCACCCGCTCCCGCGCGGGCGAACCGCGGTACCACCTCGCTTGCCGCCGTCCCCGGCCTTCGCCCCTCCGGTGCGCTGACGGCACCCTCGAGGCGGACCGCATCCCGCGACCGCTCGTCTGGCCGGCTATGACGGGCCGGACCCGCCCGGTTCTACTAAGGCCGCCCCGCCAGGTGGCTGAGCAGCCCTTTCTTCCGGAAGCTCCCCGGTGATGGCCGGATCATCGCCTGTGAGATCGAGTTTAGCCGGTCCTGTCCAGCCGATTGCGCCGCGACCGGCGGCGCAGGCCGATCACCGGCTTGAGCGGCGCGTAATGTCGGGGTTATGAGCACCAGACTGCCGCTGTTCCCGCTCGGCACGGTGCTCTATCCCGGCCTGGTCCTGCCGCTGCACATCTTCGAGGAGCGGTACCGGCAGCTTGTCGCCGACCTCCTGACCGGCCCGCAGCCGCAGGAGTTCGGCGTGATCGCGATCCGGCACGGGCGCGAGACCGGCGTCGACGGCGTTTCCGCGCTCTACCAGACCGGCTGCACGGCGAGGTTGCGGCAGGTCGAGCGGTATCCGGACGGCCGCTATGACCTTGTGACCGTCGGAGTGCATCGGTTCCGGCTCCTCGGTCTGGAGGACCCTGCGCCCTATTTCCGCGGGGACGTCGGGCTGCTGCCTGACGAGCCGGGCGACGAGGCGGCGGCCACGGGCGCAGTCTGCGCGGTACAGGAGGCGTTCCGGTCCTATCTCGACTTGCTGGCGGAACGAGGGGGCGCCCGGGTGACCGTGCCCGAATTGCCGGACGAGCCCGTTCTGATGTCGTACCTGGTCGCCGCTTCCATCGTGGTCGACCTGCCGGTCAAGCAGGGGCTGCTCGAAGAGCCCGACGCGGTGCGACGGCTTACGGCCGAGCGGGCCCTGCTGGCCAGGGAAAGCCAGATGCTCCGGTCGCTGACCGCGACGCCGGCTCCTGACCTGCGGTACTCGCCGTACAGCCCGAACTGATCGGTCGGTCGCCTAGCCGCGCAATATCACTACCTGACGCGGATGCTGACGGCGTACTTGACGATGCGGTCGCCGACGCCGCCGTTTATGACCTCGAATCCTGCGTCCAGGGAGGACGGATACCAGCCGGGCCGCACCCAGCCGAGCCGCTCGAAGTAGCGGATGACGGGCAGCATGTTGAGCTCGACCGACGGGTTGCGATGAGGGCCGAGCCAGCGGAGCTGGATGTACTGCCAGTGGGTGTGGTCGGCGTAGGCCAGCCAGTGCTCCACGTACCAGGTCTGGCCGTCGAGGCTGACCTTGTACCCGTTGCGCATCGGGACGTCTCGCCACGCCAGCCAGACCATGACCTCGGCGCCGTTGGGATGACTGCGCGAGCGGCCAGGCCGCGAGCGGTTGAACCACCAGTCGGTGGCGTCATCGCCGGCGGTGGCCTCGAACCGCGTGTACAGCGTCATTGTCAGCTTGGTGAAGTCGCGAATCGGGCGCTGCGGTAAGGCAGCACGGGAACAGACGTTGTACTCGCAGCCGACGAACACGTCGGGATATGCTCCCCACTCCCAGCCGGTCCGGGCCCGCACGATCTTGAAGCCGGACGGCCGGACGCTGATGCACTCCGAGTAGTGGCGACCGAAGACGTCGTTGTAAGCGACGAGGCCGGACGGCAGCCACTCCCACTCGCGGGCCTTGCACAACACGGCCGTGTGCTCGCTGGCATGATGTCGGGCCGCCTGCATCGCGGCGGGCGTGAAACCGGGCGGCGGGTCGGCCGCCCGGCCCGCACTCGCGTGGCCCGTCGCAGTGACCATGGCGGCCAGCAAAGCGCTTCCGATCACGTGCAGTGGCATTAAAGTCCCTCCGATTTTCGCGGAATGGGTCAGCACAAATGATCGGCTGGCAATGTTGCGGCTATGGGGACGACGCCGGTCTGGACTCTGAAACGTTGAGGGATCCGGCGGAATTCTCGGTAAACAGGCGCCCTGCGGCCCCGGCGGCGCGAGGGACCGTCATACTCCCGTCGCCGTCCGGAGATGAGCGGCCCGCGATAGGCGGCGGCCCCGGCTAGGACGCTCGGCCCTTGGCGGAAGGAGCCAGCATTGCGACGGCCGCCTCCGCAGTGAGCAGCTGGAACGTCATCGTCTCCTGCAGGTACAGGACGACATCGGTGTCGGTGTGGGACTGGTAGCCGATGGACATGTCCTGCCCGAGGTACAGGCTGAAGTCGCCCCCGCGGGCGGTCAGGACAATCGCGCCGGTAATCGACGGGGCCCAGATCAGGTCGCCGTCGAGAACATTCCGCAGATGGCGGATGATCGGGTAGCCATGGTCGCTGGCCTCGCTGACCGCGGTGTAAGCCTCGGCCGACAGGACGGCGGCATAAGGGCCGTCCACCCCGGCGGCGCGCAGCTGACCGGCTGCCTGCGCGAACGCCATCGGGTAGGCCGCCAGCTCGGCCGGCAGGATCAGCGGAGGATTGCTGGCGCCTGGCGCTATGCCGCCGATTCCGGCCGGGGCGTAGCCGGAGAAGATGGCCTGGTCCTCGGCGAACGCGATCTGCCTGGCCGCGTCCCTGGCCGGCTGCCAGTCTGAATCCTGCGCGCCGCGCAGCACGTCATCGATCTGCTCTCGACTGAGCGTGAAGGGCACCCGCAGCTCGACCAGCGGGAGCACCTCGCGCTGGCGAGCTCGTACGCCCTCGGCCGGCGACTCGATCCCCTTCAGATGCCCGGTGCCGACCGCGGACAGCGCCTGACCTTCTGGCCCGTGCACGTCCACGATCCGCCGTCCGGCGAGGTAGCGCTTGAGCGTCCGCGCCGTCTCCGCCTCGATCTCGCTCCAGGCCTGGTCGGAAATGGGCGCCAGCTCGCGGTGCAGGTTGTTGGTCGTCATGCGTCTCCTCGCAGGCTGCCGATGTTCAGTGAGCCGTCGTCACCGGACAGTACCGGTGGTGTCGGTGGCGTCGGTGGTGCGGACGGTGCCGATGGGTCAGGTGGAACTGGCGGGACTGACGGGTCAAGTGCGGGCGTGCCGCCCAGGTCCTCGAACCCGTCAAGCATGGTCTGCGACGGTACGAAGAACAGCGAGCCGGTGACTGCCCTGCTGAAATCCAGGATCCTGTCGTAGTTACCCGGCGGCGACCCGATGAACATGTTCTGCAGCATCTGCTCTGTGGTGGCAGGCGAGCGCGCGTAGCCGATGAAGTAAGTGCCGTACTCGCCGGTACTGACCTGCCCGAACGGCATGTTGTCGCGAACTATGTCGACTTCCTCGCCGTCGACGACGATGGTCGTAAGCGCGTTGTGCGCGGAAGTGGGCTTCACCGCGTCATCCAGTTCGATGTCGGACAGCTTCGTCCGGCCGATGATCTTTTCCTGCTGCTCCACCGGCAGCGCGTTCCAGCCGTCCAGGTCGTGCAGGTACTTCTGCACGATGACGTAACTGCCCCCGACGTAGTCGGGCTCCTCCGTCCCGATGATTGCGGCGCGGCTGACGTCCGGGCCCGTCGGGTTCTCGGTGCCGTCTACGAATCCCAGCAGGTCTCGCTCATCGAAGTAGCTGAAGCCGTGGACCTCGTCGACGATCGATCCCACGCCCGCCAGCCTGCCGGTGATCTGCGCGGCGAGTTCGAAGCACAGGTCCAATCGGGCCGCGCGGATGTGAAAGAGCAGGTCTCCGGGCGTGGCGACCGCATGCCGGCCGCCGGCCCGCAGTTCGCGGAAAGGGTGCAGCCCAGCCGGACGAGGCAGCCCGCTGAGCCGGTCCCACGCCTGCGCGCCGAGTCCGGTCACGCAGGACAGGTAGCCGTTCAGGTCGCGGAAGCCGACCGCCCTGACCAGCGCGGAAATATCGGCGCAGAGGCTACGCGCCCCGTCTTCCGCAGCGTCGCCTGGCTCGAGCACCGCCACCAGGAAGATGGCCGCCTTGGTCAGGCGCGCGGCCACCGGCTGCGGCTGTGGCCAGGCAGGCTCCGGCGGTGCCGCGGGCGTCCAGGCAGACTCGGCAGGCCGGGGGAGATCAGCGGGCTGAGCCGATGCGGCGGTCGTCGCCTGGGCGTCAGTGCTCACCCGCCCATCTTCCCCTAGACCGCGACCGCGCCTCGGTATTTCCCCGCCGGTACCCCGATTTGCCCCACCCACCAGCTAGTTGGCAGGATCGTCGCGATGGACGTGATCTCCTTCGGCTCGGTATTCCTTGAGCTGGTCTTCGGGCATGTGCCGGCGCTGCCCAGGCCGGGCCAGGAGATTTTCGCCGACGAATTCGCAATCTCCGTCGGGGGCGCGGTCACGAGTGCGACTGCCGCGGCCAGGGCCGGTGCTAGGGCCGGGGTCTGCACCCAGCTGGGAGATGATCTTGGCGGCCGCGTCGTTACCGAGCACTGCGAGCGCGTGGGCGTGGACCTCTCGCCGTCGGTCCGGGTGGCGCGCCGGGCCACCGGCATCACGATGGTCCTCAACTACGACGGCGACCGCTCCTTCGTTACCCATGTGCCGCCTCATCCCGAGCAGGAGCCACCTGAGCTGCCGCGCTGGACCGACGTGCTGCGCAGGTACCGGCCCGCCTGGTGCTACGTGCATGCCCGGCCGGGCGTCCCCGACTTCCTGCGGATGGCTCGTGCCCAGGGCACCAGGATCTACCTGGACGTGTCGCTGGACGGGATCGGCCGGTCAACCGAGTCGGTGCTTGAGTGCATTCCGCTGGCCGACGTGTTCGTGCCAAACCAGGCGGAGCTGATCACGCTCACCGGCGAGGGCTCCGTCGAAGCGGCGGTCTCGGCCGCGAGCGGCTGGGGTACCCCGGTCGTAGTGAAGCAGGGCGCGGCCGGGGCCCTCATCGTCGGTCCCGACGGCATAGCCCCGGTGTCCGAGGGCGTAACCAATGTCACAGTCCGCGACCTCACCGGGGCTGGCGACTCGTTCGCCGGTGCCATGATCGGCGAGCTGCTCCGCGGCGCGCCGCTCGCCGAGGCCGTGGTATCGGCGAACCGCGCTGGCGCCGAGGCGGCCGCCCGGCTGGGCGCGGTCGGCCCGGTCGAAGTCGCCGGCCTCAGCTCGGTCCTGCCGG
>JASHUG010000504.1 GCA_030040155.1 Streptosporangiaceae bacterium | reverse complement strand
GCCGGCCTGGTCCGGGTCGTGGGCCTGTGGTCACACCTGGCATCCGCGGACATCGCCGATCACCCGTCCATCGGCCAGCAGATTGACGCGTTCAGGTCAGCAATAGCGCTGGCCGAGCGGGCCGGGGTCAGGCCCGAGGTCCGCCATCTGGCGAATGGCCCGGCCACCCTCACGCTGCCCGACGCCTACTTCGACTTGGTCCGGCCGGGCGGCGCGGTGTTCGGCCTCAGCACGCTGCCAGGCGGGGTGCCCGACTGGCTGCGCCCGGCCATGACGCTCCGGGCCCGGCTGATCCAGGTGAAGCGGGTGCCCGCCGGAACGCCGGTGTCGTATGCCCACCGCTACGTCACCGACCGGGAGACCGCCCTCGGGGTCCTGCCGCTTGGCTATAACGAGGGCATACCGCGGCACGCCACGAACATGGCCGGCCTGCTCGCGGTCAGGGGCCGTCGGGTATCGATTGCCGGCACGGTCAACCTGAATCACGTGGTCCTCGACCTCGGCGGCGACGCAGTGGCCGAGGCCGGCGACGACGTCATCGTGTTCGGCCCAGGGGACTCGGGCGAGCCGACGGCGCAGGAGTGGGCCGACCGGCTTGGCACGATTTCCTATGAGATCGTCACCCGGTTCACCGGTAAGGTGCCAAGAACCTACTCGGGAGTAGCTGGCGCCGGGAGCGATCGTGAGCATGCCGTGGACGGGAGAAGTAGTGGCCAGGTGGCGACGGCTCACTAGCACGGCCGGGCTGGCAGCCGGGATCGCCGCGGCCGGCGTCGGCGCGGTCATAGCAGCCGAGAAGGTAGCGGTCGGCCGGATGCGGACGCAGCCGGATCCGGCTGCCCTCGAGCCGTTCGGCCAGCTGAGAGGCCGGCCCGTGACGGTACTGGCCGACGACGGCGTCCCGCTGCACGCGGAGATCAGCGGTCCTGACGACGCACCGGTCACGATCGTGTTCTGCCACGGGTACACCCTCAGCCAGGACGTCTGGCACTACCAGCGGCAGGATCTTGAGCAGGACACGCGGCTGGTGTTCTGGGACCAGCGCGGCCATGGGCGATCCGGCCGCTCGGCCAGAGAGCACCTCACCATCGACCAGCTCGGGAAGGATCTCTCGGCGGTCCTCGCCGCCACCGTGCCCGCGAGCGGCCCGGTCGTGCTGGTGGGCCACTCGATGGGTGGCATGACGATCATGGCACTCGCGGCCCAGCAGCCCGAGTTGTTCGGCACGACGGTCGCGGGCGTCGCGCTCATCTCGACGGCGGCCGCGAAGCTCGATCCAGGGGCTTACCTGCCCGCGCCGTTGCGGCCGGCTGCGCGCCTGCTGACACCGACCGTGCTGCGCGGCTCGGCGACCGGGCGCCGGGCCGAGCTCGTCGAGCGCCTGCGGTCGGGAGCCGGAGACCTGTCGTTCTTGTCCACGCGGCTCATTGCGTTCGGGGACATCGACGTCAGCCCGACGGCGGTCGACTTCCTCGAGCGCGTCATCCGCGCCACCCCGATCGAGGTTGTGGCCGGCTTTTTCCCCACGCTGCGCGAGCACGACAAGCGCTCCGTTCTGCCGGTGCTCGGCCAGGTGCCGACCGTCGTGCTGGCCGGCGAGGAGGACCGGCTCATCCCGCCGCGGCTGGCGCGGGAACTGGCCGAGGGCATCCCCGGTGCCAGCCTGATCATCGTGCCGGGGGCTGGCCACGCGATCATCCTGGAGCGCCCGGACATCGTCACCAAGGAGATCGCCGATCTGGCCGCCGTCGCGGCGGACCGGGCGAGTCCGCGCGGCGGGCGGTCGTGATCGGGCTGTCGTGGAGCGTGCTGTCGTGAGTGGCTGGCCGGACGACTCGGCGGGCACCCTGGACCAGCCCGAATGCGGGCCCGCGTTCGAGCAGGAGGCGCTGATCCCGACCGCCGCGGGGATGGCCCGCCTCGGCGAGCGGCTGGCCGGCCTGCTGTCGGCCGGCGACCTGGTCGTGCTCTCAGGCCCGCTCGGCGCCGGCAAGACCACGCTGGCACAGGGAATCGGCACCGGCCTGCGCGTGCGCGGCCCGATCACCTCCCCGACTTTCGTCATCGCCAGGGTGCACCCGAGCCTGTCGGGCGGGCCTGACCTCGTGCACGCCGACGCCTACCGGCTCGGCAGCCGGGCCGAGGTAGATGACCTGGACCTCGACGCCGACCTGGCTACGTCGGTCACGATCGTGGAGTGGGGCGAGGGCCTGGTGGAAGGCCTGGCCGACAGCTTCCTGTCGATCCGGATCGACGCACGGCCCGGTGCTAGCCAGGGCCGACGACCGCCTCCCTCGGACCGCGCTGCCAGCCAGGAGCCGTACGGTGACGGCGAAGCCGATCAGGTCAGGGCCGTCCGCGTAACCGGCTGGGGACAGCGCTGGCGTGGGGCGAGTGACGCCGCCCGGCGGGCGCTCTCCGGCTGAGGCCAGGGCTGGCCGGGGGCCGAATTGTCCTCCGCGGCACGGTTCGCGCTACTACACTGCCGGGTAATCCTCGTCGTTTGCCGTGGCTAGCCGCGGTCCGGCGCTAACCCCCGGAGGCGCGCCTTGGCTCAGCAGGGCCCACCGCCCGGTCGCCCACCCCGCGGGCGTGATCTCGGCCGTCGCGGTTATGACCGGGATCCGCGTGAGGACGGGCCGCCACAGGCCGATTTCCGCCCCGAGCGCCGTGAGCGGCATGCCCGGCCAGAACGGCCGGCCCGGCCAGAACGGCCAGAACGGCGTGAGCGGGGCGATCGCGCCGACCGCCAGCCCACCTGGACGCAGCAGGACGCGTTCGGCCCCGAATCCGAGGCGGACCTGCCGCCCTGGGCCGGACCCCCGGTCAGTACCGGCAGGCCGGGCGGCGCCCGGCTGCGCACAGCCGCGCCCGTCCGCCATCCGCAGGACGGAGTGGCCGACGCCTGGGAGGGCGAGGAGCGGCCAGAGTGGCCAAACGATGGGCAGCAGCCACCGAGTCAGGCACCCTCGTCCCGGCAGGCCAGGCGTTCCGGCCGCCGCGCCGCCGCGGCCCGGCTGCGCCGGTCCAGGCGCCGCGTCTATCTGTACTGCGGCCTCGCGATTGTCGTATGCGTGGTCGCGGCGGTCATCGTCGAGTCGGTCACCAAGCACACTCCGGCCAAGCTCCCCTATGTGACTTCGCTGCAGCCCGGTGAGTTCAAGTCGGTGCCGGACACGTGCTCCGCCGTCAGCCCGGCCGTGCTTACTGCGTTCCTCCCATCGGCCGGCCAGCCGGTGGCGACGTCCCTGTCCAGCACGGACAGCCAGTGCACGTTCACGGTCGACCGCAGGCCCACGTTCCTGGTGCTGGCGGTCGCGGCCGAGTCCTATGAGCCCTTCGCGGCCGCCTCGGGCGACGGGAGTGCCTCGGATAACGCTCTGGACCAGTTTGCTGCGGCCCGCCAGGCGCTTGCCCACCCGCCGAAGAAGTCGCCGCTGCCGCCGGCCTCGATCACGCCGGTGGCGGGCCTGGGCAAGCAGGCATTCATGGCGGTTGCGCTCGAGCACGTGGGCCGTGTCCGCGATGACGTCGTCACTATCATGATCCTGGACCGGAACGTGATCGTCACGGCGGAGCTGACCGGCCAGGACTCGGGCGGGTTCGGCCCGGTGTCGCTGACCACGCTGCAGGCAGGAGCTCAGGCCGCCGCCAAGAGCGTGCTGGGCAAGGCGCTGGCCCAGCCGACCGCCTGACCCGGCCGGCCCACTTCCCGGCCGTCAATGTGGCGCTGTCGCCGCATTAGGCTGGGCTACCGTGCTGCTGCTCGCCTTTGATACCGCGACCCCGGCGGTGACCGTAGCTCTGCATGACGGCTCCCGTGTGATCGCGGCGGACTCGGCCGTCGACGCCCGCCGGCACGGCGAGTTGCTGGCCAGCGCGATCGAGAAGGTACTGCGCCGTGCCGGGGCCAGCCATGCCGACCTCACCGACCTGGCCGTCGGTGTCGGGCCCGGCCCGTACACCGGGCTGCGCGCGGGGGTCGTCACCGCGAAAGTGCTGGCCAGTGCGCTCCGGATCCCGGTTGAGGGCATGTGCACGCTGGATGTCATCGCGGCCGAGGTGGACGCACACCAGGAGTTCATCGTCGCCACCGACGCGCGCAGGCGTGAGGTCTACTGGGCCCTTTACGCGGGTAACGAGGCGCGGCTACGCGGACCGCAGGTCAGCAGGCCCGCGGACGTCCCGGCTGGCTACCCCGTGGCGGGGGAGGGCGCGGCCCTCTACCCGGAGTTGACCGCCGAACCGCTGGGGCCGCTATTCCCGTCGGCGGCACGGCTGGCGGAACTCGCGGTCCGGCGCCGGGCCGAGGGCGCCCGGCCGGCGCCGCCCGAGCCGCTGTACCTGCGCAGGCCCGACGCCAGGGAGCCCGGCCCGCCGAAGCGCGTCACCGAGCCGAGCCCGGCCAGGCGGGTCCGGCCGTGAGTGAACTGCGACTGCGCCTGATGACCGAGGACGACCTGTCCGGCGTGCTGGGGCTCGAGGACGCGCTGTTCGCCGAGGAGGCCTGGTCACGGCGGATGCTCATCGGTGAGCTCGAGCAGCAGCCGGAGAGCCGCTATTACCTGGTGGCCGAGCGGGACGGAGCGCTGATCGGCTACGCCGGCCTGCTGACGGCCGGAGAGCAGGCTGACGTGCTGACGATCGCCGTCGCCGCGGCCAGCTGGGGTCACGGCATCGGATCGCGCCTGCTCGCCGCGCTGCTGGCCGAGGCGAGGCGGCGCGGCTGCCGCGAGGTGTTGCTGGAAGTCAGGGCGGACAACACGCGGGCGCAGCGCCTGTACAAGTGGTGGGGATTCAGCGAGATCGGCATTCGCCGGGGCTATTACCAGCCGTCTGGCATGGATGCGATCGTCATGCGCCGCGACCTGTCGGTCGAATCCGAGGCCGAACAGGTGGAGCCGGGCCTGGCGAGCGGAGGTGGCCGGTGACAGCATCGGCAGGGCCCGGGCTGGCCACGGCTGCGCCGCTGGTACTCGGGATCGAGACTTCGTGCGACGAGACCGGCGTGGGCCTGGTACGCGGACACGAGCTGCTCGCCGATGCCGTGGCGTCCAGCGTCGACGAGCACGCGAGGTTCGGCGGGGTCGTGCCCGAGGTCGCCAGCCGGGCGCACCTGGAGGCGATGGTGCCGACCGTGCAGCGCGCGCTGGACGCTGCCGGCGTCACGCTGGCGCAGGTAGACGCGATCGCGGTGACGGCCGGACCTGGCCTGGCCGGCGCGCTGCTGGTCGGCGTGTGCGCGGCCAAGGCCTACGCGCTCGCCCTGGACAAGCCGCTGTACGGCGTGAACCACCTGGCCGCACACGTCGCCGTCGACCGGCTCGAGCATGGCCCGCTGCCCGCGCCCGCCGTGGCGTTGCTGGTCTCGGGCGGCCACTCCTCGCTGCTGCTGGTGCCCGACGTGGCCACCGAGATCGTTCCGCTCGGCGCGACGATCGACGACGCCGCGGGCGAGGCATTCGACAAGGTGGCCAGGGTCCTGGGGCTGCCCTTCCCCGGCGGGCCCCACATCGACCGGGCAGCCGGCAGTGGGGGCGATGCCGACTTCGTTCCGTTTCCGCGCGCTAAATATCGGGACGGGACCAGCGACTTCTCCTTCTCCGGCCTGAAGACCGCGGTCGCGCGGTGGGTGGAGGCGCGCGAGGCGGCGGGCGAGCCGGTCCCGGTCGCCGACGTGGCCGCCTCGTTCCAGGAGGCGGTCGCGGACGTGCTGACTCGCAAGGCCGTCGACGCCTGCCTGGCCCACGGTGTCGAGCACCTGGTGATCGGCGGCGGCGTGGCCGCAAACTCGCGGCTGCGGGCGCTGGCGGCGCAGCGGTGCGAGGCGGCCGGCGTGCGCCTGCGCGTGCCCCGGCCCGGGCTATGCACTGACAACGGGGCCATGGTGGCGGCGCTCGGCGCCGAGCTGCTGGCACGGGGCGTGGCCGCGTCGGCGATGGACTTCCCGGCCGATTCGTCGCTGCCGGTCACGGCGATCACCGCGACGGCAGGCCAGCGGGTTTGACGCGGTACTGCTGGGGGGCTACAGTGCGGGACTGGCACTCACTAGGGTAGAGTGCTAATGCGACCGGTGGTCTGGCACCCGCGACGGCAGGCCGACGTGTCCGAACTCTCTAAATCAGCTAGCCCTTTCCGGAGGGGGAGGTCAGATCGTGACGACCGCCACCAAGGTTGTTCTGAAGCCGCTCGAAGACCGGATCGTGGTGCGCCCGCT